>CAZCHU010000347.1:0-1507 GCA_964498215.1 uncultured Mycobacterium sp. | reverse complement strand
TCAGTCGAATGCCCACACGCGTGACTACAGTGGGTGAACCAGGGCGGTTGAGCGCCCCATGCGCCAGCAGTGGAACGCACCAGACTCGCAACGGCGGGCACCCACGTTAGCGGCGGGCTGAGTAGCGACGAGAATGCAGAATCCGCCCCGCGGCCAAGGACACCGCGCCTACCATTCGACAATGAAACTCACCCGCCACCAGCTACGCCGTTGGGCCACTGGCCTCACCACTATTTCGCTGCCGCTGATCGGAGTTGTGTTAGCACCAACCAGCCTCGCCCAGGACGATTTCGATTGCATCGGTAGCATCTCTCTTGACTGCATGATGAACTCTGGCAGCGCGTTTCCTCCATCCGCCCCCCAGTCGGGATGGACGCAGCCCGGCGATCTAGTGATCCCGGCCACCGGTGGTCCTCCCCAAGTCGCTGTTGCGCCGGCACCTCCGGGAGCCCCGGTGGTCACAGGCGGGGGCGGTGCACCAGTTGTCCCCGGCGCACCACCCATCGGGTGATAGCAAAACGAGAGTTCTGAGTCGTCAGCCGTTGGAGTCCCGCGCCGCCGCCAGCAGCCACCCCGTAGGCGCCGCACCGCCACGACCCCGGCTATCCCGTGTGGATAGCCAGGGCTGCCTCATGTTTCGATAGTTCTCGCCGTATTGCATAGTCTCTATCACCTACGTGCGCGGTCCGCGGTTCTCGCTAAAGGTGGGCCTGCAAATCTTCGCGGCCGCTTCCGGTCGGCCATAACTACACCGTCGTTCTGAATGATCTTGAGAGCCAACTGAGCTCGCTGCACAGCCCTACACCGAAGCCTGACGCCGCGGCCCTTGTCGCGCTTGAACGCTGCGGGCGCACCATGTTCGTCAGGATCCCACCGTTGCACTCTAGCCAACCTGCGAAGATCGAAGTCAACGAACCCAAGGACCCGTCAAAGGGCAACTACGGTAAGGGCGTCCAAGAAATCGGTCACTGTCGCGGCACCGGTTGAGACAGGTCAATCGACGCTGTGGCGGGGATTGTCAAGGTGTCCGGGGCGGGTATACACAGCGGCACTGACTTGTTCAGCGGCGGATGCGAAATCGCTTGAGTCGCGAGGTCGATCCCGACACTAACTCCACCTTGCTTTTCGGTAGGTGGAGATGGGCTGCCAGCAGCCGGGTGACAGCGTTGTTTGCCTTGCCGTCGACCGCTGGTTCGCGCACGTAGATGGTCAACTCGCCATCGGAACCGAGCTCGACGAGGGGACCCTTGCGACTGCCGGGCTTGACTCGGACGATCACGGTGTCGGCCATACACGAAGGCTAGCGGCATCCAGGAAATACAGGAGACGCGGTCAGGTTAGCTAACGCTCCAGCGCTTGCGCATCGTCCATGCCGACCAACCTGATTTGGTGGGTAGTGTCGTTGGGTTCCGGCTGCGACGCTGACCCGGCCGGGCCGACGAGCACATCCCTTTTCGGCGTTGATGTTGCGTCCACTCTATGGCCGAATCGTCAAGACGGGCGTGGC
>CAZCHU010000346.1:0-1523 GCA_964498215.1 uncultured Mycobacterium sp. | reverse complement strand
TGGCGCTCACTGCCGAACAGAAAAAAGACATCCTGGGCGAGTACGGCCTGCACGGCACCGATACCGGCTCGCCGGAGGCGCAGATCGCGCTGCTGACCAAGCGGATCTCAGACCTGACCGAGCATCTGAAGATGCACAAGCATGATCATCACTCGCGTCGCGGGCTGCTGTTGCTGGTCGGTCGTCGCCGCCGGCTGCTCAAGTACATCGCCCAGGTCGACGTCGAGCGCTACCGCAGCCTGATCGAGCGCCTCGGGCTGCGTCGCTGACGCCGTCCCTTCTACTCAAGCACGTGCGAAGGTTGCTCGTGGTCACCTCGGCTGCGGCCACGGCATGGGGCGTGTTGACGGGGTGTTCAACCGAGGCCACCGACGACATCGCGGTAGGCGACTGCGTTCAGACGGGTGGACCGTCGGATCGCCCCGAGGCGGAGAAAAAGCCCTGTGGGACGCCCGAGTCGAACTTCAAGGTCGTGGCGGTGGCCTCTGGGTCGGCCGATGGTGCCGACCACTGCCCGACCGACATCGATTCGTACTACTCGATGCGCAGCTCCTTCTCGGACTCGCGCACGACCATCTGCCTGGACATCGACTGGGTCGTGGGTGGCTGCATGAGCATCGATCCGGAAAACGGCAGGGACCCCGTCCGGGCGGACTGTCGGGACGCCACCCTGCCCGGTCGGCAGCGGGCCACCCAGATACTCGAGAACGTCGCCAACGCCGATCAGTGCGCAAGCGGGGTGGGTTACGCCTACCGGGAACGTAACTTCACCGTCTGCGTGGAGCATGTGACGTGAGCGTTTTGCCGCGCCAGCAACGGCCCCGGATTAGGGGTTTGGCACACACCGGGATGTACGATGAGGGCGTTCGCCAGCCGACTGGCGCGAACGACCGGGTGCGGTCCTCGCAGTTCCGCGAGCACCGCCCCCGCGTGACACGACAGGTACCGCCCGATCGCGCGGTCTTCGGTAGTGGCTGCCGGATGAATTCCGGCCGCTTCGATCGACGGCCGTCGACGCATCCGGGCCGGTCTCGGGGGCTCCGCAGGGGCTTTCCGGGGCTGTCTGCATCATGCGCGTGATCACGCGAAATAGCTGAATGATGACCCAGAGAGGCCGTACGGACGTCTATGTCTGTCGTTGAAATTGAAGACGGCGTGTTCGAATCCACCGCCGTGATCGACAACGGGAGCTTCGGCTCCCGCACCATTCGCTTCGAGACCGGCCGGTTGGCCAAGCAGGCGGCCGGCTCGGTCGTCGCCTACCTCGATGACGAGACCATGCTGCTGTCGGCCACCACGGCCGGCAAGCACCCGAAGGACCACTTCGACTTTTTCCCGCTCACCATCGACGTCGAGGAGCGCATGTACGCCGCCGGGCGTATTCCCGGCTCGTTCTTCCGGCGTGAAGGGCGCCCATCCACCGACGCGATCCTGACCTGTCGGCTCATCGACCGGCCCCTGCGCCCGACGTTCATCTCGGGTCTGCGCAACGAGATCCAGGTCGTCGTCACCGTCATGAGCCT
>CAZCHU010000345.1:0-1555 GCA_964498215.1 uncultured Mycobacterium sp. | reverse complement strand
CCTACCGCACCCGCCTGCAGTGTCACAGCAACACCTCCAACACCACCCAACCCAGGTCGCTACATTCGAATGTATGTTCGATACATGAGTAAACACCCCACCCCCGACAGCGTCAACCAGATTCCTCGCGTTGAGACTGTGCCGATGGCGGGCAAGTGCGCACAGACCGCGGGTGGCGCCAGCACAGTGTGAACGAGACGCCAGTGCGGGCCGTCAGCGAATCGCCGTCACTCCCACTCGATCGTGCCCGGCGGCTTGCTGGTGATATCCAGAACCACGCGATTGACCTCGCGTACCTCGTTGGTGATCCGCGTCGAAATGTGTTCCAGCACTTCGTAGGGGACCCTGGTCCAGTCGGCTGTCATCGCATCCTGGCTGGACACCGGACGCAGCACGATCGGGTGCCCGTAGGTGCGGCCGTCCCCCTGCACACCCACCGAACGCACGTCGGCCAGCAGCACCACCGGACACTGCCAGATCTGGTGGTCCAAACCGGCCGACGTCAACTCCTCGCGGGCGATGGCGTCAGCCCGACGCAGGGTGTCGAGGCGATCGGCGGTAATCTCACCGACAATCCGGATACCCAGTCCGGGACCCGGGAAAGGTTGGCGTGCAACGATTTCCTCCGGCAAGCCCAATTCCCGACCAACCGCTCGCACCTCATCCTTGAACAGGAGACGCAAAGGCTCGACGAGCTTGAACTTCAGGTCGCCAGGTAATCCACCGACGTTGTGATGGCTCTTGATGTTGGCTGTTCCCGTTCCGCCCCCGGACTCCACCACGTCGGGGTAAAGCGTGCCCTGGACCAGGAACTCGACCTCACCGTCTACACCTCCCAGCGCGTCACGCACCGCGCCTTCGAATGCCCTGATGAACTCCCGCCCGATGATCTTGCGCTTACCCTCCGGGTTGGCGACACCCGACAGCGCCTCGAGGAACCGGTCAGCCACGTCGACGGTGACCAGATGGGCGCCCGTCGCGGCCACGAAATCACGCTGCACCTGCGCCCGCTCACCTGCACGCAGCAACCCGTGGTCGACGAACACGCAGGTCAACCGGTCCCCGATGGCCCGTTGCACCAGCGCGGCGGCGACTGCCGAATCGACACCCCCCGAGAGCCCGCAGATAGCGCGTCCAACTCCGATCTGCGTACGCACCTGCTCGACAAGCGCGTCGGCGATATTCGCTGGAGTCCACGTGGCGTCGATGCCGGCGAACTCGTGCAGGAATCTGCTCAGAACCTGCTGACCGTGTGGAGTGTGCATCACTTCGGGGTGATACTGCACACCGGCCAGTCGGCGTCCCCGATTCTCGAAAGCCGCCACCGGCGCGCCGGAACTGGTTGCGACGACGTCGAAGCCGTCCGGGGCCGCGGTCACCGCGTCGCTGTGACTCATCCACACCGGCTGACTGTCTGGAAGATCGGAATGCAGTTGTCCGCCAACGATTTCTAGTTCCGTGCGGCCATACTCACTGGTTCCGGTGCGGGTCACGGTGCCACCCAGCGCCTGCGCCATGGCCTGGAATCCGTAACAGATGCCGAACACCGGGACGT
>CAZCHU010000344.1:0-1632 GCA_964498215.1 uncultured Mycobacterium sp. | reverse complement strand
GTTTTGAGATACAGCACGATCTCAGGTTCAACACCGTTGTCGCGCAACAACTCCAGTGTCTTCCGCGAGGTCGAGCACTTCGGATTGTGATATATGCGTGCAGTCATCTTCGGCCCCTGTCTCGGCGCTCAGCGGCCGCCCTAGGCGGACCCGTCGAATAGTCCTGTCACGGAGCCATTTTCGAACACCGCTCGGATCGTGCTGGCCAGCAGAGGAGCGATCGACAGAACCGTGAGTTGCGCGAACTTCTTGTCCTCGCCGATCGGCAGGGTGTTGGTGACGATCACCTCCTTCGCGCCGCAGTCAGCCAGACGCTGCGGGGCGGGGCCGGACAGCACCCCGTGCGTCGCGGCGATGATGACGTCGGCGGCACCGTCCTGTTTGAGTAGCTGCACGGCGCCGGCGATGGTGCCGCCGGTGTCGATCATGTCGTCAGTCAGAATGCAGGTCTTGCCATCGACGTCGCCCACCACTCGATTGGACTTCACCTGATTGGGGATGAGCGGGTCGCGAGTCTTGTGAATGAAGGCGAGCGGAACCCCACCCAGCGAGTCGGCCCACTTCTCGGCCACGCGCACCCGCCCTGAATCGGGTGAAACCACCACCATGTCGTGGTCGGCGTAGTGGTCGGCAATGTAGCCGCACAGCAGCGACTGCCCGCGCATGTGGTCGACCGGTCCGTCGAAGAAGCCCTGGATCTGATCGGTGTGCAGGTCGACCGACACGATCCGGTCCGCGCCGGCGGTCTTGAGTAGGTCGGCGACCAGTCGAGCCGAGATCGGTTCGCGGCCGCGATGCTTCTTGTCTTGCCGGGCATAGGGGTAGAACGGCAGGATCGCGGTGATCCGTTTGGCGCTGCCGCGTTTCAGGGCATCGATCATGATGAGCTGTTCCATCAGCCACTGATTGAGCGGCCAGGGATTGCTCTGCAGCACGAATGCGTCGCACCCGCGTACCGACTCATCGAAACGGACGAAGATCTCGCCGTTGGCGAAGTCTCGCGCGCTCTGCGCCGTCACCTTGATATCAAGTTCCTTGGCCACCTGCTCGGCCAACTCAGGGTGCGCTCGCCCGGAGAAGAGCATCAGGTTCTTGCGATTGTCGGTCCAGTCGTGGCTCACGGGCTGCCCTCGGCGTCGGGGATCGATACTCCGGTCATCGTACGTAGCGCCTACCCGCGGACTCCGGTGGGTGCCACAATGCGGACAAACCCGGCGAATGCTAGGAGTCGGCCGGTTGGTCGTGCTCCGCGTCGGTGGACTGGGCGGCTTCGGCCGGGTTCGCGGCTGCTGCCGCCGCCGCTGCCGCGGCGCTGCCGGGTCGTTTTCGTGCCACCCAGCCTTCGATATTGCGTTGCGAACCCCCGGACACGGCCAGTGCGCCGGGCGGGACGTCTTCGCGGACCACCGTTCCCGCCCCGGTGTAGGCGCCGTCGCCGACGGTCACCGGCGCCACGAACATGGTGTCCGAACCGGTGCGCACATGGGAGCCGATAGTCGTACGGCGCTTGGTTTCTCCGTCGTAGTTGACGAAGACGCTGGAGGCGCCGATGTTGCTGTGGTCCCCGAGGTCGGCGTCGCCGACGTAGGTCAGATGCGGGACCTTGGTGCCTTCTCCGATGCGGGTGTTCTT
>CAZCHU010000343.1:0-1635 GCA_964498215.1 uncultured Mycobacterium sp. | reverse complement strand
TCCGCGCAGGCCAGCAAAGAAGCATTGACCGTCTTTGCATTGCTGTCAGCTCGCCTTGATCGAAAGCCGCCGTTCGGGATTTCGACCCACTACGGACCCAGCAGCGCTAGTGGGACCACGCCGATGCCGTCGGGGCGACGGTAGGCGTTCGGCCCGGTGTTGATGATGACCGCGTCGAGCAGGTCCACGCGGAGGTGGTCACCCAACCAGCGCAAGTGTGCGACATCTCGATCTTCGACCGTTGCGGCCAGTTTCACCTCGACGGCGAGCACTTTGCCGTCGTCGCGTACCAACACCAGATCTATCTCGTGGTCGCCGTTGCGTGTCCGCAGATGACCAACACTGACGTCGGCGGCCTGCGCAGCAACCCGTACACAAAGTGTGACCAAGGATTCGAAGAGATGCCCGAGCATGCCGCCACCCTGAGGCCCGATCGGCCTGCCTTCACCACTGAGAAGCGCATCCACGGACAAGCCGAGTAGACGTGCCGCCAACGCCGGATCAGCGAGGTGATGCTTCGGCGATTGAGCCAAGCGCGCCAAGGGGTTTCCCGCAGGACCCCAAGCAGGCACCGGATCCAGCAACCACAGCTGGGTGAGCACGTCTCGGTACGCGACAATCGTTGAACGCGCCGGCTTGTCACTGACTCCTGCCGTGGCCGCGTCGAGCACTGCGGTGTAGCTGGCTGTAGTGGATGTGGCTGCAGCGTAGGCACGCAACCACCCCAACATCGCATCAGGCTTACGAACCGCGAGCCCTTGCTCCGGCACGTCTCGATCAACGGCATTGCGCAGGTAGGAATCAAGCTGAAACTTCAGTGCCCGCGCACCGAGAGTCCGCATGCCCGGGAAACCCGAAGCGACGATCTCATGCGCGTAATCGGCCAGCCGAACGTCTGTCACCCCGTCAAGGGGTGGCCTGCTGCCAGTGAGCAATTCGCCGATACTGACCGTCGGTGATGCGATCGCCCGCTCCGACAATGTCATGGGACGCATGCGCAACCGCCCAATGCGCCCGGCGCCCGAGTGAGCCGTCGCCCCGTGTGGGGGTGTAGCGCTCCCGGCGAGCAGGAACTGACCACCAGTCGGATCGTCGTCGACTGCACGCCGCACGACGTCCCAAACCTCTGGAACCTTCTGCCACTCGTCGATGAGCAGTGGCCGCGGTCTACTCAACAGCAGACCCGGGTCGGCATCTATCGCCTCACGGTTGGGCTTTGCATCGAGCCTCAGCAGGCCGACCACGCGCTGCTCTGCCGTCGTGGTCTTCCCCACTGCCTTCGGGCCGTCGATCGCGATCGCGGGTATCTGTCCGAACAGCGCATCAAGTTCGTCGTCGAGGATGCGCCTGGTGTACCGCATCGCCCAATCATACAGTTAGCACAGTTTGAATCAGTCATATAGCACGATTCGAATCAATCAATTAGCACGGCTCCGCCATCACACACGCCGGCCTACCCCAGCATTCTTCACCCGAACCACGCCGCGCCCGCGCCACCATGACCGCGATACCTCGATGTGGGGACACCGAAGATCGAGGCAGTCCATCAATGAGGCCCGTCGATTGTCGTCAAACTCGACCAGCCCGAGCGAAACGGCAAACACGAAAACCCGGCCCCCGCCGAGGCCGGATCAG
>CAZCHU010000342.1:0-1639 GCA_964498215.1 uncultured Mycobacterium sp. | reverse complement strand
GTTCCACCTGCATCGACGTGGGCCAGGCACTCGGTGGATAGTTTGATTCGTCCGGTTTTTTCGGCCTTCGGTGTGTGAATTTCAGTCGCGTGAAGTTGATCGAGGTGCTCAGCCTGGTCACCGGGACTCTTCTGTCAGCAGCGGCAGCAAGATCTCGGCGGCCTCGGTCATGTTGTGCCGCGTCACCAGCAGCTCCAAGATCTGTTCCGGACTCTGTGGTGGGTTGGCCCGGCGATTCGACATCTCTAGCAGCGCGCGCAGTCCCGCGTGTGGGTGCGCTGACACTGTCTTGGCGGCGAACTGGTGTGGGTGCACGGTCTCGATATCGGCCCCTACGAGTACGCGCGCTGTGCTGAACCCGGCCCGGCGATCATCGGTGACGATGGCGTCGGCTTTGCCGATGATCGCGGCGTGGGCGACGTGGCCATCATCGGGATCGTTGAGCCCGTAGCTGTACTCCCGGTCCTTCGGGGCTTGGACCTCCGAGCCCGGAAACGCCTGCTTCAGCTGATCGAAAAGGCGCTGTCGACGACCAGCGCTATCGCCGATCCCGCGCTTGTCGTGCAGGCCAGCCAATACGTAGTCCAACTCGAAGAGGATCCCAGATCCCCAGACCGGCGCGTAAGCCTCCTCGGTTGCCAACTGTAGGAGGAAGTCACGCTGATGGCTCGGCACGAGGGCGCAGGTGTCGAGGACAGCGCGATACACGTGGGCGAGTCTTTCAAGCGCCGCCGAAGGTCAACGCTTGCGTTTGGCCTCGGCGAGCAACTCGGCGACCTCGTCGGCGTCGGCATCCGTGAACTCCGCCGAGCTTTCGGTGATGAACCGGTTGCGTCGGGAGCGAAGCTCCTCGCGGTAGGCAAGGACATCGGCAAGCCGTAGCTTGCGTCGGATCGTGCCGGGCACGTACGCGTCTAACTCGCCGTCATCGATGAGGCGAACCACCGTGGGACGGCTCAGGCCGAGGATTTCGGCGGCCTGCTGGGTGGAGATTTCCTGGTCGCGGGTCAGGATGCTGATCGACTGGCCGTGGCTGAGGGCCTGGGCGGCACGCTTGAGAACCTCGTGAAGCTGTTCGGTCAGTTCGACGCGGTCGTGTCCGCTTGCACCGGACAGGAAGAAGGCAGGCTCAGGAGAGGTCCCGTGACGGGCCTCGTGCGCCTCGATGAAGTTGAGGACATCGGCAAGCCCATTGGCATCGGCCGGAACCGGGTTAACAATCTCCGCGGAGGCGCTGCTCATGGGTCTCACTTCCTTTCACCTCATCGCTTGAACTCGATCAAGAGTAGCAGAGTTACGAAAGTTACGAAAGGGTGAGGTATCGGGCTATGCCCGGTCGGCCTGCAACGCAGCGGCAAGCTGCACGGCAAATTCCGGCCCGTTGTTGACGAGTGCGTACCCGTCGGCCAGCCCACCTTGGCTGCAGAGCGTTCGTCGTCATCTGCCGGGGCCGCGACCGGGCTGCCGCCATAGGTCGGGAACGATGTGCTGGTATTCCTTGTCGCCGCCGAGGTTCGGCGACGAGTGCTTGGTGAAATAGATGGCCAACCGCTTCGGATCGCATGCACGCAGCCCGTTGCGCACGTCGATCGCGGTCCCGGCGATCCGGTGGCGCCATCCAGAGGTGGATGTGCGGAGC
>CAZCHU010000341.1:0-1655 GCA_964498215.1 uncultured Mycobacterium sp. | reverse complement strand
CCTCGATTTTGCATGCCGGTGGGGTCCGGCGAGGCTGAGCTGCGGAAAGCGCTGAGCAGCAGCGGTTTTGGGTTTGGGGTGTGTTTGATCGGCCCGTGTCGCCGGGGTGGGCGGGCTGTCCTATGGCCGGTGGGTCTTTCTGGTTCGTCGGGACAGGTGTTGCGGCTGGTCAGGGGAAGGCGGCGCGGAGGCGTTGCCAGGCGGTGGCGATAGCGCCAGCCCAGCGCCAGGTGGCGTCGATGCGCAGCCGCAGTTGGCGGGCGCCGCGGGTGATGCGGGCCGCGACGTGCAGGACCCGGTAGCGGAAGGCGTTGATCTCGCAGCGGGCCAACTCAGGGGTGTCGGTGAAGCCGATCAGTTGGGCCCAGGCGACCAGGTCGGCGGCAGCCATCACGATCTCCAGCCAGGCGGCATTGGACTGAAAATCATGGCAGGGCAGATTCGCCAGGCCGGCGGCTTTTGCTTCGCGGATGCGGTCCTCAACCCGGGCATGCTGGCGATGGCGCAGTTCCAGACCGGCCAGCTGCCCAGGCACGGCACCGGGTGCGGTGTCGGTGATGAACGCGGTAACCCGCATGCCGTCGATGTCGGTGAACCGCAGCTGCGCACCGGGGTGCGGACGCTCTTTACGCAGCACAAGTCGGGTTCCGGCAGGCCAGGTCGACAGGTTGACCAGGGGCGTGGCCTCGGCCACCCACGCTCCATCCCGGATCTCGCCACAAGAGTCGATCGCCGGATACCAGCCCTCGGCGAGGTTGAGGGTGTCCACGGCGTCCCACACCCGGGTGTCGACGGGAAACCCGAAGGAGAACCCGACCCCGCGATCACGGCAGGCCTGGGCGAACTTGTGGGTGGCTCCAGCGGTATCGGAGCGCACCACCACCGCCGGTGAGTTCGGGTTGTCCGGGTCGGGACGCCACTGGGCGGGTAGCGACGTCAACGACTGGTCGAGGACGCTGATGTGGTCGGCGGCGGTGTTGGAGCCGGCGTTGCCTTTGCGCAGCAGACCGGCCAGCGGCTCACCGCCGGCGATCTCGGGGCGGTCCAGAAACGCCAGCAACGGGTGATGGCCGAAGGACTTCTTCCACGTCGGCGCCGCGTCGGCCTTGTTGTCGGAGTGGTCGATGACCAGCGTGGCGTCGAAGTCGACGTAGAGCGGCTGACCTGCCGGTGGGGCGGCCCCGGCGGCCCAGGCCGCCTCCCGCGCCGCGGCGCGGGCCTCACGGACCTTGGGCAGGTGGGCGGCGTCGATACGGGAGTCGACCAGCCGCCACATCGTTGTCGTGGAGGCCTTGGGTCCGAACACGTGCTCCCGGTCGGCGCAGAGTTGCCCGACTCCGTCGATGCAGTCCGCCCCGTCGGCCACCGCCGCGGCCAGATCGGCAAACACCGCCCCCGGTGCGTACACCCACGGCCCCTTGTAGGTGTCAGCCAAAGCCGCCGTGACCTGGGCGGATAACCCGGTTTGGTCGACCAGTTCGCGTAACAGCCCCATCCCGGCGTGCGACACCACCCCGCGCCCATCGGCAGAGACTTTCACCCGCCGCGCCGCCGCGATATCCTTCATTTGCGAGGTGCCTTCCCGCTGGACGATCGAATCCTAGACAAATCCGATTATCCGTTGCAGGACAGGCACTTTCGCGTATCAACACCCC
>CAZCHU010000340.1:0-1663 GCA_964498215.1 uncultured Mycobacterium sp. | reverse complement strand
GAAGGTAATCATCGCGATATCGATGGACATGGTCACAAGTTATCTCAGCTCGGCGACAGGGCCCTCGGCAAACGATTGTCGCATTGGCGTCATTAAATGTCGCAATACAGTGTAGCCGCCACGGTCGGTAGGTCATACGGTTTAGAACATGAACACAGATCACCTGGAACTACTTGTCAGCGACGAGTGGCGGGAGAAGTTGCAGAAGATGATATTGCCTCACGCCCTCAACGGAATTCGCCTCGGCGACGATGTACTCGAAATCGGTCCAGGGCCGGGGATGACGACGGATCTGTTGCGGACCGAAGTCGGGCGGCTCACGGCCGCCGAGCTCGACGCTGGCCTCGCCGCCGATCTGGCAAGGCGGTTGGCCGACACGAATGTGACGGTGATACCCGCCGATGCCACCGCCCTGCCGTTCGATAGCTGCCAATTCAGCGCAGTGGTGTCGTTCACGATGCTGCATCACGTTCCCACACCCCACCTCCAGAACCGGGTCTTCGCCGAAGTGGTTCGCGTGCTGCGGCCCGGAGGCCGGTTCGTCGCAGCCGATAGCATCGCCAGTGCCGACCTCGCCGCACTCCATGTCGCTGACATCTACAACCCGGTGGATCATCGGGGGTTGACCGATCGGCTGATTGCAGCCGGATACATCGACGTCCGCGTGAAATCCTGGGGCGATCACTGGACGGTCCATGCGCGCAAGCCGGCGACAACACTCGGCTGAATCGCCGGAACGACCGGCGATGAACGCCCGACGATGGGGACGTGATGGCGGACAGCGACGAAGAAGACGGTGATCGCGCCGCCAACCTGGTCCGAGGAATACTCCTGAACCCCGGCGGAACCATCAGGCCGCACAGTCACTCCGTCACCCAAGTCGTCGCGCCACGAAGCGGACTTCTGGCGGTCACGACTCCCGCAGCGACATGGATCATCACCGGCCCAACGCGGGCAATCGTCATTCCTGCGGGAGTCGAGCACAGCCATCGCGCGCATGTACGCAGTGCCGTGACCACGCTTCTACTCCGCGGTGACGTCGCCGCCGTTGCCGACTACCCAGATCATCCGGTGGTCGTTGGTTTGACCCAACTGGCGCAGAACGCGATGCGCGCACTGGACGACGACACCCGTCATCACCAACAACGCGAGGCGTTGGAGTGCGTTCTGCAGCATGAGATTTTCGACATCCGACACCAGCAATGGGGTGGTTCGCCCCTGCCCACCCCGCGTGACCCGCGACTACTGGCAATGCTCGACGTCATGCTGGGCGACCCAGCAGGTCGCCACGAGCTCGTTGAGCTCGCTCGCCATGTCGGAGCAACGGAACGAACTCTGCAACGGCTGATCTCATCGGAGCTGGCGGTTTCGTTCAGCCAGTGGCGGACCCTGGTCCGAGTAACGGTGTCGTTGGGTTTCCTCGCCGACGGCATGTCGGTGACCTCCACCGCACACAGATGTGGTTTCTCCTCGACGAGTGCCTACATCGCGGCGTTCCGGCGGATCATGCACCGAACCCCGGGGGCGTACTCGGATGAGTTGAGTTCCCAATGACAATCCGGGGCAACGGCCGTCAGCAGTTCAGCGCCGGGTACACGCGGCAATCAATTCGGATGGATCGGTGACGCTGACCATCAGCACCCGCAGCGTCGCAGCCACTCCC
>CAZCHU010000339.1:0-1668 GCA_964498215.1 uncultured Mycobacterium sp. | reverse complement strand
CGAGGAGCTGGATGACCTGGACGATTTCGCGTCGCCGGAATCCGACCCTCCCGACGAGCTCCCCGCGGATGAGGACAGTGACGGCGCGGTTGCCGCGGAATCCGTTCTTCGGCAGGAGGAGTCAGCGCAATCGGAACCAGATCCGGTTGCGCCGACGGCCACAGTGGTGGCAGCCGGATCAGATGATGCCGGTGGCGCATCCGTCGCTGAGGTGACCGGCGTTGCCCAGGTCGGGCTGGAAGCTGACTCCGCCGAACCGGCACCGGTGACTGCACGCGCGGCTGCGGCGACGGCCGATCCGCCCGCCGAGCCGCTGGGCTTGCTGGCATGGTTCGAGCGCACGTTCTTCAACAAGACGCCGACGCTGGCCTACAACTCGTTGGAGAACAGCCTGGTCGACGGGGTCATCGTGGGAAATTTGAACCCCACCGATCCGGACAGCGAGATCCTGACCTACACCGCGACCCAGCCGACCTTCGGCACGGTCGAGGTACTGGACGACGGAACGTTCCGCTACACGCCCGGCCCTAACTACGCGGGGCATGACACTTTTGATGTCACCGTCAGCGATGCTGTCGGCAATGGGTTCCAGTTGCACGGCTTCGCTCAACTGCTACACATCCTGACCTTCGGACTGCTCGGCAGCGCCGGGCATTCCAGCACCACAAGAGTCAACATTGGATTCGAACGCACCGCGGTGGCAACGGGGCTAAGCACTCCGACCGATTTTCAGTTCCTGCCCGGCGGGCAGATCATCATCGCCGAGAAGGGCGGGACGGTCAAGGTCTTTGAGGATGGCGCACCGCAAGGCGATCCGATCCTGGTCGTGCCGGTGAGCACCGAGGTCGAGCGAGGGATATCCGGGCTGGTTCTCGACCCCGACTACGCGACGAACGGGTATTTATACGTGGCCCACACCACCACTGGGCTACGCAATCGGTTGTCACGATTCACCGTGACCGACCGGGTCGGCGACCTTGACTCGGAACTGGTTCTGGCCCAAGGCGATCAGCCGATCGCGCCCAACCACCACGGCGGCGCGCTCGGGTTCGGTCCTGACGGCACCCTCTACTGGGGGCTGGGCGACAACGCCATCCGGTCGAACTCCCAGGACTTGTCCACCCTGCACGGCAAGATAGTGCGGCTCAACCCCGATGGCACCGTGCCCGACGACAACCCCTTCGTCGACACCGATGCGCGTCCGGAAATCTATGCCCTGGGGCTGCGCAACCCGTTCCGGTTGACTGTGGCTTCGGATGGCAGCCTTCTGGTGGCCGACGTGGGTGCGGCGGCGTTCGAGGAGGTCAACAAGGTGACCGCCGGAGGCAACTACGGCTGGCCGGACGCCGAGGGTATCTGCGGCGCGTGCGACTCGATCAGCCCTATCTACGCCTATCCGCACGGAGCCGGGGGTGCGGCCATCACATCGGTCTTGGTCCCCAACGGGTCGACCTTCGGGGCGAGTCTGGACGGCAAGGTGCTGATCGCCGACTACCTCAAGGGCTGGATCAGGGTAGTTTCCTGCGATTCCGGCTTCGCGGCGTGCGGAGACGAGCAGTTCTTCGACCCCCAGGCCGGACTGACCGTCAAATTGGCCCAGGGACCCGACGGCAACATCTATCAACTCACCCTCGACGGCACGCTGTACCGCATCGCCCCGTCGGACAC
>CAZCHU010000338.1:0-1669 GCA_964498215.1 uncultured Mycobacterium sp. | reverse complement strand
TCAAGGAGCGACCGGACGATCCAGCTGCCGATGTAGCCGCTGGCACCCGTTACCAACACCGGCGCTGCCGGGTCGATCGTCGTCGATGATCTGCTCACGGTGGGTGTTTTTCCTTCCGGTCGACTCAGTGCTTTCGCTCAGTCTGGCAGAGGCGGCGGCGCCAGCGGACGGCCGTACAGATGAGGGGGTTCGAATGCCGCCGCCCCGACCATCAAGAGACCTCAATCGTTAAGCGCAGGACGGCGTAGATGCCAGTCGGTGACGGATTGGAACGCCCTTCCGACTCGGACGAGCATGGACTCTTCGAGATGCCGCGCCACAAGCTGAAACCCGATCGGCACCCCAGAAGGGCCGATGCCGCCCGGTAGCGTCATCGTGGGGTTTCCCGAGAAGTTGAACGGCGCGAGGTAGCGCAGCACGTTCGTCAGCTCGTCAGGGTTGGCAAGCAGCTGCGTCAAGCGATCCAGGGTCAGATCCGCAAGAGGCAGGGCCGGGACCACAACGAGGTCGACGTCGTCAAAGACATCCGCCAGTGTCCCTGTGAATAGTCGCCTTTCTCGTTCAATGCGAGCGATATCCATGCCGGAGACCGTGTGCCCGGCATCGAGAAGCTGCCGAACAAATGGGCCGTACTCCGATGATCGCGACGGGAAGGTTTCTTCGTGGACGACTGCGGCTTCCGCCCCTACGTAGGTACCCCAGGAAGCCGCCAGCGACATCGTCGACGGCAGCGCCACTCCGCGACTGACTGCCCCGAGGCCCTCGAGCGTTCCTACCGCGTCGCGGATCACCTCCGCCACATCGGGATCAACCGATTCGAGCGACACGGGATCCCATCCGATCCGCACGGTCTGCACTTCGGGAGGGCCGGCCGTGTACTCGGGCACCTCGGCCCTGACGGAGGTCGGGTCGTGCGGATCGGGTCCCGCGATGGCTCGCAGCACGTGGCCCACGTCCTCCGCGCTTCGCGCTATCGGCCCGATCGTGTCGAGCGATGGCGCCATGGCGAACACCCCGTGGACGCTGACGCGTCCCCAGGTCGGCTTCAAGCCGGTTGCTCCCGTCATGGCGCACGGGGTACGGATCGACCCGCCGGTATCAGTCCCGATACTGGCCGTGCATAGTCCGGCAACGGTCGCGACGGCCGAACCGCTGGAGGACGCCCCGGGCCAGTGGCTCCGGCTCCACGGATTCACAACCGCCGGATAGTCGGGGTGGTACTCGGGACCTGCGGCCTCGCACAGATGCAGTTTCCCCAACAGCACGGCTCCTGCATCGCGAAGGCGAGACACGACGGTTGCGTCATAGGCGGGCCGGAACTCTCGGTAGATCCTCGTGCCGGCGGTGGTCTCCAGGCCCTTGGTGAAGCACAGGTCCTTCACGGCAACCGGAATACCGTGCAGAGGACCACGATGTTCGCCACGCGCGATCTCGTCTGCGGCGCGGTTAGCTTCAGCGATCGCGCTGTCGGTCAGGACAGTCGTGAAGGCCTTGAGCACTGGGTTGAATCGGCCGATGCGGTCCAGGTGCGCTTGAGTGACCTCTACTGGAGACAGTGCCCGACTCAGGTACGCCTGCGAGAGTTCCGAGATCGAGGCGTAGCAGGGGTTGTAGCCGGGCATACCGAAACGATGCCGGATACGGGTCAAGCAGGGCAACACCCGCCTGG
>CAZCHU010000337.1:0-1724 GCA_964498215.1 uncultured Mycobacterium sp. | reverse complement strand
AATTGACCGCGACGTTGACGGCGAGCCCGCCGGCGGCGGTCTCCTTGTACTTGGAGCTCATATCTCTACCGGTGGCTCTCATGGTTTCGATGACTTGGTCGAGACTGACCCGGTGGGTGCCGTCGCCACGTATGGCCATTCGGGCGGCGTTGATGGCCTTACCGGCAGAGATGGCGTTGCGTTCGATGCACGGGATCTGCACCAGCCCGCCGATCGGGTCGCAGGTCAGGCCAAGGCTGTGCTCCATGGCGATTTCCGCGGCGTTCTCGACCTGTCGCGGTGTTCCGCCAAGGATTTCGACCAGCCCGCCGGCTGCCATCGAGGCTGCCGACCCAACCTCGCCCTGGCAGCCGACCTCGGCGCCTGAAATCGAGGCGCGCTCTTTGTACAGCGAACCGATGGCACCGGCGGTCAGCAGGAATCGGATGGTGGCATCGTCCGGATCGCCGCGCCCCTCGGCGGTGTAGTGCAGCGCATAGTGCAGGACCGCGGGGATGATCCCGGCGGCCCCGTTGGTGGGTGCGGTGACAATACGGCCGCCCGACGCATTCTCTTCGTTCACCGCCAGCGCGACCAGGTTCACCCAGTCCTCGGCGAAGCCCGGGTCACGCTCGGGATCCTCCGTGCGCAGGTGTTCGTACCAGGCTTGGGCGCGCCGGCGTACCCGCAGGCTGCCCGGCAGGTAGCCGCTGCGAGTGATTCCGCGTTGCTCGCACGCGATCATCACGTCGCGGATGTGCAGCAGGTAGGCGCGCACCTCGTCTGCCGTCCGCGACTCACATTCGTGCGCGAGCATCACCGAGCTGATCGGAACCCGATGCCGCGCAGTCAACTCGAGGAGTTGGTGACCGGACTCGAACGACCAGCCACCCGCCGTCGACGCGGTTTCTTGAATCGGATCCGACTCGGTGACCACAAAGCCCCCGCCGACCGAGAAGTAGGTTTCGGAATGCAGAGCCGATCCGGTGGCCGACACCGCAGTCAAGCTCAACGCATTTGGGTGAAACGGCAGCACGGTTCGCGGGTGCAGATTCATATCGTGCTCGGCGAGTGGCACCTCGACCGTCCCTGCGAGACGAATCGTCCCCTCGGCGCGCATCTCAGCGAGGCGACGGTCCTTGTCGTCGGTATCGATGGACTCGGGCCGAAGCCCCTCCAGTCCGAGCAGGATGGCGGGCATGGTCCCGTGACCTGCTCCGGTGGCCGCCAGAGACCCGTACACATCGACGCGGAGGGCCCTGACGTCCTCAATCAGGCCGAGTTTCACCACTTCTGCGGCGAACCTCGCCGCAGCACGCATCGGTCCGACGGTGTGAGAACTCGACGGTCCGATTCCGACGGAGAACAGGTCGAACACACTGACGGTCACGGTGCTACCGGCCCGGTCGGCGAGGAAACTTATCGATCGGTTCCGGGGTCATGCCGGCATCCGCCGGAGCCGGAATGACGCAGGCGTTCTCGCTCGGCATCATCATTCTGTTCATGAAACACCCGATGCCGCCCAATACAGAAGGGTTCATCTTTTTGAGATGAACCGATTCCGACGTCGTCGTCGGCGCGCGCAACGTCAGATAGCCCTGACCGGCTATTCTGACGCTGCACACAGTTACCGCTGCGGGAGTCTGGGCAACCGGTCTGAGAAGGTGGCATACAGCGTCGCCGACCGCATGACCGTCCGGGTAATGCCGGGCAGGGAGCGACCATCGATGAGCGTGCTGTTCACG
>CAZCHU010000336.1:0-1733 GCA_964498215.1 uncultured Mycobacterium sp. | reverse complement strand
CCCCGTTCCCGCATCCCGTCATAGGCGAACACCAGGGCTTCGGCGCCGCCGAGCCCAGTTCCGATCGACACCAACAGGCGGTCGTTGTCGACCTCGGGTGCGCCCGCATCGTCCCACACGCGCCGACCGAGCACGGTGGCCATTTTCTGGACGTAGGACATCCGCCGGTTCTCGACCTTGGTCAGTTCCGAGTCGAATCCCTCCAGCAGACGACCCCCGATGTGGACCGGTAGCTCGAACTGCTCGATGAAAGGTTCGTTGAGCGTGCGGATACCGCTTTGCCCGTCCAGGACCGCCTTCCAGGTCGACTCGGCGTCGGTGGCCACACTCGTGGTCATCGCGATCCCAGTGACGACGACGTCGGGAATCCCGTTGCCTGAGGTCAGCGAAGCCATAGCAGGTGTGTCCTTCCTGTGCTGGTTCCGTCTAGTAGCGGCCAAACGTCAGAGCCACATTGTGGCCGCCGAATCCGAACGAATTATTGATGGCGTACTGGTAGTCGCCGTATCGAGGCTCGCCCGCGACGACATCGAGATCGATCTCGGGGTCGGGTGTCTCGTAGTTCAGCGTCGGCGGGATCACTCCGTCGCGCAGCGCCAGCACCGTGAGAATGGACTCGAGGGCACCGACGGCACCAATCGAGTGCCCCAGCGCTGACTTCGGCGCGTAGACCGCGGCGTGCTCGGCGCCGGCAACACGGATGGCGTTGGCCTCGGCGATGTCACCGATGGAGGTCGACGTCGCATGCGCGTTGACGTGCTGGATGTCCGACGGCGACAGGCCTGCTGTCTCCATCGCCCGCTTCATCGCCTGGCCGGCCCGCAGACCGTCCGACGCCGGGGCCACCATATGGAACGCATCGGACGTGATGCCCGCGCCCATCAACCTGGCCAACGGCTTAGCGCCCCGGGCCTTGGCGTGCTCCTCGGTCTCGATAACCATGAGGGCACCGGCTTCGCCGAAGACGAACCCGTCCCGGTTCTTGTCGAACGGTCGCGATGCGCCTTCTGGATCGTCGTTGCGGGTCGACATCGCACGCATCATCGAGAATGCCGCGATCGGCAGCGCTTCGATGCCGCCTTCGACGCCCCCGCAGACGGCGATGTCCGCGTCGCCCATGACGATCTGACGCCAGGCGTGGGCGATGCCCTCCGACCCTGATGAGCAGGCCGACACCGGGGTGATGACCCCGGCGCGGGCGCCCAACTCGAGGCCGACGACCGCAGCCGCGCCGTTGGGCATGATCATCTGAACGGCGAGCGGGGACACCTTGCGGGGTCCCCCCTCGTTCATCGCGTCATAGGTCTCGACGATCTTCTCGCCACCGCCCAGACCCGTACCGATGACCACGGCGAACCGGTCCGGATCGACCTCGGGGGAGCCCGCGGTCTCCCAGAGCTGGTTGCCGAGGTACTTGGACATCCGCTGGACGTACGACATGCGCCGCATTTCCAACCGGGTCATGAGGGGATCGAGGGGCTCCTTGAGGTGCCCCCCGATCTTGACCGCAAGATCCCACTTCTCGACGAAGTCGTCCTCGAGAATGCGGATGCCGCTTTCGCCTGCCAGCAGAGCCTTCCACGTGCTCTCGATGTCGGGTGCGATCGAGGTGGTCGCCGTCACGGCGGTCACCACGACGTTGGGGAAACCGCCGTTAGCAGTGGAAGGTCTGGTCACTTGTCACCTGTGATCTGTGCCCGGATGGCTGCGGCGGCTTCGGGGTTCTCTTCCTC
>CAZCHU010000335.1:0-1747 GCA_964498215.1 uncultured Mycobacterium sp. | reverse complement strand
ATTTGCAGTCCTTGTAGTACTCGATCATCTCGAATTGGTCGGCGCGGCCACTGATTGCGCACATCCACGAATCGACGGCAAGCCCGTTGGGGATGAAGAACTCCAGGGCCGGTGCGTATCCGGTGGCGTTCGTCAGCCCGCGCAGCGTGACGGGTGCGACCTGAAGGAGATTGCTGACCAGTTCGTCGTTGTGGCCGATCATGTCGGTGAGCTCACGAATGTCGTTGAGCATGTCGTCGAGCATCTGCCGGTCGTTGACCACGATCTTGTCGAGCGTATTGGTCAGACTGGTCAGGGCCACCAGCATCGATCGGAACGTGGCCTGACTGGCCACGAACTCGCCGAGGAGGCTCTGCCCCTCATCGATGAGGACCCCCACCCGAGCCTGTTGACTGCGCAAGGTGTTGGCCACCCGCTCGGTGCTCTCGAACAGGGTGCCCAGCTGATCCCGCCGGTCGGCGATCACCGACGACAGCTTATGGATGTTGTCCATGGACTGCGGAACGATGTCGGGTAACCCGTCGACCTGTTTACCCAGGACGGCCAGCGAATCGCCCAACTGGTCGGAGTCCAGTTGACTCAACATCACCGAACCGTCGCCCAATAGTTCCTGCAGGTCGTAGGGAACTTCGGTGTGGGCCAGGTTGATTCGCTTATCCGGAACCGAACCGGCACCGGCGGGCATGAGCGCCAGATAGCGACCGCCGAGGAAGGTCTGAAGCTGGATGGAAGCTCTGGTGTCCTTGCCCAACTTGACGTCGTCGCGGACCGTCAGCCCAACCTCGACATGATCGCCGGCGAGCGACACGCTGCGGACGGTTCCGACCTCGATGCCGGCGACGGTGACGATGTTTCCCGGCCTGAGCGAGGCAGCCTGGGCGAACTCCGCTGTGTAGTCCGTTTCGCCAATGCCGAGAGACTTCACGCCCACAGCCACCGCGACGAGCACCCCGATCACCGCCAGCGCGGTGAACCCGAGCCAGGTCGAGTTGTAGTCCTCCGGACGACGGTCCCGGAAACTCTGGAACAGCGATTTCTTAGCCCCGCTGTTCGGGGCAGCGTTGTCAGCCATTGGACATGTTCCTGCACTTCGGTGTGTGCCACCCCTGGTTCTCGTTGAGGAGTGGCAGAGCATTGCCCGGGGTTGCCGCGTTGACGACGTATTGGGTGACGTCGTTGAGTCCGGGGAAGAAACCCAGCGCGTTGAGGTCGCACGCGTAGGCGTTGGCGTAGCTGCCGTCACCGGTGGATCGTGCGAGCCCCTTGAGTAGCAGCGGCAGGTTGGAGCCGGCGAACGCCACCTGAGGTTCGATGCCCACCATGTGCGCGGCGAAACCGGGCTGGCGGTTGATCAGCTCGTTGAAGGCGGGGTAGACGTCATCGGCAGCCGCGGACAACCCTCGAGTGACCCGGGCGAGCGAGCCGATGGAGGACTCCAGTTCCGGGCGGTAAGCATCGAATTGCTCGACCACCTGACTGGTCTGGGTCAGGGTGTGGTCCAGGTTCTCGCTCTGCTCGGCGAGGTTATTGGTGACCTCGCTGAGACTGGTGATGGCATCGCCGAGAACCTTGTCCCTTCCGGCCAGGGTCTGGGTGAACTCCGTCGTCTGGTCGACCACTTGAGTGAGCGATGACCGGCCGCCGCCGAGGGACTGGATCAGCCCCTGAGTGAGGTCGTTGGCCGCCGTTGTATCGAGCAGGGTGAACATCGGTTCGAAGCCGTTGAGCACGGTGCCGACGTCGAACG
>CAZCHU010000334.1:0-1759 GCA_964498215.1 uncultured Mycobacterium sp. | reverse complement strand
GGATAGACGTAGATGAGCGGGCGGAATCCCCCGGGGTGGGACTCTGGCGGGGCGGGTCTCCCAGGTGAAGGGTCCGGTGGCCAGCCCCCATCGGATGAACCCAACAGGGAGGTCGCCGCTGCCTCGTCTGAAAGCGGCGCCGATTCGGTCCAGAACGACACCGACCATTACTCGCAGGCATATTCCGCTCCAGAGTCCGAGCAGTTCGTCAGCAGCCCATATCTGCCCGCCGACGCGGCGCTCTACGACTACGACAGCTATGGCCCCGAAGCCGATGTTGGCGAATCGCCGGTCCCGCCCCGGTGGCCATGGGTGGTCGGCGTTCTCGCGATCGTCGCTGCGGTCGCGCTGGTGGTATCGGTGTCGGTATTGGTGACCCGTACCGACACCGAACGATTGGCGACACCGGTAACGACCACCAGGCCGGCGCCGCCGGTTCAGGACGAGATCATCCCGACCACCCCGCCGCCACCCCCTCCACCGCCACCTCCGGCGACCGAGGAGCCGCCCCCGCCGCCACCGGAGACAGTCACCGTCACACAGCCGCCACCACCGCCACCGGTCGTCGAACCCGAACCTCCACCGCCACCTCCGGTGACTGAGGAGCCGCCGCCACCATCGCCCACGCCGACCCCCCGCGCGACCCCCCGCCAGGTCACCTATTCGGTCACCGGAACCAAGGCTCCCGGCGATATCATCTCCGTGACGTACATCGACGCATCCGGCCGCAGCCGCACGCAGCGCAACGTCTACATTCCCTGGTCGCTGACGGTCACCCCGATCTCGCAGTCCGAGGTCGGTTCCGTGCAGGCGTCAAGCCTGTTTCTGGTGAGCCGGCTGAATTGCTCCATCACCACGAGCGACGGCACAGTACTGTCGTCGAACACCAACAACGCCGCGCAGACGAGTTGCTAGGCAGAACGCACAGGGCTGATGACATACCTCACCGATAACGCGGGCCGCTCGCGACAGACCTTTGGGTTCGAACTCTCAGACCTGGATCGGATCGACAGAATCCTGCTGGGCAGCTGTGCAGCCGTCTGGTTGGCCGCGCTCGGTGCGGGAGTCGCCGCGACAGTGGCGCTGGTCGACCTGTCCCGCGGGCACGCCGCTTCCACCGGCGACTCGGGCACCCCCTGGGCCCTCTACACCGTCATCGTGGTTTCCGCCGTGGTGATCGTCGCGGCCGTGCCGCTGCTCTTGCGCGCGCGTCGTGCCGCCCTGGATGAACCCGCTGAGCCACGAACGGAGACGGCTGCGCCGCAGGCCCAGGCCCCGGTGCGCGGTTCCGATGCGCCCACCGAGAAATTGCGGGTGGCTCCCGCTACGGTGGATCCAGCCGAGCCCAGCAGTTCGAGTCCGGAATCCTCGAGCCGCGACACTTCTGAGGCACAGGGCGCCGCCGCTACGCCTAGCCTGGCCGCTATCGATCAGCTGTGGTTGCGGTGCGCCGCGGGGATTGCGTGCGCGATGGGTGTCGCCACGCTGCTGACCGCGGTGTCGACCTATCTCGTGGCGTCCGGCAGCGACACCGCGGCCTGGGTGCTCTACATCATCGCCGGTGTGGTCACGCTGGGAATGGTGGCCATCCCGTGGTACTCGCTGCGTGAACTGCGCAACCTCATTGACCTCAAAACGTAGCGCGCAAACCCGGTCCTTCGGGGCCGGGTAATCCCTACCTCATTCCGGCAGCGGCGATCGCTTATGTGGTCCATTCTTGGTCTGTGGTGGCCCGGGTGAGCGATGCGAAGCCGAAGCG
>CAZCHU010000333.1:0-1782 GCA_964498215.1 uncultured Mycobacterium sp. | reverse complement strand
GGTGGGCGGGTACCGCGTCGGCGATCTCCGGTTTTGTGTTCCAGGCGCTGGCGCTAGCCAACGGGTCGCTGCTGCTGGTGCAGCCCATCCTCACCTCCGCGCTGTTGTTCGCGCTACCGCTGAGCGCGCGACTTGCACATCGGCAAGTGACCCGGGGCGAGTGGGCCTGGGCCATCGTCCTGACCGCGGCACTCGCAGTGTTCGTCGTTCTGGCTAAACCCCGACCGGGGGACTACGAGGCGTCGCTGACCACCTCCACGGTTGTCGCGGTGGTTTGCACCGTTGCCGTGACGGCCTGCGTCCTCGTCGCAGTCCGAAGTGTGGGCTGGCGACGCGCGGTGTTGTTGGCCGGCGCGGTGGGTGTGCTGTTCGGGGTAGTTGCGGTGCTCACCAAGCTGGTCATGCACGTGCTGACGCATGACGGTGTGCGGGCGGTGCTTACCGCTCCGGTGTTGTACCTGCTTGCGCTGTTGGGAGTGGTGGCCATGCTGCTGCAGCAGTCGGCGTTCCACGCGGGGTCACTGCAGACGTCGGTGCCCACGATGCTTGTGCTCGAACCGGTGGTCGCGGTGATACTCGGGGCGGTGGTGCTCGGCGAGCACCTCGACGTGGGGCGCTGGGATGCCGTCGCGATCGCGGTTTCCACCCTGGCGATGGGGGCGGCCACCGTTGCGTTGGGCAGGGATGAGGGAGCGTACGAGGAGGAACTCGAGGCCCTCAAGGCCGGGGTCGCCGAGAAGGGTTAGGGTCATTGACCCGGCGCCGGCGAGGCTCGCCAGGACGACCATCGGGCGATCTGCACGACGATGACCGGGCCGTCCAACTCGACGCGGCGGTACTGGGAGTACTTTGCCCGCAGCAGCGCGTAGCCGATCGCCACCTCCGGGCCGCTGTGATGGACCGCGGCGGAGCCGTCGGCGCGAACCCACCACAGCCGGGTCCAGTCGTCGTCGTAATGATCGGCCAGGAGGCTCACCGCGGCGTTGCGCTCGATGTTGGCCAACCGTTGCAGGCGATGGGTTGACTTCGGCTTCGCGTCGATGGCCGTGTAGAGCAGGTCGTGGCGACCATCAGGCAGCGCGAAGACCACCGGTACCAAGTGCGGCGCACCATTGTCTCGCGTCGTGCCCAACGTGGCGACGGGGGCGGCTGCGAAGCTGGCCGCAGCATCGAAATCCGGCATGACTCCACGGTAGGGTCGCAGCGTCCCGATCATCGGAAGGTTCGGCATGAACAGTTTTCGGAGCACCGCGCCGTTACTGCCCGCAGTCGTCAAAGGTGTGGCCTGCGTGGCATCCGCGCTGATCGCCTCGGCCCTGGTGGCGTGCGCTCCTGCGGAGAAGGACAACACCGACTCCGAGAGGTCGCCGTGGGTCAAGGCGAGCGAGGCCACTTCCGCTCAGGACTTCGGCGGCATGGCGGGCCTGGTCGAAGCGGCCCAGGCTGAAGGTGAGCTCAATGTGATTGCACTGCCGACGGATTGGGCGAACTACGGTGCGATCATCGCCGCCTTCTCCGAAAAGTACGGAATCAAGGTCAACTCGTCGCAGCCCAATGCCTCCAGCCAGGAAGAGATCGACGCGGCCAACGAGCAGATGGGCCGCACCAGCGCGCCCGATGTGTTCGACCTCGGTCAATCAACGGCGTTGACAAACACGTCGATGTTCGCGCCGTACAAAGTCGCCACGTTCGACGACATTCCGGACGCTTTCAAGGATCCCGACGGCACCTGGGTCAACGACTACGGCGGTTACGTCTCCATCGGGTTCGATTCGGCCAAGG
>CAZCHU010000332.1:0-1800 GCA_964498215.1 uncultured Mycobacterium sp. | reverse complement strand
CGCGAGCGTCTCGGATTGCGCCCCGGCAGCCGGATCGTGTTGAGGGAGGTTGAGGGACGCCTCGAGATCTCCCCGGCGACGACTCCGGTGCGGCTCGTGGATCACGAGGGCGCTCTGGTTGCGGTTGCCGACACCGATCTGCCCGTCCTTACCGCTGAACGGGTCCGCGATGCGGTGGACGCGACCCGTCGGTGACCGCGCTCGACACCAGCGTCGTCATTGCAGCCTTCGCACCCTGGCATGAGGCGCATGCGGCGGCTGCTCGGGCTGTCACACCCGAGGCGGTCCTGCCAGCACATGTGGTGACCGAAACCTACGCCGTCCTCACCCGCATGCCCGAGCCGTTCCGGATGGACGCCGCGACAGTATCTGCCTATCTCGCCCGCCAATGGGGCGCACGCGTGATCGCCCCGGACGCCCAAGTCTATGAATCATTGACCGCAGCTGCCGCGGCGTTCGGCGTGTTAGGCGGCGCCACCTATGACGCCCTCGTCGGGCTCACCGCTCACAGCTACGGCCGAGAACTACTGTCGCTTGATCTTCGAGCCGAACGCACATACAGATCTCTGGGGATCGCCTACCGACTGCTCGCCCAGTAGTGCGGCCAGGGGTGCTGCTGCCGTGCTGTCCGCGCCAGTGCCACGCGAGTGAGAAGCGGGGAGATGCCATGAGTTGGGTAATTTCTCACGCCATCTCTGCGGTTAAGTCAGAAACACCGCAAGAACCGAACCCTGAGGGGCAAACGCGACCTGAAATCGCCAAACGCGAGGCGACTCCCAGCCAAGCCCCATACGTTAAGGTGCCTTGAGCCCGAACGCCTCTACTACATCAAGTAGCTGGCAAACCCACGGGCCCACGTCAGCTTTATACGGTAGATAAGGAAACACATGCGTGTCGTAGCGTTCGCGCCGTCACTGAGCGCGGTCTCACAAGATGCCGGTGGCGTCGCCGTCGAAGGTTTTCCCTTGACTACTTGTTATGTGCAGAGCGTCCCCGCTCAGATCACGATCCCGGTGGTCATCGCGGTGTGCGCCGCGCAGGGCGACGATTACAACCCGCGCAAATTCATCGTGGCCACCGCCCCCAACGGCGAGCGGGTCGGCACCTTGGAATTCTCCTGGGAATGGCCCGACACCCCGTCTGTTCCGGTCAAGTTCCGGGTCTTTGCCCAATACCTGCCGATGAACATCCGGGCCGCAGGCATCCATACGCTCGGTCTCTACGACGATCGCGACGCCACCGACACCGACACCCTCTACCCACTGCCGGTGCTTCAACGCAAACGCTAGAACCGGCGGGCCATCGGACCTGAGTGGTGTTCGATGTCGAACAACCACGCTATTCACCGACTGCGCCCAGCCCTGAGTTAAAGTTCGCTGAGCCCGGCGGGTTCAGGACCTTGAGGCGCCAGGACTCGAAGTAACGAGAGGAAAGCATGCGTGTCGTTGCGTTTGCGCCGGCGTTGAGTGGTGTCGTGCAAGACTCCGGCGGGATCACCGCCGAGGGTTTTCCGATGAGCACTTGCTACGTCGATAGTTTCCCCACCCACATCACCGTCCCCGTCGTTGTCGCGGTGTCTGCCGCCGGCGGCAGCGAATACAACCCAACGAAATACATCGTGGCTACCTCGCCCGACGATGAACGCGTCGGCACTTTAGAGCTGACGTGGCACTGGCCGGATAATCCGCCGGTTCCGGTGAAATTCCGCGTGTTCGCCCGGCACCTGGCCATGAGGGTGCAATCAGCCGGCGTGTACACGCTGGGTTTGTACGACAGCCTTGACGACACCGAATCCGAGAA
>CAZCHU010000331.1:0-1839 GCA_964498215.1 uncultured Mycobacterium sp. | reverse complement strand
GACGAGGCCGAGCAGATCGCGAGCACGATGATCGAGAACGCCGCCAGCAAGTAGCGGCGACCCTGCGGTTCCTGCTCGTTTGCCGGTAGTTTGCCGGGAATTCACGGTCTGGCTCCAGTGACGGCCTAGCGTTCCGCCGTCGTCATATGAAGGAGATCTGGTCGCCTTGACACAATCAACTACGTCAGTCGAGCTGCCCCCAGCGCATACCCAGTTCCTTGGGCCGGATCGCAACTGGCATCTGAGCTTCGCCCTGATGCTCCTCGTGGCGTTCGTCGCGTTCTCGTCGTGGTCGTTCGGTTATGTGGACAGCGGAGCCAGCAAGGTCGTGCTGATCGTCGCCACCGTGCTGGGCATGTTCATGGCATTCAACGTCGGCGGCAATGACGTCGCGAACTCGTTCGGTACCAGCGTCGGTGCAGGGACCCTGACGATGAAGCAGGCGTTGCTGGTCGCCGCCGTCTTCGAGGTCAGCGGTGCGGTGATCGCCGGCGGCGCGGTCACCGATACGATTCGCAACGGGATTGTGGACCTCTCGGTCGTTCAGGTCGAGCCCATGCAGTTCGTCAACATCATGATGGCCGCGCTGTTCGCCGGGGCATTCTGGCTGTTGTTCGCCACCCGGATGGGCTACCCGGTATCGACCACCCACTCCATCATCGGCGGGATCGTCGGCGGATCGCTGATGCTTGGCTGGCTGACGGGGCAGGGCAGCTCTGCCCTGCACATGGTGCAGTGGGACCAGATTGGTCAGATCGCCACGTCGTGGGTGCTGTCCCCGATCCTCGGCGGCGTCGTGGCTTACCTGCTGTACGGCACCATCAAACGGAACATCCTGGTCTACAACGATCAGGCCGATGAGCGGCTGCGTGAAGTCCGTAAGGAACGGATCGAGCACCGCGACCGTCACAAGCAGGCGTTCGAGCGGCTCAGCGAGATCCAGCAGATCGCCTACACCGGCGCCCTGGCGCGCGACGCGGCCGTGGCGAGCCGTCGGGACTACGAGGCAGACGATTACGAGTCCGAGTACTACCGCGAACTACGTGCCATCGATGACCGGTCTCGGTCTATTGACGCTTTCCGGGCGCTGCAGAACTGGGTGCCGCTGCTAGCCGCGCTCGGCGCCATGATCATCGCGGCGATGCTGTTGTTCAAAGGCCTCAAGAACATGGAGTTGGGGTTGACCACGATGAACAACCTGTTCATCATCGCGATGATCGGTGCGGCGGTATGGATGGCGATGTTCATTTTCGCCAAGACTCTGCGCGGTGAGTCGCTGCCGCGTTCGACGTTCCTGATGTTCAGTTGGATGCAGGTGTTCACCGCTTCGGGCTTCGCGTTCAGCCACGGCAGCAACGACATCGCCAACGCGATCGGGCCTTTTGCGGCGATTCTGGACGTGCTGCGAACCGGGACGATGGGGAGTGAAGCCGCGGTGCCTACCGCGGCGATGCTCGCCTTCGGCGTCGCCCTGATCGCCGGCCTGTGGTTCATCGGTCGCAAAGTGATCGCCACTGTGGGCGAGAATTTGACCAAGATGCACCCGGCGTCGGGTTTCTCGGCGGAACTGTCGGCCGCGGGGGTCGTCATGGGCGCCAGCATCCTCGGGCTCCCGGTGTCCAGCACGCATATTCTTATCGGCGCCGTGCTGGGCGTCGGCATGGTCAACCGCGCGACCAATTGGGGATTGATGAGGCCTATTGCCATGGCCTGGGTCATCACTTTGCCCGCGGCGGCGATTCTCGGGGCAGGCGCCGTTGCTGGGCTGCAGGCGGTCTTCTGAGGCCGTCCTATATAGGTGCGTTGGCAGGCTGGAAATTGCCGGAGCTGTCTGCCTCC
>CAZCHU010000330.1:0-1888 GCA_964498215.1 uncultured Mycobacterium sp. | reverse complement strand
TCACATCGGCGGGACTCTTTACCCGTGGTGACGTTCCCAGTGAGCTTCCAATGCGTCAACGAGTTCTCGTGCGCGCTCGTCGGGGAAGAACAGCCGACCCCCGGGGATTTCGACAACATCGTGAGCCCCCGGGATGAGGTCGACGAGCCAGTCGGCCCAACGACGGTGGAAGAAGATGTCTCCGGTACCCCACACGATGGCGGTGGGCACCTCACAGGCTTCGAGCTGGGAGCGAATCGGAGCGAGTTGCTCCGGTGCTTGCGATGACAGCAGCGCCGACATGAAACGAACACCTGCCGTGCTGCCAAGGATTGGAGTCAGGTAGTCGACGATCACATCGTCGGGGACAGCGGAGACATCCTGATACCCGGTGCGATAGATCTGCTTCGCAACCTTGGGCATACTCGCCAAGGGCCTGCTCAGGTACAGCAAGCCAGCCCTTGCCGCCCACACTGCCGGCCGGAATGCCCGTGGAGGAAAGTTGCCTTCTGTGTCGCAATTGGTCAGAGCGAATGTCGCGAATCGCGTCGGCTCCCGAGTCAGCACGACTTGAGAGACCGCGCCGCCAGTGTCGTTGCCGACCAGATGAATCTCGCTCAACCCCAATGTGTCGATGACCGTGCCGACGGCGTCGGCCAAACCCCACACCGACGGTTCCCCCTGCGCAGGTGTGTGACCATGGCCGGGAAGGTCGACACTGACACAACGCCGATGACCCGCCAGCAGGCGCACACAATTGCGCCAGAGCCTTCCGTTGGTGAAGACCCCATGAATGAAGAGAGTTACCGGCCCGTGGCCGACGTCGGTGAAGCTGATGCCGTCTGCACTACTGCGGTGATCTGCGAACTCATCAGTCATTGATGCTCCCGTTACGTCGACTTACCTCACGAGGTACGGGTCGACCGTATGATCCCAGACACCGACGAATCCAGATCCGACACTGCCAAACACTGCCAAACACTGCCAGATATTCAGCCTCAGCCGTCACCATCTCCGAGAGTGCTGTGCACCTAGTCGCCCAATCATGGGGGTCTACATGGCGTCTCGGCCCCGGAGTTGCCGGCTCCACTGAAGTAGCCGCGAAGGAGCAAAACCTGATGTCGCGGGTAGAGAAACTACGCACGTTCGTGGCCCTACATCAGACCGGGACGTTTATCCTGCCGAACGCTTGGGACGCCGGCTCAGCCAAGATCCTGGCAGCCCATGGCTTCAAGGCGTTAGGAACAACCAGCGGAGGCTTTGCTTTCGGCCTCGGACGACCCGATGCCCTAAGCGCAGTGTCTCTGGACGAGACGCTGAGAAATATCGCTGATATCGCCGCTGCTGTGGACATCCCGGTCAATGCCGACTTTGAGAACGGCTACGCCGATGATCCGGCCGGTGTCGCTGCCAACGTACGGCGCTGCATCGATACCGGCGCTTCCGGCTGCGGCATCGAAGACTGGGCAGGTGACACCAACACAGGCCTCTATGAGGAAGAGTTGGCTGTTGATCGCGTCGCCGCAGCAGTCCAAGCCGCCGGAGACGACATCGTGATTACAGCGCGATGCGAAGCACTGTTGTACCGCCATCCCGATGGCTTCGCACTGGCGTTGCATCGGCTCAAGCGTTTCGCCGAGGTGGGCGCACATTGTGTCTATGCCCCTGGTGTGGTGGATCCCGCGCAGATCGCCACCATGGTGAAACAGGCTGGTGCGCCGATAAACCAGCTAGTCGGACTGTCGGGTACAGGAGCGACGGTCGAGCTGATGACCAAACTTGGTGTGCGACGGATTAGCGTGGGAGCGAGCCTGATGCGCGCCACGCTCGGGCCGCTGATCAGCGCAGCGCAAGAGATGCGCGACACCGGCACATTCACATTCGCCGACACCGCACCACCAAGCGGTCA
>CAZCHU010000329.1:0-1895 GCA_964498215.1 uncultured Mycobacterium sp. | reverse complement strand
ACCGAACACGCCCAGCAGGCAGACAGCCAGGAACACCCCGAGACGCACTGCGTCTGCCCGGATATTCATCGGTTACCTCTCATGGTCATTGGTCTGTTCGGATCAGGGGTTATATGCGGGGTTGAGCGGGATCGGCGGCCCGGCCACTGGCTGTCCCGGCACGGCCGGAACCGCGGGTGGGACAAACGGCCAGGGAACCGCCGTCGGCTGCATCGTCGCCGGGTTCGGAACCACGAACGGCTCACTACCTGGCGTCGGCCCGGGATCTCGCGGCGCTCCTGGCGGGGGCGCCGGGGGCAGACCCGGCCACAGCGGGGTGCCGTCCGGGGCATACAACTTTGCCCCATAGGCCGGCGCTGGCGGCCAGGGCGGCCCGCCGCGCTGCATCGGTCCGATTGCGGGCCCACCGAACAGATTGCGGACGCTCGGCGGTTCCGGGTAGCCGCGTGTCGCCGGGAAGTAGTTGGCGTACATCGGGAACGCGATACCCGGGTTGGGGCGGAAATCCAGACCCGTGCCGAAGCCGGTGTTGGTGACCAGCTGACGCACCGGCCAATTCTTGGAGACGTCGGGGAGCGAGCCGCAGCCGGGTTTGCCACCCGGGCCGCCCTTGGCCCCGACCACCGGAAGATGCGTGGGATAGTGGTACGGGTCGTCGCCGAACGCCAACGCGGTGTCGAGCATCAGCGTGCGGCCGTTGCCACCGGGTCCGTCGTAACCGCCCTCGTCAAGCAGGGTCTGGGCACCCAGCAGCAGGCAGGTGTATTCGGGGCTGTACTTGTGCAGCAGGTCGGTCGTCGGCTCCAGCACGTTGATGGCCTTGATCAGATTGGCCTGGTTGGGCGCCAGCAGGTTGATACCGCTGTTAGACAGCCCGATGGTCGACAGCAGCAGCGAATCCAGGTCGCCGGACTGGTTGGTCACGGTGACACTCGTCGTGCTCGCCGCATCCAGCGTCGCGAGGATGTTCTGTGCTGCGGCACTGTAGGTCTCGTTGAACGCGGTAAGCGCCTGCAGGTCGTCCCGAATGGTCTCGTGACGCGGATTCAGGGCCAGCAGAACCTCATTGGCATCGGTGGTGGCCTGACCGAGCCGTTCGCCCTGGCCGCGCAAGCCGTCACCCAGGGCGGTCAGTGTGCTGTTGAGCTTTGCCACGTCGATCTGGTCGAGTACCCCGACGAGGTTCTCGAACACCGTGTTGACCTCGACCGTCACGTTACGAGACTGCAGGACCTGCCCGGCCTCGAGTCGCTGTGTCGTCGGGTTCTCCGGATACACGAGGTCGACGAACTTCGCGCCGAACACCGTGGTGGCATCGATCTGCGCCTCGACGTTAGACGGGATGTATTTCAGCTGGTCCGGGAAGATATCGAGACGCAACTTGGTCAGCGGCTCTTCCTGGCCCGTCACCGCGATGTTGGCTACCTTGCCCACCTGCACGCCGCGCATCTTGACCTTGGCGTTGTCCTCCATCACCAGGCCCACCCGCTCGGAAGTCAGGGTCACCGGGACCGTTGACTTGAGCGATCCGGTGAACAAGGCGAAGGTCAGCCACACGGCTGCCGCTAGCACCGTCACCAAGATGAGCGTCCACCAACCGGGATGCAGACCTTCGTCGTCCATAGCTCAACCCGCCAAATTGAAGTTGCCGGACTGTCCGTATACCGCCAGCGAGATCATCACCAGCACGAATGCAGACAAGATCAGTGAAGTACGCACCGCGCGCCCGACGGCCTCGCCTACGCCGGACGGGCCGCCCGCGGCGGTATAGCCGTAGTAGGTGTGTACCAGCATGATCACGATGGCAAGCGCCACGCACTGACCCAACGACCAGAAGAGGTCTACCGGGTTCAGGAACGTCCGGAAGTAGTGGTCGTAGACGCCCGTCGACTGGC
>CAZCHU010000328.1:0-1905 GCA_964498215.1 uncultured Mycobacterium sp. | reverse complement strand
TCGTCCACAAAGACTCCGCGGCCGCCTACGGCAACAAGATGACCACCAAGCTCAAGGAACTGATCCCTCGTCAGCAGTTCGAGGTGCCGGTGCAGGCGGCCATCGGTTCGAGAATCATTGCCCGCGAGAACATCCGCGCAATCCGCAAGGATGTGATCTCCAAATGCTACGGCGGTGACATCACCCGCAAACGCAAGCTGCTGGAGAAGCAGAAGGAGGGCAAGAAGCGGATGAAGACCATCGGCAGGGTTGAGGTTCCGCAGGAGGCATTTGTCGCGGCGCTGTCTACCGAGGCGGGGTCGGACAGGGCGAACAAGAAGTAGCGCGAAGCAGGAAACCCGTTCCGCTCTCGGGGCCGTCCAGGACGTGCTAATGATGTTACAGATGTGACACGTCGACGGGAGAGGCGAGATGCCAGGCGGGATGCCGGGGAAGCCGTTGGCGGCCCTTGTCGCTAGCGTCGGCGTGCTTTCCGGCTGCACCGGCACCCCGGTCGACGAGCGGCCAGTCGTCCGCATCCTCGAGGTTGCCCAACCTTCGCTGGCGATCCCCCTCGGACGGTTTCTGCCCAGTGCGCAGGAACTGTCGGTGACCCTGGCTACCGGACCCAACGGCTTCATGGGACAGGTCGTCGAAGGGGACGACGATATGCTGCTGCGCAACGTCGGCGACGCTGCGGCGACGCCGGTGGACTGTGTCAGCACCGCATACCGGCTCCAGAAGGTCGTTTATGACACCGGCCCGGTCCGGTCGGTGGCCACCAGTTCCTGGGCTGGGGGCGAATTCGAGGGTCCACCTGTTTCGGGTTTTTTCGGTGTGGTGCAGATGGCGAGCGTCGCCGACGCGCGCGAGTTCTTCGCAACGGTCACCGACAAGTGGCGACGCTGCAACGGTCAGACCGTTGCCTTGGAACAACCCGGGCCTGGAGCCGATGAATTGAGCCGGATCGTCGACGTTGCTTTCGACGATCAGACGGTTTCAGCGAGTGTCCTGCACGCCTCGGCCGGTTCGGCTGCCGTCGGCGTATCTCGCGCTCTTGGGCTGGCTGGAGACTGCATCGTCGAGGTGGAGATCGCCGATCCCCGGGCGCCGGGCGACCTGCGGTCGGCCACCGGCGTCGCCGACGTGATACTCGACAAGATCTCCGCTAGTCGCTGAGGAGGGACGATGCCAAGGAGGATGGGGCGATGAATCGCATCCCCGCGCTCGGCCGCGCCGGTACGGCTGGCGCGGCGGTCGCCGCCGCTCTGGTGGTGTCGGCGTGTGTCAGCACGGTGGAGGGCACGGCGACCCGTCAGCACGCGGACCAGGATCGCAACGTGGCTGACGTGCCACCTCTTGATGAAGCCGACCTGGACGACGTCCTGCTGACCATCGGTGAGCTCAACGACATCGTCGGATCGACCCGCATGGAGGTCACCCTCGAGATGGACGAGATGAGCGACCACTCGGGAGAGGTCTTTGATCCGGACTGTCTCGGCGCGATCTACGGGGCCGAGGAAATGGTGTACGCCGGCACGGGCTGGACGGCGGTTCGCGATCAGGTCGCCCGTGAACCCGACGATGACAACGATCACTGGGTCGAGCAGGCGGTGGTGCTCTATCCGTCCGCCGCGGACGCCCGGGATTTCTTCGACAGCTCGGCGGCCGATTGGCAGGACTGCGCCTACGGCACGATCACGGTGGGCGACGGCGACTACGAGTGGGATCTCGAGGGCGTCGACATCAGTGACACGATGATCACCCAGTCGGCCAGTCAGGAAGGCGCTGACGGTTGGGCGTGCCAACATGCGTTGTCGCTGGTCTCGAACCTGACAGTGGAGACGTGGGCGTGTGGGTACAGCATCTCCGACGAGGCCGAGCAGATCGCGAGCACGATGATCGAGAACGCCGCCAGCAAGTAGC
>CAZCHU010000327.1:0-1967 GCA_964498215.1 uncultured Mycobacterium sp. | reverse complement strand
GATCCGAATTCGATAGGCCGATCGCTCACTCTGGACGTCCGGCTGTGCACCGACCGGCCCCTGTCCACGAGCAGACGTAACCGATCTTCGAGGGAAATCCCGAGCCGCCCAACACGGCGAACACGGCTGGGTGACGGCGGGCAGCCGCAAGCGCATCGGTTGGTGGCTCTATCAAACGATGGAGGCATCGTCAAACAAGTAATCTCGGGAAGCGGTGCAAAAGCTTGTTTGACGAACAGCAGTTGCTAGTGTCATGAGGTGCAGTCAACTTCCCTTCCCGCGCTACTAGCTGAGGCGGGTGTCCCCGTTGTGGCCGGTGACGCTCACAGCATTACCTACCGCGTAGGCGGACACGCGGTCACAGCGGAGTTCATTGTCGCCGAGCGGGTGTCGTCCCCAACGCTGGTCCTCGACCACCTGCATCGCCGCCCCGGCCGCCGGGTGCTAGTCGTCTGTCAAACCATCACCGACAAGGCCCGTTCAGCGCTTCTCCACGATGGCAATGTCGACCTGAGTGTTAGCGATACCGGTGAGCTGGTTCTCTCCCGACGGGTTTATCGGACGCCCGCGGCGGGGAAGCCACGCCGCGCAGTCAGCGAGCGCCGACGACGCCGGCGCGCAGCTGAGCGGGCCTGCGTCCTCACGTGCGAACATCTGCGCCAGCGAGACATCGCCGCAGCGATCGGGGTGAGTCAGCAAGCAGTGTCCCTAATGGCGGAGAAGGCTCCGTTGCCGGACACACCCATGACCGAAGCGGCGCGCCGTGAATGCCTCGCTGTGCTATCGGCGAACCCTGCCGACGACGGCCTCGTCGAGACCTACTGGTACGGCATCGAACCGGTCGTGGAGCAAGTGCGGCGGGCGGTCATACTCGGCGATGAGCTGACCGTGCAGATCCTCGCCGGCGGTGAGGCCGCCGCGGATGCACTGCGGCCGTGGCGGGTACCGACTCGAGGACTGGTGTACGCCGAGGAGTTGATCGACCTATCAGTCGTCGACTTGGTGGAGGCCACCGTCGACCAGGCGACGTTGACGGTGCGGGTGCCGGCCGATCCGACAATCTGGAAGACGGCGTCTTGGTGGCGCCGGGTCTCCGAGGGCGATTACGCCGGCATTCCCACTGTGGACCCGGTGGTGGCACTCGAAGACCTGACTGCCGGCGACGAACTCGGCGATGGCGCGCCGGAGCGCCTCGCCGACTGGATTGCGGCCCGGTGACGGGGGCCGTGTCGGTCGTCCTGGCTTGCACTGCCTCGGCCGATGACCACGGAATGCTTGCGCTGCGCGACGTGGCCAGCGCCGCCGGCGACTGCGAATATCTCATTATCGGTGGTCACATGGTCAGGTTGCTGCGGCACGTCTACAACGTGCCGGGGACACCACGGCTGACATCAGATGCCGATGCGGGGATCGACGTCAGCGTGGCCTATGGGGGCGGGTTCCATGATCAGCTCACTCGACTCGGATACACGCCCGAGTCGGGCAACCGTTACGTGCGCGGCGACCAGGCGATCGACCTCCTGGTGCCCACCGACGTGAAACCGGGTAAACGGATAATCGGCGAGCGGGCGTTCGACGGGGTGCCGGGGTTGCGGTTGGCGCTGGCGCGGGAGCCAATCCGGATGGCGATCACCGCTCGGCTCACCGACGGCAACAGCATCGGGTTTGAGATCCCAGTCCCGGACGTCGAGGCCGCGTTCGTGCTCAAGATGTTGGCTCGGACAGTCCGCACCAACGAACGAGACATCCAGGACATTGGGACGCTGCTGGAGATCGTGGCGGCTGAGCCCGAATACCTGGCTGCGGGGTGGCAGATGGATGATCCGCGAATGACGAGACGTGGCGAGCGCGGCGATGCGGCACGCGAGGTGGCGCGGGTGCTCGCCAGTCCGCCGACAATGGTGCCCGCCCGAGTCCGCGCGCTGCTCAAACGCTACGTCGCCACTCCTTCCGGCTGACGCCAAGAC
>CAZCHU010000326.1:0-1975 GCA_964498215.1 uncultured Mycobacterium sp. | reverse complement strand
TCCGGCTTCCGGAAGTGCTGGATTCCCCAAGCAAGGTAGCCCCGGTCTGCGGCATCCACCCAGTTCCCCAAGCCGATCAGCATCTTGTCGAGGTACTCCGCAGAGGACCTCTGCTCAAGTTCCGAACGTCGAGATTGGAGTTCCTCGCGCACCCGGTCATAGTGGGTCCGGAAGTTGTCGATGAGGTGTATCTGATCAACAACCTCAAACCCGACCGCTAGTGCGGCTTCCCGATAGAAACGCATCGAACCGAGGTCAGGCAACTGCAGCCGATCGTAGACGGGCTGAAGCACGCCCTCGTGGACGTCATCAGCCTGCATCGGATCGGTGAAAACCAGTTCACCACCTGGTTTGAGTACACGGAACGCCTCTGCGAGCACTTTGCGGCGGTCGGGGGCATGCAGAAACGCATCCTGCGACCAGACGACGTCATAGCTGTCGTCGGGCTCTGGGATGGCATCGAAGCTACCGTGAACCACGCGGACCTTCTGTTGTAATCCGCTGTGGTGGTTCTTGTTTCGGTTAGCGTCGTTCTGCGTTTCGGAGATGTTCAGGCAGGTGACCGCGCAGCCGTGCGTGCTGGCCAGACGGCGTGCGGATCCACCATAGCCAGCACCGAGGTCCAACACGTTTACGTCGCGGTCGAGCTTCGAGAGCTGGGCCGCCATGCGATCAACTGTCTCGATGCTGGCTTGACCGATGTCGCGGGTGTTCTCATAGCAGCCCACATGGATGTCTTCGCCGCCCCAGACCAACGAGTAGAAGGCATCGGCGTCGTCGCTGTCGTAGTAGGCCTCTGCCTCATCCTGAACGCTGGTTGTGTCTTCAATTGACTTCTGCGCCACATGGATGAAGAAATCCGGCTCATTCTCGTGGTACGTCTCCTGAAAGTCGCCGTAGGTGCGCACACGCTCGAACCCAGCCTCGCGAATCAACCGGCGAACATAGTTCTTGCGCAGCGGAAACATGTTGAGGGTGTACTCGGAACCGTCCGGAAAGGTGTACTTGAAACGCGCGAGTCCATCGTCCACGTGGGCCGGCTCGGCCGTAACTCGATCTCCGCAGTAGTAGTACTTGTGCTTCGAGGTGAAGTTGTGATCGAGCATCTCGTCGTAGTTGCGTTGGTCGAGAATCAGAATCCCGTCGTGGCGCAGCGCGGCATAAAACTCAGCCAGAGCTCGACGGCGATCCTGCTCTTCATGGAGATGCGTGAATGAGTTCCCGAGACAGATGATGGCGTCGTACTTGCCTTGGATGCCCTTGTTCAACTGTCGCCAGTCGGCTTGAACGGTCTTGAGGATGAGACCCCGTTTCTTGCCGTTATCGAAGGCCTTGGCGAGCATCGCCGCCGAACCGTCCGCGCTCGTCACGTCGAAGCCGGCCTCGGTGAGCCGAACAGAATGAAATCCGGTACCTGTCGCTACGTCGAGGATGCTCTGCTTATCCCGCGCACGCAGAACATCTATGAAGAACCTGCCCTCGGACAGCGCACGAGCATCCCAGTCGATTAGCTCATCCCATTTTTCAACGAACCCCATGATGTACTCGCCGCGGTAAAGATCGGTCTCGCGGTCGGCAAGTGGGTCATCACCGTAGTTCTGCTCGGACAGACTCAGTTCGGCATTGGGCGCTACTCCAGAAATAGTCACTAGTCAAACTCCTCCTGTGTACATTGCACTCGTATCGATCACCGGGCTCGACCAGCGCCGTTGCGCCGCAGTCACCGTGACGCGCGAGTAGCCTCACCGGCTCAATGCGTTGTTCTCACGGCACGTCACGTGGTGCGAAGGAGCAGCTGCGCTCCGGCAGACTGCCTAGCGACTGGCCGATGAAACGGCCACGCGACCCCGTCTTTACTCAGGCCCTTGCAGTCTATTGCATCGGAGCTTCACCGCGGCCGCTAGGGGACGAGACCCGGACGAAACCGCTGCTAACGGCTCTGCGGACGATCGGTCGATCAAGAATGCAACGAGCC
>CAZCHU010000325.1:0-1978 GCA_964498215.1 uncultured Mycobacterium sp. | reverse complement strand
CCGTGCTCGGCGGCGCTCACCCAGTAGGCGTCGATGGCCTCGATGTGGCGAGGGTCGGGATCGCCTTGCCAGCGGGTCATGAATCGGGCGGTAACGGAGTCGCGTTGGTCGATCAGGCGTTGCGGCACCGCGGGTTGATAAATGCCGCGCGCCGACTGGGCCACGTACGACAGCGCCATCACCGAGGCTCGAGCGAGTTGATCGCGGGCCGTTTCGGTGTCAATGTCCAGCAGCGGGGGGTAGCCCCAGATCGGCGCCAGCATCGCCAGACCTGCCTGCACGTCGACTCGGACGTCGCCGCTGTGGATCGGCAGCGGGAAGGGTTCGGCAGGCGGCAGACCCTTGCCGAACCGGCCGTCGACTAGGAGGGCCCATACCTCGCCGAAGGTGACCCGGTGTGCGACCAGGTCCTCGATGTTGACACCGCGGTAACGCAGCGCTCCGCCGTCCTTGTCGGGTTCGGCGATTTCGGTCTCGAACGCCACCACGCCAGCCAACCCGGGAGCAAAATCCTTCGACACCGCAGTCATGGGCCGATTCTTGCATCCGGCCCCGTCGCCGGAGCCGACAGCCCGGTTCCGGCGTAGCGTTGTTGCGTGGGTACTTCTGATTACCTCGCCCGGATGCGGGTGGAGTACGGCTCTGCGGAGAAGGACGGCAGCGGTGACCTCGACGCTGACTGGCTGGATGTCGGTTGGGTGGCGCTGTTGGGGAGCTGGATGGCCGAGGCCGAGCAGGCGGGTATCGCCGAGCCGAACGCGATGGTCGTCGGTACCGTCGACTCCGACGGCAGGCCCGTCACCCGCACCGTGCTGTGCAAGAGCGTGGACGAATCCGGGATCTCCTTCTACACAAATTACGATTCCGACAAGGGTGAACAGCTGGCCGTGCACCCGTACGCGTCGGCGACCTTCCCGTGGTACTTGCTGGGGCGCCAGGTACACATCCGAGGTCCAGTCACCAAGGTCACGCCCGAGGAGACCGCCGAATACTGGGCTCACCGGCCGCGAGGTTCCCAGTTGGGGGCCTGGGCGTCGTGGCAGAGTAGACCTATCCCGTCGCGCGCCGCACTCCTGCAACAATTGGCCGATGTGACCGAGCGCTTCTCCGGCGTCGACGAGGTGCCGGTGCCGCCGCACTGGGGTGGCTATCTGATCGCACCTGAGACGGTCGAGTTTTGGCAGGGCCGGGAGAACCGGGTGCACAACAGGATTCGTGTGCGCGGCTCCGTTGTCGAACGCTTGCAGCCCTAGCGCGTGAATGCATCACTGTTCGGTCACGATCGGTAGGTGCGAGTTTCCCGCTCAAGTCAAGGCGTAAGCGGCTAGCATCCCGGTTGTGGCGGAATCACCGGGGAGTCTGCATTTGATCTGTGCAAACGCAGGAAACGCCACACTTGCCCCCCCACGGGCGTGACTGCGGCGGTGGGACTACGTTTTGTAGGCAGACACTGACGCGTCTTCCCGATCGATCCGATAAAGACAGAAGGGATCCCAGTGGCCGATAACGCCGAAGCCGGGCAAGAGCACGCCACCCTGAAGTACCCGGGCGGCGAGCTTGACCTTGACATCGTCCACGCCTCAGAGGGCGCAGACGGCATCGCTCTGGGGTCATTGCTGGCCAAGACCGGTTACACGACGTTCGACAGTGGTTTCGTCAACACCGCTGCCGCCAAGAGCGCGATCACCTACATCGACGGTGACGCCGGCATTCTGCGGTACCGCGGCTACCCGATCGAGCAATTGGCGGAGAAGTCGACGTTCATCGAGGTCAGCTATCTCCTGATCTTCGGGGAACTGCCGACGCCCGAAGAGCTGGCGAAGTTCACCCACCAGATCCAGCGGCACACCATGCTGCACGAAGACCTGAAGCGGTTCTTCGACGGCTTCCCGCGCGATGCGCACCCGATGCCGGTGCTGTCCAGCACGGTCAACGCCCTCAGCGCCTACTACCAGGATTCGCTGGACCCCTTCGATCC
>CAZCHU010000324.1:0-2036 GCA_964498215.1 uncultured Mycobacterium sp. | reverse complement strand
TTGGCCGAGTACATCGCCAGATCACCGCGTCGAAGCAATTCGTCAGCGTCGACGACATCGTCCGGACTGTCGCCGGCACCATCGACACTGACCACGGCGCCCACGCTGACGTTCACCACATGCGTGGAGCCGCCCAAAATCAACGGCTCTCGGAACGACGCCACGACCCCCTCGGACAATCGCGTCACCTGCTGAGGCGTGACATCGCGGAGGAGCACGACGAACTCGTCGCCGCCGAGGCGGGCCACGCTGCCGGATTCACCGACCATGTCCGACGTCACCTGCTCGAGCCGAGTGGCGGCACTTCGCAGCACCAGATCTCCCTGATGGTGTCCGAACGCGTCGTTCAGCTGCTTGAAGCGATCAAGATCGATGAACAGCAGGCTGAAGCGGGGCGCCTCGGCGCCTAACCGCGTCGCTCTGTCGATCGTCATCTCCAGCGAGCGCCGGTTGTCCAGACCGGTGAGGGGGTCGATGGTCGCTTCGAAAGCGAGCTGCCGGTACGAATATTCGATCATGCCGGATTGGACGGCCTGATACAGCATGTCTGCCGCGGTTCGATCATGCTCGGACCATGGGCGGCTGCGGTCGTCAACGTTCTCCACGGACTCTTCGACGGAGGCGTGCGGCGCCAGCCGACCGAAGTCGTCCTCGCCGACCAACGCGTCCAATTCACCGCCAAGGCGGGCCGTAACGGCCAGCGGTCGGCGGAACCAGGCCAGGTAGGCCTCCAGGGTGCCGGGCAGCCGGGCCACGATCGCTCCCGCGCACCGATCTGCGGTGGCGAGTTCGGGCATATCGGCGGCGAGGCAGTCGGTTACCTGTGGGAGGGTCGTCCCGACAGAGCTCAATTCACGCACATGCCGATCGATGGCGGCCTGGTCGGGCACATCGCCGCGGCAGAACACCTCGCGACCCATGCGGACGACCAACCCATCGGCCCGCACTGCGGTCAATGCATCGGCGCCGAGTGCTTCGATGCATCCGATGGGATCCTCCCCCGCGGTGAGTTTTCGCCGAAGTTCCTCGGTCAGCGCCGTCAGCCTCTCAACATTCTTGTAGGCAGTTATGTCGTGCGCGATAACGCTGAGCTGGCCTTCATCCAGTCCAGAGGTTCCTTCGTGCCGCAGCACGGTGAGGCTTACTTCACGCTGATGCCCGCTTTTTCCCACGAGCGTCGATTCACCAGACCACATGCCATCCCGCAGCGCGGCGGGCACAGCCACTTCCCGCAGCTGGCCGAGAGCAACGCCTTCGAACAGCGAGTCGATGCTGCCAGGCAGGGGATCGTGATCGGCGAGACCTAGTAGACGCCGCCAGGCTGGGTTGAGGTATTGCACGCCCTCACGCAGCCCGAAAATCGCTACAAAGTTCGGAGTGGTTGCGACGATCTGCATGAACCCCGATAGCGATTTGTTGCTAGTACGCAGATCGGCGGTCATCTGAAGGGCTAGTTTTTCCGCCCGCTGTCGGCGCACAGCCAGCGAGGCGATCACCAAGAAAAGTAGAACGTCGATGACCAACCCGGCACCGGCAACAATCCACGGCTGAGCCGATCCCGCGCTTACTGTGTTGTTTGAGGTGAACCGGGTAGTCCAAACCCGGTCACCAATCGGAAACGAATTTTGGGCTACTCGGCCTTGTTCAAAATCACTCGCACGTGGACTCACATATAACAAGTTTTGCGCCGCCGTATCATTCCCATAGAAAATCTCTGAGAAAAACCCCTGGGCTTCGATTGGGAGAACGCCGTCCATAAGGTCGCCGGTCCGAAACGGTGCGTAGACCCACCCCAGCAAAGCATCTTCGCGCTGCTCAACGGTGTCAAGGGGAGCATCTTTTCGATAGTGGGGAACGTACATCAGAAACCCGCGTTGAATATCCTCGTCAGTTTCTTGAACGAGCGTCACAGGTCCGGAGACTGTCGCCAACCCCGTGCGCGCAGAACTCCGCATCGCTTCTCGACGGGTAGGTTCCGAATACATGTCGAACCCGAACGCTCGCTGGTTCCTGAAATCGAACGGTTCGAGGAAAAG
>CAZCHU010000323.1:0-2041 GCA_964498215.1 uncultured Mycobacterium sp. | reverse complement strand
CGGGACGTTCGGGTGGGGCGGGTAGGCGCGGTGGTCCGGGGGGTCGACTTACTGGCGGTAGCTGACCAGGAAATTACCTAGCCGTTCAATCGCGTTGGCCAGATCCCGCGCCCACGGCAGCGTCACGATCCGAAGGTGATCCGGTGTCGGCCAATTGAATCCCGTGCCCTGGGTCACCAGGATCTTCTCCTGCAGCAGTAGATCGAGGACGAGTTGTTCGTCGTCGGCGATTTCATAGACCTCTGGGTCCAGCCGCGGAAACGCGTACAGCGCCCCCTCCGGTTTCACGCAGGACACCCCGGGAATCTCGTTGAGCTGAGCCCACGCCACGTCGCGCTGCTCCAACAGCCGGCCTCCGGGCAGTACCAGGTCGTCGATGCTCTGGTGGCCACCAAGGGCGACCTGAATCGCATGCTGTGCAGGCACATTCGGACACAATCGCATGTTGGCCAGCAAGCTGATGCCTTCGATGAAACTGCTCGCGTGTTCCTTGGGGCCGGTGATGACCAGCCAGCCGGAGCGGTATCCCGCGACTCGGTAGGCCTTGGACAGGCCATTGAAAGTCAAACACAGCACGTCGGGTGCCACACTGGCCAGCGCGATGTGTTCGGCCTCGTCGTAAAGGATCTTGTCGTAGATCTCGTCGGCGAGCAGCATCAGCTCGTGTTTGCGCGCCAGCTCGGTGATCGCGGTCAGTACTTCGCGCGAGTACACCGCGCCGGTGGGGTTGTTCGGATTGATCACGACGATCGCCTTGGTGCGGTCGGTGATCTTGGATTCCAGATCGGCGATGTCGGGCTGCCAACCCTGGGTTTCGTCACACAGATAGTGCACCGGCGTACCGCCCGCCAGCGACGTCGACGCCGTCCACAGCGGGTAGTCGGGAGCCGGTATCAACACCTGGTCGCCGTTGTCCAGCAGGGCCTGCAGCGTCATGGTGATCAGCTCGGAACAGCCGTTGCCCAGAAAGACGTCGTCGATGTCGAATCGCGGAAATCCGTCCACGAGTTCGTAGCGGGTGAACACGGCCCGGCGTGCACTGACAATGCCCTTGGAATCCGAATAGCCCTGGGCGTAGGGCAGCGCGGCGATGATGTCGCGCATGATCACGTCGGGCGCCTCGAAGCCGAACGGCGCCGGGTTGCCGATGTTGAGCTTGAGGATCCGGTGCCCCTCGGCTTCCAGCCGCGACGCATGCTCATGAACCGGTCCGCGGATCTCGTAGAGGACGTCCTGCAGCTTGCTCGACTGCGTGAAAACGCGCTGCCGGTCATGGTGGCCGGTTGAATGCCACGGCAGCTGATGGGTGGTCATGAACAACATCGTCGCATCGTTGTCCAGCGATTTAACAATCTGAGGCTGGACGGTGACCTACCTCTTGCCCGGCGGGCGTGCCCCCTTGGCGATCCCCAGGCCCTTGACGGGCGGCTCGTCCTTGGCAGGTTTGGCCTCGCCCTTTTCGGTCGGCGCGGGCTCAGCGGCCGGCGCTGCGGGCTGGTCCGGTTCGGCGGTCGGCGCGGGGTCAGGTGCCGCCGGGGCCTTCTTCGCCCCCGGGCGGCGCGCGCCCGCCGCGATGCCGAGCCCCTTGACGGGCTGCTTCGGTGGTGTCTCGGTCGTCGCTCCCGGTTCGGCTGTTGCCGATGTCTGGGCCGAGGGGGTGGGCGTGGCCTTCTTCTTGGCTCCAGGGCGCTTGGCGCCGCCGGCGATGCCCAGTCCCTTGACCGGCGCGGCAGGGGCGGCCGCCGGAGTGGCCGGGGCGGCCGCTGGGGCCTCGGACTTCGGAGCGCTGGTCTTCTTGGCTCCGGGCCGTTTGGCGCCGCCGGCGATGCCCAGTCCCTTTACCGGGGCTGCGGGAGCGGCCGCTGCGGCCTCGGACTTCGGCTGGGCAGGTGTCGCCGCGGGCGCCTCTGCGGCCGCAGGTTTGGTCGCGGTAGCCGCCTCAGCGTGAGCACGCGGGGCGCGCTTCTCGGCTTCCTTTGCCGCGGCGCCCTTTTCGGGCAGCGTGAAGGTGCTCTTGTCCAACGAGCCCAGCAGTAGCTGG
>CAZCHU010000322.1:0-2073 GCA_964498215.1 uncultured Mycobacterium sp. | reverse complement strand
ATGCCGCAGACCGGGGCTACCTTGCTTGGGGAATCCAGCACTTCCGGAAGCCGGAACGCGGGTAGGCCAAGGGCTTTCGTACGGCTGAGGACCGGATCGCACCCGCGTATTCAGCGTGGGAATGGGGTGGGTGGAGGAAACGTCCATGCCCTGGGTCTCCGATGTTGCGGGTTAGGTGCCGCGGAGATGCTAGACGCCATACATTTCGTAGCGTCTGTCGCGCCCGAAGGCAAACGCTGTCGGGTAGTCGTGCTTGCCGCCGATGATCTCGATGTAGGACGCGGTATCGGACGTCTCGGCCTTTTTCATGGCGGCTTCGAGTTCGCCGTTGGTTCGTACTTTGGCGGTAAACCAGTCTCTGCAACCAAGTGCCGCTGGCAGTGTGTGATAGTCCCAGGACGCCAGGTCGTTGTAGTGCCAGTCCGGATAGTCCTCTAGGGCGCGTTCAACCGCATAGCCTTCGTTGTTGAGAACGAATATCGCTGGTTTGACGCCATGTCGCCCGTAATTGCCAATTTCATTGGCTGTCAACTGATGCGATCCCTCGCCGGTGATGAGGACTGTGCGACGGGACCGGTCGGCGACCGCTGTTCCTAGCGCAGCGCCGGTGGCCCAGCCGATTGATCCCCACAGAGTCTGGTTGTGAAATACCGCGCCCTCCGGTAGCAGTAGTCCACCAACCCCGGTGGCGCTGCAGCCCGATTCGGCGACAACGATGTCATTCTCGGAAAGAAATCGCTGGTAGCGAGGATATAGAGAGGCTTGGGTTATCGGATCGTCGGAACCGCCCACCAATTCTGCCCTCGTCGGGCCCTGTATCGCTGGCGCGGTGAACTCTTTCACCTGCCGGGCCAGTTCAACGAACATGTCACGCATTCGAACGTTGCTGTAGATTCGGTCGTCAATTCGCGTGGCGTCGACTCCGATAGTGATCATGCGCCGAGGATCAATGCTGTCGGCGAATCCGGCGGTTGAGAAATCGGTGAACAGCACTCCGCCAGCGTCGATGACAACGTCAGCTGTTTCGACCGCCTCGACAACATCGGGTGCGGAGTACTTGCCGGCATACCCCCCGATGAATTGAGGATGAGTCTCCGAGACCACAGCCTTATCCATTGCGGTGGTCGCGAAGGGCAGTCCGCTGGCCTCGATCAGGGAGAGCAACTCAGCTTGCAGACCAAACCGCGACACGGTGAACGCGGGCAAGATGCAGCCAGTCGTAGCTGAGTTGATCTTGTCGAGCGCGGCATCAAGGGCTGCTTTGAGTTCGTCTGCGTCGCTCGTCGGCTCGGGGAACGGAGCGAGCCTGGGGCCGGTGATCGGTCTGGTTGAAAGATCCTGAGCCACAGTGATGTATGCGGGCTGCCGGTTGGCCAAAGCCGTAGCAATGACCCGTTCCATTTCCTGGACGCAGTTGTCCGGCGTCAAGATCGCATGCACACAGGTGGATCGGGTCGAGATGTCGATGAAGTTCTGAAAAACGCCGTCGCCCAGGGTGTGATGCAAGACCTTCCGCCGAAGTTGCTGCCGCATACTCGGCATACCGACGAGGTGGAAGATGGTGGCCCGCTCGGCCTTGGCGCCCATCATCCCGTTGAGCGCGCTCAACTCGCCGACACCGTAGGTGGTGCACAGCATCGATGCTCCCCGAATGCGGGCATACCCGTCCGCGGCATATGCGGCATTCAGTTCGTTGGAACAGCCGAGCCATCGAATCGACGGGTGTGACTCGATCGCGTTATTGAGAGGGAAGGTGTAGTCACCGGGAATGCCGAAGCAATCGGTGATTCCGAGCCTCGACAACCTATCTACGACGTAATCAACAACAGCGGGGTCGGACACCAACGCATTGTCTCCGAATCGGTCCGTGATGAAAGCCCGATTGTACAAATGCACGGCAATAAGGTCGGGTCATAGACTTGGTGCCGCCGGGTTAGGCCATTGTCCGGTACGTCCAGGGTGGTAGTCCTGTTCGCGGTCCAGGGATATGGCCGACTCGGCAGATCGGGGCGAGCCTCCTTGCGTCAATATCTAGCCGCGGGGATGCCTGTCCTCGGCGCCCCGTTCGGGTTC
>CAZCHU010000321.1:0-2088 GCA_964498215.1 uncultured Mycobacterium sp. | reverse complement strand
TGGTCGAGGCGGCCTACTTCATCAACCTGGCCTTCATGGCGCTGTTCGTGTTCGCTACCCCGGTTTCCTAATCAGCGACATGGGTGAATCGACAGCAACGATCCTGGCGGCAGAGGAGTCCGGGGGGACGAATAACTTCCTCATCCCCAACGGCACTTTCTTCGTAGTGCTGCTCATCTTCTTGATCGTGCTCGCCGTCATCTCGACCTGGGTGGTGCCGCCGATCAGCAAGGTGTTGGCTGAACGGGAAGCGATGCTGGCCAAGACAGCTGCCGACAACAAGAGAGCGGCCGAGCAGTTGGCCGCCGCCCAGGCGGACTACGACGAGGCGATGAAGGCCGCTCGTGGCGAGGCCTCATCGATTCGCGACGAGGCCCGCACGGCAGGGCGTGAGGTGGTTGACGGGGCGCGGGCCGAGGCGAGCGGTGAGGTGTCCCGGGAACTGGAGAGTGCAGGCGGGCAATTGGCGCAGAACGCCGCGCGAACCACCGAACAGCTGCAACCCTCGGTCGGGACGTTGTCCACCCAATTGGCCAGCCGCATCCTCGGGACTGACGTCTCGGGTGCAGACAGTTCCACCGGGAGCCGCTGATGTCGACATTCATCGGGAATCTGGTTGGCTTCGCCGTCATTGTGTGGGCGGTCGTCAAGTGGGTGGTGCCGCTGGTCCGGAAAATGATGAGCAACCAGCAGGACGCGATTCGGACCGCCCTCAAGGAAAGCAAGTCGGCAGCCGACAAGCTGGCCAACGCCGACCAGATGCACTCCAAAGCGCTCGAGGATGCCAAGTCCGAGGCGGCCAAGGTGACCGACGAAGCCCGGACCGACTCGACGCGCATCGCCGAGCAGTTGCGCGAGCAGGCCGCGATCGAAGCTGAGCGAATCAAATCGCAAGGTGAACAGCAAGTTCAGCTGTTACGCCAACAGACCATCCGTGGTCTGCGCCAGCAGCTGGGCGCCGAATCAGCGGACAGGGCCGAGGAGATAGTCCGCGGCTATGTCGCCGATCCGGCCGCGCAGGCATCAACAGTTGACCGTGTCCTGGACGAATTGGATGCGATGGCGCCGTCCCCGGCGGTTCTGACCGCGGGTGCGACGCTGAACCTGCGGGCAGCCAGCCGTGACGCGCTGGCCGAGGTGGTCAAAGCGTTCGAGTCTGTCGCCGATGGCGCGGACACCGCGACTCTTACCGCGCTGGGTGAGAACCTCCCAGCCGTGGCGAAGCTCTTGGTCAGCGAGCCAACGCTCAATAAACCGCTCGCCCAGGCGAGCGACGATCCGGCCGCCAAGGTGCAGCTGGTGCAGCGTCTGTTCGGCGGCAAGGTTGACGCCGCCACCTTGGGTCTTCTCAAAACGGTTGTGTCGCAGCGCTGGTCTACCTCAGCGAACCTGATCGACGCCATCGAGCATTTGGCACGGCTCGCGCTATTGGTGCGTGCTGAGCGCGACGGGCAGGCCGAAGAGGTCGAGGACCAATTGTTCCGGTTCGGCCGGGTGCTCGACGCCGAAGCGCAGTTCAGCAGGTTGTTGTCCGACCAGATGGTGCCCACCGAGCACCGAGTGAAGCTGCTCAAGCAGGTGCTCGACAGCAGTGGCGGGGTGAACGCCACCACCGCGGCACTGTTGCTACAGACCGTCGAGCTGCTTCGAGGAGAGCCTGCCGATGTTGCGGTCAGCGAGCTTGCTGAGCTTGCGGTGGCCCGGCGTGGCGAGGTCGTCGCCGAGGTCGCTGCGGCCGCGGAGCTCAACGCGGAACAGACCGCTCGCTTGACGGGGCTGCTGAGCCGGATCTACGGCCACCCGGTGTCGATTCAGTTGAACGTCGACCCGGCCGTTCTCGGCGGACTCCTGATCACCGTCGGTGACGAGGTCATTGACGGCTCTATTTCATCTCGATTGGACGCGGCCCGCGCAGGGCTTCCGGACTGACACACCACGAACTCGGCATCAACAGCAACGTAGAGGCAGGAAGACGAAAAGCCATGGCAGAGTTGACAATCTCGGCTACTGACATCGAAGGTGCAATCGAGGACTACGTCTCCTCCTTCACCGCCGATTCGGATCGCGAAGAGATCGGCATCGTCGTCG
>CAZCHU010000320.1:0-2094 GCA_964498215.1 uncultured Mycobacterium sp. | reverse complement strand
CGTTCGGTGAGTACCTGGAAGAGCAGCTCGGCGCCCCGGCGGTCGAGCTGCAGATAGCCCAGTTCGTCGATGAGTAGGAGATCGACGCGGCCGTAGCGGGTGATGAGCTTGGTGAGGTGTTTGTCGTCGGCGGCTTCGACGAGTTCGTTGACCAGCTTGCTGGCCAGGGTGTAGCGGACTCGGTAGCCGGCTTCGGCGGCTCGGGTGCCCAGGCCGATGAGCAGGTGACTTTTCCCGGTGCCGGAGTCGCCGATCAAGCACAGTGGGTAGCCGGCTTTGACCCAGTCGCAGCTGGCGAGTTGCCCGACGACGGCGGGGTTGATCGCGGGGTTGGCCTCGAAGGAGAAGTCTTCCAAACGTTTCGGGCGGGGGAAACCGGCATCGCGGAGACGACGAGCAGCGCGGCGGTGGTCGCGGTCGTCGCATTCGGCGATGACCAGCTCGGCCAGAAATCCCAGGTAGGTTTGCTGCTCGCGTTCGGCGGTAGCGGCGATCTCGGCGAATCGGTCGCGGATGGTGGGCAGGCGCAGCATGCGGCAGCCCTGCTCGATGGCGGCGGTCGCGGCGGGCTCGGTCATGGTGTGGCGGGCGGTCATGAGGTCTCCTTGCCCAACAGGTCGTCGTATTTGTCCAGACACGGCAGCGCTCGGTTGTCGGTGGGCAATTCGGCGCGGCGCGAGATCAACTCGACTACCTGCCCACCGTGATCGCCCCCATCAACAATGGTCGTGGGCCTGGCGTGGTGGTCGCCGGCCTTACGGGCTTGCAGGGCGACGACGTCGGGATTGGTCGAGCCCACCGCCAGGGCGGCGGTAATCCCGGCCAGGACGTCGCCGTGGGCGATGTGGCGGTGCAGCAGCAGTACTTCGACTAGGGCGCGGGTTCCCGCTGCGTCGCCGTGGGCTTTGCAGGCAGCGGCCCAGAACCGGTCATGTTCGGCGGTGAACACTTTGGCCGCCCGTGCCTGGGCCAGTGCGGTCGCCCCGGGCAGAGCGCCGGGTTTACGCAGCAGGATCTCCAGGTAGTGGTCCAGGTCCAAGACTTTGGCGCCCTTGCCGATGGCCCGCTGATGGCGGGCCACCAGCTGGTTGCGGTCATAGGCGGTGACGGTGGAGGCCGATAGCTTGACCTGCAGCCGATGTCCGATGAAACGGGCCGGTACCGAGTACTGGTTGCAGCGCACCATGACCTGGGCGTAGCGGTCTACCCGCGGCGTCAACGTCAGCGCGGTGTCGAAGGGCCCAGCGGGCAACGGCGCCAGCATCATCTTCTCCGCCGCGAAGTCCTGGGCCACGCTGGTCGAGCGGTTGCCGATCCGGCGGGCGTCATCGGCGTCATCAGCGGCCGCCAGGAGGGCGTTGAGTTCGTCGATGGAATCCACCACCGGCATCGGAACGCAGTGGTTGCGGCGGAACCGTCCGCCTTCGCCTTCGACCCCGCCCTTCTCGTGGCTGCCTTCATGGCCGGGCTGGCAGTACCAGGCCGCAAAGCCGTAGTGGGAGCGAAACGCGATCCAGCGGTCGTTCTCCTGGCGGGAACGCCCAAAGAGCACCTGGGTGACCGCGCTGTTGAGGTTGTCGTAGCGGATCTTGCCGGTCGGTACCCCGCCGAACCGGCCAAACGCGTACTCGTGGCCTTCTAGGAAGGCCTCCTGGCCGGCGGTGATCGAGGCCCGATGCGCCGCCCTGCCCGAGTAGGACAGCCGCATCGTGAACAGCGTGGTCTTGGTCTTGATCCCGGCCAGGATCACCCACAGGTCATGAAAGTCGACCTCGCCCTCGGCGCCGGGCTCATAGGTTTGGGGCACGAACCCCAATTCCAGCGGCCGGCCCGCTTCGGCCAGGATCTGCGGGCGGCGCTTGCGGACATGGTCACGCACCGTCGAGTAGGACAACCCCGCCGCGCCATGCTCATCGACTAGCCGGGCCAACACCCGCCGCGCGGTATGGCGTTGCTTTTTCGGGGCGTCAAGATCGCTGCGCAACATCTCATCGATCGCGGTCTTGAACGGCTCCAACCGCGGCGCCACCCGCTCAGCGCTCTTGCGTGGCGGCGGGATCGCGGATTCCAACGCTTGACGCACCGTACGCCGAT
>CAZCHU010000319.1:0-2104 GCA_964498215.1 uncultured Mycobacterium sp. | reverse complement strand
ACCCCACAACTCATCACCCGGATTACCCGAATTCACCCCACCAGGACCACCAGCAACCGGGTCATCATCGGTGATGGTGCCGGTCGCGGTGGCGTCGGCCAGTGTGGCGCCGGCGGCGTTGGACAGCGTGACCGTGAAGGTCTCGGTGGGCTCGACCGCGCTATCGCCGACGATGTCGACGTGGATCATCTTCGAGGTCTGACCCGGGTTGAACGTGACCGTACCCGCGGACGCGACGTAGTCATCGCCGACGGTCGCGGTGCCATCGGAGGTCGCGTAGTTGACGGTCACCAGCTCATCGGAGGCCTTGTCCAGGGTGACGGCGAACATCATGTGCTGCCCGTCACCGGTGTTGCCTTCGCTGACCGTCACATCCCCGATCGAGATCGCCGGCGGAACATTCTGCGCGGCATCGTCGTTGGTGATGGTGCCGGTCGCGGTGGCGTCTGCCAGTGTGGCGCCGGCGGCGTTGGACAGCGTGACCGTGAAGGTCTCGTCGGGCTCGATGGCGGTGTCTCCGTGGATCTCGACATGCACCATCTGCGATGTCACACCCGGTTGGAAGGTGATCGTTCCTGAAGTGGACATGTAGTCCACCCCGCCGGTAGCCGTGCCGTCCGAAGTGGCGTAGTCCACGCTCACGACGTCGTCGGACGCCTTGTCCAGGGTCACGTGGAACATGAAGTGCGCGTGCTCACCATTGCCTTCTGCAACCGCGAGATCGGCGATCGACACCGCCGGCGGGACTCCCGCTGCCGGGTCGACATCGTCGTTGACGATGGTGCCGGTGGCGGTGGCATCACCGAGCGTGGCGTTGACCGGGGAGGACAGGCTGACGGTGAACTGTTCGTCGAGTTCGTAGAGTGTGTCTCCCTTGATCACGACGTCAATCGTCTTGCTGGTCTCCGACGGCGCGAAGGTCAGCGTCCCTACTGTTGGGGTGAAGTCGTCGGCGGTGGCCAGGCCATTGGCCGTGGAGTAACCGACCGACACTTGCTTGTCCGACGGTTGCGACAGCGTCACGGTGAACCTCATGACTGAAGTACCGCTGTTGCCCTCGGCCACACTGGCATCGGACACCGAGAGTTTCGGCTGCGGCTGTGGCGCCAGTGCGATAAGTGATTGCCACTTCGCGCGGGTGCCCTCGTCGAGCGCGACGATGTTCGTCATGTTCATATCGCTCAACGCGACGCCGTCAAGGGTGTAGGACTGCTGGTTGTTGACGATCTCGATGCGGGTCGAGCCCGATTGCTCGGAGACGTTGAAGTTGCTGGCCTGGAACCAGCCGAAATCCAGCTTGTCTTGGGTGGGATCGAAGTCCAGCACCGTGTCGGTGCCCCACTGCCAGCTGATGACGGTGGTGGTGCCGGTTTCCTGTCCACCACCGGCTGGTGCTGTTCCGGGGCCAGCCTCGGTCGGCCAATCGTTGGTGCCCGCAACCGGGACTCCCTGCGCCCGAACCTGTGAGTCCGGCACGGGTCCAATGCCGATCTGGCTGTTGAGCGCGTCTTCACGGACCTGCGCGGGGTGGAACACGAAGTTGCTGACCGTCAGCTCCGACTTGGTGACGCCTTCCAGGATCAGAGCCTGGCCGGTACCGGCGTTGGAGATGATGACCCCGTCTGCGCTGTCGACCATGGAGATCTGTTCGCGCGAGCCGTAGTAGCGGAAGTCCACGACGTCGGTGGCCGGATCGAAGCTCACGCGATCGATCTGACCGACCTCATGGGATCGCACGTAGACGGTGTTGGGCTCGGGCGTGATGCCGTGCTCCCAGGCCAGCGCGCCGGAAAGGTCCTGCCGGAGATGGTCGTTGATGATGGGGGCGAAACTGTCGACGGTCAGCTGTCCCAGCGACACGCCCCTGACGACGAGGGTGTCGCCGGTCCATGGATTGCGGAACCCGACGCCTTCGGCGGTGTCTACGACGATGAAGCTGTGCACCGAGACGTTTCCCAGGTCCAGTTTGTCCTTGGCTGGGTCGAATTCGACGATATCGGCCCCGGTGGTGGTGACCTGGTAGATGGTGCCGATGCCGGGATCGCCGGTGTCATCATCGGTGATGGTGCCGGTCGCGGTGGCGTCGGCCAGTGTGGCGCCGGCG
>CAZCHU010000318.1:0-2113 GCA_964498215.1 uncultured Mycobacterium sp. | reverse complement strand
CACGCCCACGAAGTCACGGGGTTCGTGATCGACGGAATGCCGGCCATGATGCGCGACATGATGGGTGAGGGAATGATGGGCCAGCCGATGATGGGCCCGGGTATGCACGGTGGGCGCAGCTAAACATAGACCTGGAATCGCGCCTTCGGCTGTGGCTGGCGCTTGTGCTCGTGAGCGTACGTTTCAGCGGTAATCGCGCAGCACTGTGAGACGCTGGCGATATTCGCCTTCGTCGATCTCTCCGCGAGCGAATCGTTCTGCGAGCAAGGCCTGTGCACGATCAGACATTCCGACCGTCATTTGTCCCGAATTGTGCTGGGAGGAAGTGAGATAGCGCACCGCCGTAACGAGGGCGAGTATCACAGCTGCCACGAACAGGAGCAGCGCCCCGCCCATCGCGATCCCGCCGCCCCAGGCCCAATCGTGTCCCCACATCCAACCGTCGTGGTCGTGCATCCGCCTCCTACCTCCTGTGGGCTATCGGATACTCATCAGCGTGCTCGCTGAATGCTGCTATCTCTAGAGTCAATGGTCCTCCCGAGGCTGGGCGCGCTGCCAGCGGCCGTCAGTGAGCACAAGAGCAACTCTCATTCCCCGTGCCCGAGTGCGATGCACAACGGCGAATGGAGTGTTCACGACATGCTCGCGATCGTCCCGGCATCCCTGGATGCTTCGTCTCCGGCGCCACCGGCGACCATAGTGTCTGCGATGTCGGCGACCTCCTCGGCACAGCCCCACGACAGGGTGATCCCGGCACCGCCATGGCCGTAGTTGTGCACGATCCGGCTTCCGGGTTGAGCCTCCACCCGCGCGCCACTGGCACGGAATGGACGAAGCCCTACGCGCAGCGGGTCATTGGTGTCCGGCTCGGCATTGGCCAGTACTGGCAGGAAGTGCACTGCGCGAGCGAACATGTCGCGGATCGCTCGATCGTCGGTGGTGAGGGCTGTGTCCCAGCTGCCGGCCTCGACCAGTCCGCCGATCAACAATCGGTCTTCGCCGCGGGGCACGATGAAGATCATGTTCTGCTCAGCGGTGCTGCTGTCGTTGGCAACCGCATGTACCGCCGTGATGCGGGGCATCGCGTTTCCGTCGTTGAGCACCCGGATCAACGCCCCTCGGTGCGGATCCATAGTGATGTCGTCAGCCAGGTTTAGCGCGCCTAGGCCAGCGCAGTTGACAATCACCTCAGCCGAGAACTCGGTCCTCAACTGATGCTCCTGGTCACCGAGCGTCTCGCAGAGTGAACGCCGAGTGATCGTCACACCAGCTGCCCGTACCTGCTGGCCCAGCCAGGCCAGATAGCGATCGGTATCCACCGTTGGCGCCAGGTATGAGTAGGCATCAACAACCCCGGCTTGCGGGTTTACCCCATGGGCCGCAATCAGCGTCGGGTCGTGGATGAAACCGGGCACATGCTGTTGGACCTGCTGCATCTTCTCGAACTCACCGACGTGATCTTCCAAACGACGCCGGAAGTAGAACACCGCCGGTCGCAAGCTGACACCACTATCCGGGGAAGCAGTCAATTGGGCGAACCGCCGATAGGAAGCCATTGCCCATTCCGCTGAGCGGGCCAACACGCCGTGGCCGTGATGGCGTCCGCATACCGACGGGGGCCACTCCCACACCGCCCCGGCCACCGTGGTGACCGTTTCGGACCCGAATCCATCAGCAACAACATCGACCTTCCACCCGCGGCGGGCCAACACCAGCGCGGTAGTCAACCCGCTCACACCTGCTCCGACCACCAACGCACCCCGACAGTCGAGACCATGCGAGGTGCCACCTGTCCTGGTGGTGTTAATCCTTGTGGCGCCAACCATTAGCGTTCCTCTCGTCCGAGTCTGTCTGCCGACATCGATGCGCCCCACAGCAAATGATGGGTGTCGAGTCAGCCGATGGCATGCCGACTAGACAACTGGATCAACCTATGTACTACGTACGTAGATAGTACGTTACCATCGCCGCAGTCGCCATTGCCACGAAGCGCTGTTGCGTTGAGGGGTCGCGGTCGCTAGCAAGTAGACTGCCCGCAGATCAGGCCGGGAGGCGCCAATGCGTGTACGGGGTTTTGGAGAGCTTGAAGCCGTCATCATGGACCGCGTCTGGA
>CAZCHU010000317.1:0-2137 GCA_964498215.1 uncultured Mycobacterium sp. | reverse complement strand
CGAGCCGATCTCGGTTGCCGGGGCATTTACGTTGGACGGACTAGGAGGCTGGTTCGTCGAGCGGATCGAGGGTGATCCGTCGAACGTCATCGGCCTGAGCCTGACGCTTGCACGCCGAATGTTGGGTAGCGTCGGGTTGTCCGTAGCCGACCTCTGGCAACGGAATGCTACGACCAGCAACTCTTCTGGTTGAACCGCTTTACGTAGAGGGCGACCCTCTTAGATTTCTGGGAAATTGGTTGCCCAGGTCGCGGGGTCTGAAAGCACACTTCCCAGTTCGTCTGGTTGTGCACATCTTGGCCGTTCCTGCGGTCGATCACTCTGAGGTTCAACTCCGCCGAACCGGTAACCTCTTCCACCGCTTTGACCGCCTTCGACAATACCAAGTCCGTTACGTTCGGCATCGTCCAGACCGCGGGCGCCGCCGACGCTGGGCCCGCGAACCCGATCATCGCTGCAAGAATTCCCAAAGTCATCGCAAACGCGGTCACTATACGCAAACGCACCGAAATACCCCTCACCGTGGTTTACCCGACCCCACAGGAACACTATCCGAAGCCACTCCCAAATTCGATAACGGATTGGTCTCGTCAAGTTTGCTCTGGTTGCGATTGTAACCAACTGCACCTACCGTGCACCTCCGCAACCGTCCGCCAGGTCCAGCGCTGATCATGAGGAGCGCACCTCGACGACGACCACCCCCGTTCCAGTCTCCTACGAGATCTCGGCACCAAACACGAGGCGCAGCCGACCGTGTCAACAACTGGCCTGATTCGCGCCCTACACGCACACCAGACGCCCAACCTCACCCCCTCGTACCAGCCAGCTCGTAATCCAGCTGCGGCGGCGCCTCAGGCGTTCCGGGAATCTCCGTCCCGTTGATCGGGCACCGGGTCGTCTCGGGCACCCTGGCCAGCGCGGCCATTCCGACAACTACCGCGATCATCATGTAGAACGCCGGCCACAGGTTGTTCCCGGACTCGGTGATCAGCCACTCGTTGACCGCCGGGGCGGTACCACCGAATATCGACGTCGACACGTTGTAGGCGATCGCGAAACCCGCGTAGCGGACCTGGGTCGGGAACATTGCCGGGAACATCGCCGAGATCGTCGCCAGCTGCGGCACATACAGCAGGCCCAGAACGGCGAAGCCGATGAGCGCACCGACCGGGCCGGTCGACATCAGCAGGAACATCGGCACCACGGCGACGAACAGGCCGACCAGCGACACCCACCAGAGGGGTTTGCGGCCGACCCGGTCGGATAACCGGCCCGCGAAGGGCAGGAAGACCATCATGGCCAACATTCCGATGATGGGCACTACCAGCGACATGTTCGTAGACAGACCGATGGCCGATTCCAGGTAGGTCGGCATGTAGCTCAGCAGCGTGTAGTTGACGACGTTGAGCGCGACGACCAATCCGCCCAGCTTCAGGATGGGCGCCCAGAAGCGGGTGAGAAGGTCTTTGAACTCGGTCCCGATGCTCTCCTCTTCCCGGCCCGACTCCTCCAACTCCTGGAACACCGGGGTTTCATCGAGCTTCGTCCTCAGGTAGATGCCGACGAGGCCAAGCGGGGCTGCGATCAGGAACGGCAACCGCCAGCCCCACGTGCTCATCTGGTCCTCGGACAGCACCAACGAGAAGCTCAGCATCAGCAGCGCCCCGGCCGAGAAGCCCGCCAGCGTGCCGAACTCCAGAAAGCTGCCCAGGAAACCGCGTCGACGCGGGGGCGCGTACTCGGCCATGAAGGTGGCCGCACCGCCGTATTCGCCACCGGTGGAGAAACCCTGGATCATCCGCAACAGCACCATCAGCGTGGGCGCCCAGAACCCGATCGAGTCGTAGGTGGGCACCAGGCCGACGCAGAATGTGGCCCCGGCCATCAGCACGATTGTGATGGCCAGGATCTGTCGACGTCCGAGTCGGTCGCCGAGCGGACCCCAGATGAACCCACCCAGCGGGCGCACGAGGAACGACACCGCGAACGTCATCAGCGCCAGCAGCGTGGCACTTTCGGTGTCGCCGGGGAATATGGCCGCCGAGATATAGGTGACGCCGTAGGCATAGAGACCGTAGTCGAACCACTCGGTGGCGTTGCCGATCGCCGACGCCGCGATCGCCTTCTTCAGCACCCC
>CAZCHU010000316.1:0-2179 GCA_964498215.1 uncultured Mycobacterium sp. | reverse complement strand
GCGGCCTCCATGGGCGTGGAGCGATGCCACGGCCGACCGTTCAGATTCATGGTGCTCGTAGGGCAGAACCGTATCCGAGGGGCTCGGAAACGGCGGCGATCGAAATTGCTGTACGACACCAGCAACTGCAATTCCGGATGCAGTTGAGGAATGTGATGCCGACGGTGTGAAACCCGATGGGCGATCGACGTGATGACCGATTGGGGCGTCATGCGGGACTACCTAGTTGGCGGTGGGCGGCTGCGGGGCTCTAGTTGGTGGGGGCTTCCGGGTTTCGGGGCTGCCGTAGCTGTTTGTCGCTATCTGCGGAAGCTTCGTCGCCCGATGACGCTTGTGGCGACTCGCTGTCCTTAGGGACGACTACTGCAGTGACCGGGTTGTCGGGCTTGGACTCACGCGCACCGTCTTCGAGGTCGCCAATACGCTCTGGGTCGTCGTGTTCGAGGTCGACAGGCTGGTCTGGGTCCTCGTGTTTTGGGTCGACAGGCCGCTCTGGGCGGTCGTCTTCGAGGTCGCCGATGTGTTCGGGGTCTGCTTCGAGGCCGCTAAACTGCTCGGGGTCGTCGTCTTCAAGGTCGGCGTCGCTATTGATGCTCTTGGGCTTCGGCTCGGACCCGGGCTCCTGCTGAGACTCTGCCCCGTCCGATAGTAGATTCGAGCTGCCGCTCCCGTCTTCAGCGCCTGCAGTCCGGGCCTTCGCCAACCCGCCTACTGCGGGCTGCTCCGGCTGCGCGGGTACTTCTTCGGGCTCAGGTTCGAGCTCTGTCTCGGCGGGCCAACCCCCGGGCTGCGCAGGCAGGTAGCTGCGATCGTAGGCCTTCTCGATTTCCGCCCGCAGCGGAGCGTCGAGTTCGTCGGCGATTTCAGAAAGCCCAACTGAGTAAAGGAAGCCCAACATCGGTAGGCGGTCGGTGGGCACGAAAACGTAGGTCGTCTTGCCCTCTTTCCAAACGTAATTCGCCGGGTTGTAGATATCGACGGTCTCATAATCCGTATGCACAGCAAAGAAGCCCGCCCAGGCGTTGATCATCGCTAGTAGATTTGAGGGGTCGTCCGGAACATCGGACGACAGATCGTACTGGCGTGACACATCCAGGACGTTGTATTCGGTCGCCGGCGTCATCTGACCAAAATTCACCAGCGAACCGCCGTACTTGCGGCCCGGATTGCCAATCAGCACGAAACTCAACGCGCTCGACGACAAAGTGTCTTCGGCCCTGAAGTGCTCGTTTAGCCAGTCTCCTGCAACATTAGCGCCCTGGCTGAATCCGTAAACGATCTGATGATTACCGGTCCCATTACGCAGTGCACTGTCGAGATTGGCCACGCCAGCCGCTCGGTCTAGATACGGATAAGGCACAGATATGCAGGTGCGCTGCCCCTCGCATACCGTGCCACGTAAGTCATCGTCCAGTTCGAAGTAGGTCAGACTCAGCGTCAGCACTCTCGATGGCTTGGACGGTAGCGCATCGAAGACTGGAGTTTCAGCCGCGGCAGCGGTACCCGCGGCTGGCAGCGCAAGAAGCGGCACCGATGCTACGACCGCCGCAAGACACTGTGCCAGGCGGAGCTGACCGCGTTGAGCATCGCCTGCGACCTCGTCGACGACTCGCATTCATCCCCCAGACACCGCCGTGCTTGCCTGCCCCTACGGGGCCGCCCCGTGAACTGACTGCTACATTAGGTGAGGCTAGCCTAATAAGAAAGGATGTTCCACCGCTTCGCTGGCAGAGATGCACGCAGATGCTCGTGCGGACTACCTCGATGAACGGACAGGCTGACCGGTAGCGATGCGCTAGGCCAGGCCGACTCAGACTCTGTGTCGTGTGGGCTCCGCGTAGCCGAACGCGATTGTGGTGCAGGCGGTCATAGGTCGATCGTCATGTGTCTGGGCTACGGGTCGTCGTGGACGATGCGTGTGACCCTCTCGAGAGTCATCCGGGACTCCGTATCTGATGGTGGGTGGCCTCGAGCACGTAGATCTCGTCGCAATAGTGTGCTGCGAGATTGAGGTCGTGCAGGGCGATCACAGCGGTGAGGCCGAGGCGTGCAGGCAACGCCAGAACGTCGAATTGGTGTCGGATGTCGAGGTGGTTGGTCGGTTCGTCCATGACGAGAAGGTCAGGATTCTGGGCGAGCGCTCGGGCCACGAGAACGCGTTGGCGCTCGCCGCCCGACA
>CAZCHU010000315.1:0-2191 GCA_964498215.1 uncultured Mycobacterium sp. | reverse complement strand
AGCACCCGACGGCGCCCCGCCCCCAGGTGGGGCGACCGGCCCACCCTGAGCCGCCACCACCGGCCCCTGCGGACTACCCGTCGCCGACAACGGCGCTGCCGCCGGATGCTGCGGCCCACCCGTGAACTTCTCCAATGCCGGTGACACCGCACCAGAAGACCCCATCCCCGAGGCCAACCCCGACTGAAAACTATTCGCAGCACCCGACAACGAGCCACCGCCACCACCGCTGCTACTGCTGAATGCATCCGACACTGACGCTGGCGCCGTCGCCGCATCACTCAACGACTTGCCACCCAACGAACCGACTCCACTCGCCGGCGCCTGCACAGGTTTCATGCTCCCAAGTGCGGAACCCGCGGACATGGTCGACGGCGTGGCAGGTGCGGTGCCGGCGGCGCCCGCCGATCCTGCCGAGGGTAACCCAGTCGTTACCGGCAACTGTGAATAGTCGGGATTCGCTGCGTGTTGCTCTTTGATCGCCAGCACATCTGATTCGGGAGCGCTGCTGCCGCCCAAATTCTGCGCATCAGATAGGCCAGCGTGAGCGTCCGGAACTTTCGCATCTGTATCGGTGGCGGTTGGAGATAGCTCGCTGTCGTCCGGTTCGGTGGGGATCTTTTCCTGGTCTCGTATGGCTTCGTTTGGGTCGGCATCACCAGGTGCGGCATCTTCACCCGGCGTCGGGAGAAGCGGGGGCGCATCCTTAATCCTGTCGAGTGCAAGGCTCTGGTATTCGGCGGCTTCTCTTTGGTAGGGCAAGGGATTGAACACTGTCTTCCTGGATCGAGATTCTTCCCAATGTTTTTGGGCTGCATCACCAGTCAGTGTCAAGTCGTTCTTCAACCCAACGACGGCGACCCGATATTCCTCCAAGTTGTCCGCGCTCGATCTCAGATATGCCGCGCTATTGACCGCAGAGTCGCGATTAGCGGTCAACTGATCTCGTCGTGCTTGCCCGCCTTGCCCTTCCAGCAACGTGTAACTGCGGGCTAACTCGCGCTGGAGCGTGTCAGCGTAGTCGGAGAACCATTTTGAGGCAGCGCGCTCGTCATCAGCAACGCTCTGAATATCGGTCTCGCTAATCGAAGGCCAGCAAGGACCGACGGCTAGGAGTGCCGCCGCGCCCGGTGGGGGTTGGATATCACCGGGATTTGCCGCTGGTACAACAGCCACCTAACGCTCCAGTCCGTTACTCATCGAGCCCGCAAACTTCCCACGCCCGCGCGTAGACAGCACCGGCCTGGTCAAGGTCATAGCTGGGAGGCTCGGCGAGGCCCCGAGTGCGGACATTCCCGCTTTTGGCTGCGCTCTCGTAGTAGTTGTCTACGACCGCTGTTAGAGCTGACCTGATTTCGGAGGTCGCTCCGGGGTTGGCTTCCATCGCATTCTCTAAGACCGCCGCAGCCGTCAGGAGTTGGAGTCCGGTGCTGGCGCGGTTTGGAAGTGAAGCGTTTACGATGGCGTACTTGGTGCATAGCGCTATGTCTTCGCTGTGTCTATCGGCCGCTGTCGCGGACGAAGCATCTTCTGCGTCGTTTGGCGTTGTGCTGGCATTGGTTTTCGAGTTGAGAGTGGCTCCGAGAACAGCTCCTAGAGCTGCCGAGAGAAGTGCGGTGATCGCTACGACGGCGACGATCCATCCGATCCGATTCCGGGCCGGTGGCGGTGGCTGCCAGGGGGGTGGCGGGCTGACTCCGATAAAGGGGCCGGGCTGCGGCCCTGTACCTGGGCTGTGTGTCCCTGAGGGGTAGTTCATGGTGCCTTTTCTTCCGCTGCTTGAAGCTCGTGGGGTGCTGGCTATAGCCTACCGCCTAGTTCTGACAAAACGATCAGGCCGGATGTCCCGCCGCCGCCGGGCCGGGGCTGGCTGCGGCGATGGTAGCGGCGTTCTGGCTGTCCTGGTCTATAAGCGCGGCGGCGCTGGCGCGGTCAGTGGCCGCGGTTTGTTCGGCCAGTGCTACTGCATTCGCGAGAAGTTTCGCGCGCACCGCTGGTCTAGCAGCCATGGACGCGGTGATTGCCACACTCACAGCGTCAAGAGCTGTTGAGGCTGTGGATGCCGCCGCCTGGCCCGCGCAGGCTCCGATGCCTGTGGCGGCGGCGGCCTCGATGGCGGCCCCGGAGGCGGGTAGGGCGGTGGGGTCGACTTGGATTTGATCTGCTGACGATGGGGTTACTGCTGGCATTT
>CAZCHU010000314.1:0-2209 GCA_964498215.1 uncultured Mycobacterium sp. | reverse complement strand
GCGACGCCCCCGGGTAAGGGAAGAACCTGGCCGGCGGGAACAGTCACGTATTCGGCGTAGCCGCCGCCGGCCAGCAGTGCACAGACCTGTTGTCCGGGGGACCATTGCGTGACGCGATCGCCGACGGCTTCGATCGTTCCCGACACCTCGAGGCCGATGATCGGGCTAGCACCGGGCGGGGGCGGGTACTTGCCTGCGGCCTGTAGCAGGTCAGCGCGATTCACCCCGGCGGCGGTGACTTTGATGAGAACTTCCCCCGTCGCGGGCGTGACGTCCGGCACGGTTTGCCAGGCGAGTCGGTCGGGAGATTCGGCCACGATCGCACGCATTCGGTTCACGCTACTCGGCCGGGAAAACACCCCGCACTTTCAACCCCGGGCGCGCCGTAGACGTAGATCGGCCCGTTTAGACTGTCCCGCGGTGGCGTGGCAGAGCGGCCTAATGCACTCGCCTTGAAAGCGAGAGTCGGCTAAAACCGACCGGGGGTTCAAATCCCTCCGCCACCGCAGCCAGGACACGTTTTCTGTCTCTGTGGTGATGAAGACCGATGATTCCATCAGCGATGCGCCGCTTGATCGGTGTGTCGTTCAGCTGGTGTTGGCTCGATCGGATGGGTGTATTGCGGTGCTGGAATGCCGTCCTTCAGGCGGGGATGGGATGTCAGAGCGAATCGATGATCCGCTCGAAGAACAGTTCCTGCGCTCCGAACTTGCGGCCGGGGAAGTACCGTGTAACGACTGCTTCGAGCTGATCTTGGCTAGTGACGTCGAGAAGCTTGCACAACGTCACGGCGTCGTCGATATCGCCCTGCCCGTGGCGCGTCACCATCGACTTCATGGCCAGCACGTACTCGGGGGAGGCGATGCTTATCGTGAGCGCGGGACCGATTCTCTCGCTGCGTGGTTGATCGTCGGGCGTAGGGGGCATCATCTGGCTCACGCCGTCGCTGAGCCACGATGCGTCCAGACCCTGATATCGAGATGCGACAGCTGCTGCTGCGCTCAACACCTCCTCGCGCGGCTGAAAGGTTCCGTCGACATCGGAGGTGGCGCGGTCGGCGTTGTAGGCCAGGGCCATCGCCGCTCCACCGACAATGAAGATTGTCGCCGCCTTGCCTCGGCTCCAGAGTTCGGCATCGAGTGCTGCGAGAAGCTCTCGAATTTCGCTCCCGGTCAGCTCTCGTGTGACCACGGTTCACACCCCTTCTAGGTTTCCCGCGGGGAAGATCACGTTGCGGGTCTGCAGTTCCACCGGTGTGCGCAAATAGTCGATCCAGAAATACTTGGCAGGGGCGTCGAACGGATCGAACATCGACTCTGTGCAGTACCGCTCAGGCATGAAGCACCAGTCGAGCATCGCGGGGTCGGACACACGGTCACGGCCAGTCATGTGCGCCACCCCGCCGAGGATGGCATCCCAGCCGCGAGTTCCGGTGAGCCCGGGGTCGCGGTGGATCAAGTCGATTTCCGCTGGTGCGGTGATCTTCGTGCTGCGGATCACTATCTCGCGCAAGAGCCTGGCCGCGAAATGCCAGTCCTCGCCCGCCGCGATCATTTGCGCGAGGTCGGCATAGCTGAACAAGGACGCGCAGACGTGCGGCGACCCTGCCGACTCGGCTGGTACCGCCTCGATGCCCATGATCGCGAGCGTAGTGCTGTTGCCCCAGGATCTTCTGCAAACATCCCGCCACCACTCGACAGCGGGGCAGGGGCGCAGCCTTCCGCCCGTCGTCCTCATCTCGGTGGCGGAGGGTCTTTTTGCGGTTACCTTCAACGGCCGAATCAACTCGATTTGCAACTAGCCAATGCCGGATCAGACCCACAGCTCATCGGACAGACCCCGGTTCCTGCCCCTCTGGAATGGGTGGGCGTTAGTTAGTTCAGAGCGCTGGTGGTTGATCAGTTCGGAAAGATGGTTACTTGGGTGGTTTGTGGTGCTTGCTGAGTGGTCTGGTAGGCAGTGCCCTCAGCGGTGATGGTCACGGAGGACTCCGACGTGCCGTTGATGGTGGTGGTTCGGGGGTTGGTGGGGTTGTTGGGGTCGATGATCGACACGTAGGTCGTCCCCTTGTCGGTGGTGGTTTGGTAGGCGCTGCCGTCCGGGGCTAGGACCACCGGCGATTGGGTGGAGCCGGGGAGGGTGGCGGTTTCGGGGTTGGTGGGGTCGTTGGGGTCGATGACCGAGACGTAGGTCGTCGACCCGTCGGATG
>CAZCHU010000313.1:0-2231 GCA_964498215.1 uncultured Mycobacterium sp. | reverse complement strand
GGGCTCGTGCCTCACCCCGCATCGTCACCCGACGGTGTCGGATGGTCGGGTTCCTCCACGGGGCTCGTGCCTCACCCCGCATCGTCACCCGACGGTCCGCCCGGTGTCCTTCCAGAACTGCGCTCGCACCGCCTTCTTGTCCGGCTTGCCCAGCGCCGTCACCGGCAACGACTCGACGACGATCACCTGCTTGGGTGATTGCATCGACCCCTTCCGTTCCTTCACCGCTTGCTGGATCTCGGCGGTCATCGCAGCGACCGCGGCGTCGTCGCAGGCAGTGCCGGACCGAAGTACCACGACGGCGGTCACCGCTTCGCCCCACTTCTCGTCGGGAGTTCCGATCACGCACACCTGCGCGATCGAAGGATGCTCGGCCACAACGTCTTCCACCTCGCGCGGGAACACGTTGAAACCGCCGGTGACGATCATGTCTTTCGTGCGATCGACGATGTAGTAGAAGCCGTCGGCGTCTTCGCGGGCCAGGTCGCCGGTGTGCATCCAGCCGTCGTGAAAGGTCCGTGAGGTTTCCTCGGGCAGGTTCCAGTACCCGCCGGACAACAGCGGACCCGATACGCAGATCTCACCGACCTCACCCTGTGGCACGGGGGCGCCGCGCTCATCGAGCAGGGCCACCCGGGCGAACAGTGTGGGCCGGCCGCACGATGTCAGGCGCTTCTGGTCGTGGTCCTTCTTGGGCAGGTAGGTGATCACCATCGGGGCCTCAGACTGGCCGTAGTACTGCGCGAAGATCGGGCCGAACCGTTCGATCGCCTCGGCCAGCCGTACCGGGTTCATCGCCGACGCGCCGTAGTACACCGTCTCCAACGACGACAGATCTCGCGTGTGCGAATCCGGATGGTCCATCAGCGCATAGATCATCGAGGGCACCAGCATGGTGGCGGTGATCTTCTGCTCTTCGATGACCCGAAGCACCTCGGCCGGGTCGAACTTCGTCAGCACGATCAGTTCTCCGCCCTTGACGATCACCGGGGTGAAGAACGCGGCCCCGGCGTGCGACAGCGGCGTGCACATCAGAAAGCGCGGATTCTCCGGCCACTCCCACTCGGCCAACTGCACTGTTGTCATCGTGGTGATGGACTGCGTCGTACCGATGACACCCTTGGGTTTACCGGTGGTGCCCCCGGTATAGGTGAGCCCGCCGATGTGATCGGGCGGCAGATCGGCGGCGACCAGCGGCACCGGCGGGTGGTTCGCCGCCTCGGCGGTGAGGTCCACCGCCGCGACGTCGCTGTCGGCAAGGTCGGGAGGCACCGGGCCGATCGTCAGAATCTGTTTGAGCGAGGGCACTTTGTGCACCAGGCCCAACGCGCGCTCCACAAACATCGGATTCGGGTCGATGATCAGCGTGCTCACGCCCGCGTCGGACAGGACGTAGGCGTGATCGTCGAGCGAACCGAGAGGGTGTAGCGCCGTGCGCCGGAAGCCCTGGGTTTGACCGGCGCCGATGATCATGAGCACCTCGGGTCGGTTGAGGGCAAGCAGCCCGACCGCCGCTCCGGTCCCCGCCCCCAACGCCTCGAAGGCCTGGATGTACTGGGTGATCCGGTCGGCAAGCTCGCCGCCGGTCATCCTGGTGTCCCCGAGGTACAGCACCGGCCGGTCTTTGTGGCGCTTCAGGGCGCCCACAGTGAGATGGCCAGAGTGCAGGGGGTGGCGCAGCAGGTCGCTCATGACACCAGACTAGAACGTGTTCCAATTCCCGTCCGACGATGGCCGCCAAACCGCCCGTGTATCCGCTCAGGAACTTCCGGTGTCCTGGCGTCGAGCCGGCGAATCGCGGGTGCAGGATTGGGCGAAATCGTTCAGCAACGACCAGTGGCGTGGCACCCTTTTGGCCATGAACGATCTGCCCGAACCCCGTTTCCTCGATGACCGCATCGCGCACTGGGCGCGCACCACACCTGATGCCGAAGCCATGGACTACCTCGAGCGGTCCTGGAACTGGGCGCAGTGGAATGACCGGATCCGTCGACTTGCCGGTGCACTCAAGGATCGGGGTGTACGGCGCGGGGACGTCGTGGCGTTCCTCGACAAGAATCACCCAGCCTGCGTTGAGACGACGTTCGCCGCTGCATCGCTGGGTGCTGCTACCGCGATCATCAACTTCCGTTTGGCAGCCGACGAACTCGACTACGTTCTCAATGACTCCGGCGCCAAGGTGCTGATCGTCGGGAAGGAATTCCAGCCGGCGATCGACAAGATCCGCGACA
>CAZCHU010000312.1:0-2253 GCA_964498215.1 uncultured Mycobacterium sp. | reverse complement strand
TCGCTCAAGCCGGCCACACCTCCGGGTTCGGTCGAAATCGCACGGTCAATTCGCTGCCGCTGAGCGCCGCATCGATGACGAAGCATCGCCGCAGCACTGACGCCAGCCGAACACGCCGCCGCAATCCGCCGACGGCGATGATCAAATCGTCATCAACCCTACCCAATGACAGCGCCGTGGAGTCCACCTGCGGCAGCTGCACCCGTAATCGAAAGACCGCGCCCAATCCGCTGCCGGACTCCCGGTCCACGATGGGTCGTAGCGGACCGGGCGGTGGCGAACCGTCCCGCGTGCGCGCACCATCGAGCAGCTCGCCGAGCGCCTTGACCCCGATCGGCTCCCCCGCCAGGTGGGGCACCATGACCAGGTGAACGTCCCCAATGACGCGATCAAGTTCGGCGAGCACCGTCCGCTGCTCAGAGATCCGTTCCGAGTACCAGTCGAATGCCGGATGCTCAGGCAAGTTGCTGTACTCGAACGAATCGTCTTCGACGAGAATCTGGTTGACGATGAGCTCGGCGACCTGCACCCCCATCAGTGCCAACGAACCCAGCGTCCGGATAGCCTCGGCGGCGACCACCCGCTCGGCCGTCATCACCAAGTGGGCAGTGACCCGCGAGCCGTCGGTCAACATCGTGTCGAGGTGATCGGTGCCCGCACCGATCCGCTCGAGCAGGTCGATCACCGCGGCTGAGCGGGCGTCCTCGGCGCTGGACAGCCGGCGGTGCCTCGGCCAGGCGCGCTCAAGATACAAGGCGAATGCCGAGGGCAGCGTAAGCATCCGCATCGCGTCAGCGGTGGATGCGCAGTCGACGACGACAAGATCCCACTGCCCCGAGTCGGCCAGCTCGCCGACCTCATGCAATCCGAGCACTTCCTGGAACCCAGGCAGAGCCGAGAGTTCTTCTGGTGCAACGTCTCCGATGTCGGATTCGGGAAACCTCGCAGAGATCACGCCGGCGATCTCGCGCCACCGGGTGGCCAGCAGCGCGAGGGTGTCGAGGGCGAGCACGTCCAGCGACCCGCCCCCCGAATCCACCGTTTCGAGATCGGCAGATATCCGAGTGGGCTCGCGCTGACCGGTGGGGGTCACGGTCACACCCAGTACGTCGCCGGTCGAGTGCGCCTGATCGGTCGACACGATCAGGACCCGCACACCGGCGCGCGCAGCACGCACCGCCGTGGCGGTCGCCAGGGTCGACTTTCCTACGCCGCCTTTGCCGACGAACAGGCTGATCCGGCTAGCTGTGGAACCCCGTCGCGCGTCGGCGCCGTGCCTGCGCTCAATCAGCCTCGACTCGTTTCTTGAGATCCTTCAGTGCGGTGTCGGTCAATCTGCGCTCGGCCTTTCGCTTGAGCAGGCCGATCATCGGGATGATCAGATCAACCGACAGTTCATAGGTGACGTCGGTACCGGCCCCTTTGGGGGAAAGCCGGTAGGCACCCTCCAGGGATCTCAGCAACGTGCTCGACACCAACGACCACGTCACCGACTGCCGGTCGGCGGGCCACTCGTAGGCCAACACCATGCTGTCCTTGAGGACTGCGGCATCCAGAACCAGCCTGGCCACCTTCGGGTAGCCGGACTCGTCGGACTCGAGCACCTCGGTCTCCTGGTATTCGGCGACCCAGTCCGGGTAGGAGCCGATGTCGGCGATGACGTCCAACACGGTCGAAGGATCGGCATCGATATGTATGGTCTGCGCCGTTTTGTCCGCCACTGATGATCATTCCCCGCTAGGTCTGGTTCGCTGGCCAGAATCTACCCTCCCCCGACCGGCCTGGCCCCCATACCCGCAATTGAGGCCGTCCGGGCCGGGTTGGTCAGAGCAGGTGTGACACTCCGACGGGACGCCCGGCCTCCAGCGTGCTCTTCACCTCGAAGGCCATGTCTTTGCCGGCTACCCGGCGACGGTGGGTCATCGTGGCGAAGTTCATCTTCGCCAACTCCCACGCTGCCGCCCCAGCGGGTTCGGCGTGCAGGAAGTAGTGCAGCACGACACCGTCGGGACCGCTGCTCATCTTCTCCAGCCAGATTTCCATAGTGCCGGTCAAGGCGCCGGTCACCGTCCACCGCTGCCCCACCTCACCGCGGTCCTCGACTACCGTGAGACGCAGGTCTGGCCACCACCTCAGCCAGTTGGCCGGATCGGCGATGGTGTCGCCGACCGCGACCGGGTCGGCCGCAATGAAGGTCTCGTCGGCGATCTGGATGCTGTTCATGACAGACTAGCTTCACATATGGCGGACCAC
>CAZCHU010000311.1:0-2294 GCA_964498215.1 uncultured Mycobacterium sp. | reverse complement strand
AGGGTGCCGACCGCCTCCTTCGTCTTGCCCTTGACGTCTTCGACGACCCCTCTAACGGCTTCATTTGGACCGCTGTTGTTTTCAGTCATGCTTTCCTTTCTGTCGGATCTGTCTCACGGTTTGTTCCCGCGAGTCGCAGCGCCTAAACACGCGTCCACACATCGGCCGGAGCCAGGGCGACCCGATCTGTGTCGTAGACAGCAGGCGGAGTTGGGCTCCTCGCGCTCGTGACTTGGCACCGAACGTAAGAGCGCCGAATACCGTTCTGCCAGTGCGGATCACAGATCGGGTCGTTGTCCCTCGACCGAGGCGGACAGGAACCCGCGCTCGTCGACACGCTTGGCCGGCAACCCGTTACCGGACTGCAGTCACCCGGAAGCATTGCAGCACTTTGATAGTGCTCTCTGTCGACCCGTCAGTGAAAACGTACTGGTGCTCAGGTTTCTTGAGTTGGCATCCCAGATTTGCGCGCCGTGGCTGCTGGCCAAGTCGCTAGTGCGGCTGCGCAATCAACCTAAGTGCCAGGCGGGGCCCACAGGCAACCGCGTTGATCGCATCCAGAGTAGAGTCGCTGACAGGCAGCGTGGAGTCCGGATTGCAGATACGCAGCAGACGCCGGACGGCAGCGCTGGGCACAAGCGACCAAGAAATGCCGCTTACGCTGCAGCGTACGTCCAGCGAATGAACCCCGGTAAAGACTTCGGTTCCGCAGAATGTCACGTCGGAAAGGTCCAGGACCAGTCCGGTGCCGTACTTCAGGTGGCGCATTACATATTGGACGAACTGCCGCGCATTGGCTGCGTCCAGCTCGCCGTGTGCGGTGACAACCATGATCGAGGGCGGCATCCAGACGGCGGAAAAAGACGCTGTGTGACATACAATACGGTCGTTGTCATCCCGTAGAGCGGGCTTTGCAAGGGTGGTCGACATTGTGCCTCCATCAGTCGGAATGCGTGATTCTTTCTGGGGCTCACGTCAATAATTCAGGCGCTTTCGATCTCTAGCCTGCGCTCCCCGGGCGGAAAACAAGTCGCCCCGAGCGTAGAGACGTTTCCAATGGCTGCGAGCTCAACCTGATCGTGACCTTACGCCGGAGCCGTGTCGATGGCAACGACCGCTCTCGTCGCCTGGGTCCGGAATCACAACGGGTCACGTCGAGGAACCGACGGGCTTAGGACTCCGCGTCGAACATCACGGCATGTGTCGGGGCTACGCTATCGCTATGCGGACTGTTCGGTTCGCAGATCGCCGCCCAACTGAGAAGCGCAGTGGACAAGCGACTTTCACGGTTTGTTTCTGTAATTGATCTGCAACACTGGGGTTTGCTCCTTTGCGGCGTCACGGGATGGCTGGGGCGGTGTTGCGGCCGGGATTCTGACGGGTCCCGGTTGTCATATTCGTCTGCCGTAGGTGCTGGCGCCCAGGAGCGCTAGTGGGCACCGGGTACTACTCGCGAGATAGTCTTAGCAAGACTCCGCAGCATCGACCCAGAACAAGTCGACAAGAGAGCACCCGTCATGAGCACCGCCACCGTGGGCGTCAGAGCTATCCCGGTTCGCCGGCATGAACCAGCGGTAATGATTGCTGCCGGTCCAAGCTCCCCCGTCACGATCGACAGTTGCAGCGTCTACTCTGCTGACGTGGATGGCTGACGTGGGATCGCTATGGGCTAGCCTGGCGCCGTTCGCCATCGCCGCAGCGCTGATGCCTGTAGAGATGTTGATAACGCTTGCCCTGCTGGGGACTCCCGCGCGAGTTCGCACCGCAGCCGCCTCCGTGGCAGGCACCGTGGTGGTTCGGCTCCTTCAAGGTCTTGTGTTCGGAACAATCCTGCACTGGGGCCAGCGCGACGCCACCGAGGGCGGCCGCAGCTGGGTGGTTTCATCGATTGTGCTCGTCGCCGCGGTGGTCTTGCTAGCTACTGCTGTCCGGGAACTCCTCGGTGGTGGCGACCCTGACGATCCCCCGCCGAAATGGATTACCGCCCTGTCATCGATGACGCCTACAAAGGCGTTCCTGCTGGGCGGCGCGACCGCCCTGATCTCGGTCAAGATGTGGGTCTTCACCCTGGCAGCCATCAGTGCGATCGGTGATGCCGATATGGCGCGAAGCGCAAATTTCGCCAACTACATCGCATTCGTATTGCTCGGTGTCAGTACAAGTTTGGCCATCATTGCCGCAGCTGCCTTCTGTCCTGAGCGGTCAGCGGCATTCCTAGACGCGGCTCTACGCTGGCTGCAGAACCACAACCGCATCATCATGATCACGCTCGGGCTGGTGTTTGGTGGATGGTT
>CAZCHU010000310.1:0-2316 GCA_964498215.1 uncultured Mycobacterium sp. | reverse complement strand
TCGTGTCACAAATCTCTCGAGACGAGGTTGCTCACTTGGCACGCCTCGCCCGGCTTGCCCTGACCGACAGCGAGCTGGACAGCTTCGCCGGTCAGTTGGATGCCATCCTCGGCCATGTCAGTCAGATTCAGTCCGTGGACGTCACCGGTGTCGAGGCCACCGACAATCCACTCAAAGACGTCAACGTCTTCCGGCCGGACGTGATCCGGCCGTCGCTGACTCACGATCAGGCTTTGGCGGCGGCCCCGAAATCGGCCGATGAGCGGTTCGCAGTTCCGCGGATTCTGGGGGAAGCTGAATGAGCGAGCTGACCAGGCTTGACGCGGCGACACTGAGTGCCAAGATCGCGGCCGGGGACGTGTCCTCTACCGAGGTGACCCAGGCCTGCCTGGACCAGATCGCGTCCACCGACCGCGACTACAACGCTTTCCTGCATGTCGCGGCGGATCGGGCGCTGGAGGCCGCGGCCGCCGTCGACAAAGCAGTCTCCGCCGGTGAGCAGCTGCCCTCGGCGCTGGCCGGTGTCCCGTTGGCGCTCAAGGACGTGTTCGCCACTACCGACATGCCCACGACGTGTGGTTCGAAGATCCTCGAGGGGTGGATGTCGCCGTACGACGCGACCGTGGCCACGCGGCTGCGCGCTGCCGGCATCCCGATCCTCGGCAAGACCAACATGGACGAGTTCGCGATGGGTTCGTCCACCGAGAACTCGGCGTTCGGGCCCACCCGAAACCCCTGGAACGTTGACCGCGTGCCCGGCGGATCGGGCGGCGGTAGCGCGGCGGCGTTGGCCGCTTTCCAAGCTCCGCTGGCCATGGGATCCGACACCGGTGGGTCGATTCGTCAGCCAGCAGCCCTCACCGCGACGGTCGGTGTGAAACCCACCTACGGCACGGTGTCCCGGTACGGCCTGATCGCCTGCGCTTCATCCCTGGATCAGGGCGGCCCGTGCGCTCGCACGGTGCTGGACACCGCCCTGCTGCACGCTGTCATCGCTGGACATGACCCGTGCGATTCGACGTCGGTCGACGCTGCGGTGCCCGATGTCGTCGGTGCCGCCCGGGCGGGTTCGTCCGGAGACCTGTCCGGTGTGCGGGTCGGTGTGATCAAACAGCTGCATCGTGGCGAGGGCTACCAGTCGGGGGTGCTGGACTCGTTCAACGCAGCGATCGATCAGCTGACCGAACTCGGCGCGGTGGTCAGTGAGGTGGACTGTCCGCACATCGACTACTCGCTGCCGGCGTACTACCTGATTCTGCCCTCGGAGGTGTCGTCGAACCTGGCTAAGTTCGACGGAATGCGGTATGGACTGCGGACTGGGGATGACGGCACCCACAGTGCCGAAGAGGTGATGGCGCTAACTCGCGCTGCCGGTTTCGGCGCCGAGGTCAAGCGCCGGATCATGATCGGTGCGTATGCGTTGTCAGCCGGGTATTACGACGCCTACTACAACCAGGCTCAGAAGGTGCGCACGCTGATCGCGGGCGACCTCGACCAGGCCTATCGAAGCGTCGACGTGTTGGTATCACCAACCACTCCTTCCACAGCGTTCCGGCTGGGGGAGAAGGTCGATGACCCCCTGTCGATGTACCTGTTCGATCTGTGTACGTTGCCGCTGAACCTGGCCGGCCACTGCGGGATGTCGGTACCGTCGGGCCTCTCAGCCGAGGACAACCTTCCTGTCGGGTTGCAGATCATGGCGCCGGCGCTGAGCGATGACCGGCTCTACCGGGTGGGTGCGGCCTACGAAGCCGCTCGTGGTCCGCTGCCAGCAGCCCTCTAATGGGGGAGGATGGCAAGTATGCGTATCGGAGTGCTGACCGGTGGCGGTGACTGTCCCGGGCTGAACGCGGTGATCCGGGCCGTGGTGCGTACCTGCGACGTGCGTTACGGTTCCACAGTCGTCGGGTTCCAGGACGGCTGGCGCGGACTGTTGGAGAATCGCCGCGTCCAACTCCGCAATGACGATCGCAACGACCGACTGCTGGCCAAGGGTGGAACCATGCTCGGCACGGCACGCGTCAATCCCGACAAGCTGCGGGCTGGTCTGGATCAGATCAAGCAAACGTTGGAGGACAACGGGATTGACGTGCTGATCCCGATTGGCGGTGAAGGCACCCTGACGGCGGCGAATTGGCTGTCCGAGGAGAACGTTCCTGTTGTCGGCGTGCCCAAGACGATTGACAACGACATCGACTGCACCGACGTGACTTTCGGCCACGACACCGCGCTGCAGGTAGCCACCGATGCCATCGATCGGCTGCACAGCACCGCCGAGTCGCATCAACGGGTGATGCTCGTCGAGGTGATGGGCCG
>CAZCHU010000309.1:0-2317 GCA_964498215.1 uncultured Mycobacterium sp. | reverse complement strand
GCCATTGTGCCAGCCGCAGAGTCGAAGACCCCGCTCGCTGCGGCCGCAGCGCTAGGGTGGTCTGATGATTCTGCATGGATTTCTGGCCAAGGCGGCATCAGCCGTGGTCACTGGCGCCGTAGGCGCAGCCGCTTACCAGGGCCTCCGTAAGGCGGCTGCCAAGGCGCCGGTCCGAGAGGCTTCAGTGACGGCAGCGACGTGGGCACTGCGCGGCGTGCGTAAGGCAGAGGAAGGCGCCGAGACCGCCCGGCTGCAAGCGGCCGACATCGTCGCGGAGGCTCGCGAGCGCATCGGCGAGGAAGTCCCGCCGCCCGCTGTCGCTGATGCCGAACATTCTCACGACCACTGATCGTTGTGGGGACCCTGACCGTCGTCTCCGACGCTGCGGGCCGAATGCGCCTGCATGCGCCTTGGCTGCGTAACGACTCGCTGCGGGCGGTCGCCATCGAGGATGCCGTCGAACAGGTCTCCGGCGTACGCGCTGTGCACGCTTACCCCCGGACGGGCTCGGTGGTTGTGTGGTACTCACCCAAGCGCTGCGATCGCCAGGCAGTGGCCGAGGCGATTGAGACCGCTGCTAGCGTGCCGCGGGACCTCGTTCCAGTGCGACCGCCCCGCTCGGCTGACATCGCCAACGTCGACGTGCTTCGGATGGCCGTCGGTGGGCTGGCACTGGTCCTTCTTGGGATGCGCCGCTACGTTTTCGTTCGGCCTCCGCTGCTCGGTCCGACCAGCCGGCTCGCCGCGACCGGCGCCACGATCTTCACAGGCTATCCCTTTCTCCGCGGCGCTCTGCGAACCCTGCGTGGTAACCGATCGGCTGGCACGGATGTTCTGGTCAGCGCTGCCACCATCGCGAGTCTGGTGCTGCGCGAGAACGTCGTTGCCCTGACGGTTCTTTGGTTGCTGAACATCGGTGAGTACCTGCAGGATCTCACGCTGCGGCGCACCCGTCGGGCGATTGCCAACCTCCTTCAGGGCAATCAGGACACGGCGTGGGTTCGGCTGTCCGATGGGACCGAAGTGGAAGTGGCGACCGGCGAGCTTCGGGTTGGCGACGAGGTGGTGATCCACGACCAAACAGCGCTACCGGTCGACGGTCTGGTCGTCGACGGCGAGGCGATCCTCGACCAGTCAGCGATCACCGGCGAGAACCTACCTGTGGCCGTGACGGCAGGTGCCCGGGCTTTCGCTGGTTCCGTGGTCGTTCGGGGACGCCTCGTCGTGCGTGCTGACGCGGTCGGCAACGAAACGACGATCGGTCGCATCATCACGCGAGTCGAAGAGGCGCAGCAGCACCGAGCGCCCATTCAGACTGTGGGGGAGAGCTTCTCGCGCCGGTTCGTTCCGGCATCGTTTCTGCTTTCGGCCGCCACCCTGTTCATCACCCGCGATGTCCGTCGCGCGATGACGATGCTTCTGGTTGCGTGCCCCTGCGCCGTCGGCCTGTCGACTCCGACGGCGATCAGCGCGGCGATCGGTAACGGCGCCCGGCGGGGCATCCTGATCAAGGGTGGTTCGCATCTCGAGGAGGCCGGCCGAGTGGACGCGGTGGTCTTCGACAAGACCGGCACCCTCACGATCGGTCGTCCTGTGGTGACCAACCTGGTTGCGTTTCACAAGGATTGGGAACCTGAACAGGTATTGGCCTACGCGGCAAGCTCAGAGATCCACTCCAGGCACCCACTTGCCGAAGCAGTGATCCGTTCGACCAAGGAACGCCACGTCGAGATCCCGCCACACGAGGAATGCGAAGTGCTCGTCGGCCTTGGAATGCGTACCCGGGCAGACGGGCGGACCCTGCTACTGGGAAGCCCCTCGCTGCTGCGCCAAGAGAAGGTGCGGGTGACCAAGAAGGCAACCGAGTGGGTCGACACCCTGCGTCGCCAGGCCGAAACCCCACTGCTGCTGGCCGTGGACGGCAAGTTGGTCGGTCTCATCAGCCTGCGCGACGAGGTCCGTCCCGAAGCGGCCGTCGTGCTGGATCGATTGCGGGCCAAAGGTGTACGCCGAATCGTCATGCTCACCGGGGATCACCCGGATGCGGCTGCGGCGGTCGCCGAGCAGCTCGGGATCACAGAATGGCGAGCCGAGGTGTTGCCCGACGACAAGCTCGAAGCGGTGCAACGGCTCCGCGATGAAGGCCACATAGTCGCCATGGTCGGCGACGGCGTCAACGATGCTCCGGCCCTCGCCGCGGCCGACATCGGTATCGCCATGGGTTTGGGCGGTACCGATGTGGCAGTGGAAACCGCGGACGTAGCGCTGGCCAGCGACGATCTGCAGCGGCTCCTCGACGTGCGCGATCTCGGTGCCC
>CAZCHU010000308.1:0-2320 GCA_964498215.1 uncultured Mycobacterium sp. | reverse complement strand
CCCTCGACGCCAACACCCTGTCCACATGGCAAACCCTCATCACCAACGCAGGACATTCGCACCACTAAGGCGCGCTCTACGCACCCGGGTGCATTGTTAAGGCTCGTCGCCGATCAAGGGTTTCGCGAGAGTCTCCGGTTTAGGCGAGTCAGTCGTGTCGGTGGCTGCTGCTACAGATATGTCCATCACATAGAGGATGGGGTTGTCATGACGGGCACGATGCCGGTAGAGATCGTCGGGGACCAGTTGGTGATGGGTCCGGTGAGGGTGGATTTTCAGCGGACGTTGCGGATCCCAGAGACGGGGCTGCATCCGCTGCCGCCGGGCCTAGGCCGGTTTCCGTTGCGGCGGGTTGAGGATTACCCCGACACTGCACCGGCCGAGTGGCTGGCCCGCGGCGGGGTGATGCTGCCGATCTACCAGCGCGAGGCGATGTGGCTGTCGTTCCATGCTTCCGAACCCGCTGCACTGCAGGTTGGTGTGGGCAAGGTGTGTGCGGTCAGTGGCTTGCCGTGGATTGAGCACCTCGTCAAGGAACCGCAGAACTATGTTGCGTTGCCTGATCAGCCGTGGCTGGACGGTATCAACGCCGGGGATGGATTCATCCGCCAGTTCGTGGCCGTCCCGCTCGGTTTGGGCGCCACCGTCGAAGGGCAGGTCACCGGGCAGGAGACACATGGTGGTGTGCAACTACGGGCCGTCGGTCTGACCGAGCAGGCGCTGGCGGCCTGGTGCGCTGCACAGGAAGCACGCGCACAACTCTGTGCGAGCATGGCCCCGATGGCATGCGCCGAGGAGGTCGGTTCGGCGGACATGGGGCTGGGGGCCGGCGGGCGGATGCGGCAGGAGGTCTACGTCGATGACCGTCCGCTCGCCGACTACGACCAGAGCGATGCGCGGCGGGTGTTCGTCCACTTGTGTTCGGCTGCGCAGTGGACCGCCATCACCGGAGAGGTGCCGCCTCCGACACCGGTCGACCGAGAAGCCTACGTGAGCGCGGGTCTGCCGTGGTTCGACTATTACGACGCCGACGCCGAGGATCTCGCGGCGTCGGAGATATTGGCGAAGGTCAAGACCGTCGGCGAAAAGCTTGGTGGCGAGGAGGATCCATTTCTGCCGGTCGATTCGACGTCGGTGGTGGCGCTGGGCGGCGCGAGCCCGGATAAAGTCTCTGATGGAAAGTGGTAGCCGGTGTGTTCTGCCCCCCGATAGGCCATACTCTGCCGCGGTTCGTTGCTACCGACCCCTGAAGCTCAGCCCCACGCAGATGATTCCTTTGAATACTCCTGCGAAGCAGGCTCATTCGTTTACCTCATGCCGGTTAGCCGCCGGATCGTGCTGAGCAGCAGCCATCGCGGCGTGTGCCGGCCGATCAAGCGGGTGACGACGTTGGCCACACCGGGGACGACGATTCCGTCGCCGGTCTCCACCCCGCGAACGCCGGCCTCGGCTACCTCAGCCGGGTCCAGCCACATCGGCTTGGGCAACGCCGACGCGCTTTCCTCCATGCCCGGCTCGTCCATGAACTCAGTTTTGACCGGCCCCGGGCACAACGCCGTGGCAGTAACCCCGGTCCCGTGCAGCTCGGTGTGCAGTGCCTGAGTGAAGGAGAGTACGTACGCCTTCGTCGCCGCGTAGCCGGCCTGGCCCGGGATCGGTTGGAACGCAATCGTTGAGGCGACGTTGAGCACCGCCCCGCGGCCGCGGTCCACCATGGGCGGAACGAACGCACTGCACAACGCGGTGACCGCCTCGACGTTGACGCGAACCATGCCAACCTCGCGTTCGGGGTCGAGCTCGACGAACTTGCCGGCCGTGCCGTACCCCGCGTTGTTGACGAGCAGCTCGACCGTGAGACCGAGCTGGGCGACGCGGTCGGGTACCTCGGCGCGCGCTGCTGGGTCGCTGACGTCGCAGCCGAGCGCCTCGACCCGGACACCGAACTCGTCGGACAACTCGGATGCCAGGCTTTCGAGCCGGTCGACGCGCCGAGCGAGCAGCACAAGGTTCTGGCCACGCTTGGCGAGCGCCCGGGCGATCTCGACGCCGATGCCCGACGACGCGCCGGTGATCAAGCAGGTCGATTCTGGTGAGGGTTCGGGCAGGGCCATGTTCGCTCCAATCGGGTCGTGCGCACGGCAGGGTCATGTCGACAGCTACCCGGCCGTCGCCGGCCGCAACTTAGTAAGACCCGCGATGGACCAATCAGTCAAGCCACCGCCCCGCGTGGGTCGTGTTCGTTTCACCTCCCGGCCGCGCATCGACGTGTGGACTACGCCGCGCCTCACCCAGATCCGGTGCAAGCGCTACGAAGCGCGAA
>CAZCHU010000307.1:0-2343 GCA_964498215.1 uncultured Mycobacterium sp. | reverse complement strand
TCAATGGAACTGGCGGCCACTAGGTCGTTCCGACCGAGACGAAATAGCCGACAATGCCGCAGAGGTAGGCAGCCAGGCATAGCACCAGTGTCCCCAAGGCGATCGGCCAGGCCGTCTTTCGTCGGACCAGTCGGACCACTGTGATCGTCACACCGATGACTGCGATGCCCGCGGCCACCAGCAAGGCCGAACCGATCGCCAGCATCGCGCCGTCCGCGCTGCACGTCGCCGGTGGACAGTGGTCGAGAAACGCCAGCAGGAACAGGCCGAAGAACGCGGCGAACCCCCACGAGAGCACTGTGAGCACGATCATCGTGATCGACCAGCCGAGGTCGCCAGCCGCACGCTGTGGCTGGGCCGGCGGCGGATAGTGGCCGGGATAGGGAAAATAGCCCATAGCTGTCATCGTATGGGCACCCACCAGCAGTCGACCAGTTCCGGTATTCGCGGGCGATCAAATGGGGCGGATTACCGCTCGAAGCTCGCGTTTATCTGCCCGGCGGGGGCGGTGGCGGTGGCGCCAACGAAGCGCACGCTTGCCATGCGCTGTCCCACGTTTGCTCGTCGACGCCAGGTGGTGGCGGCGGACCGCCAGCGCCAGGTGGTGGTGGCGGACCGCCAGCGCCGGGCGGTGTTCCGCCCGTCCCGCCTGGAGGCGGACCGCCCGGGGCTCCCGGACCACCCGCCGGAGGCGCTGGCACTCCATTGTCGGTCATGCACTGCACAAACGCATCGTGGTTCCCAGGAGGCTGCTCGAATGCCGCCGAGTCTGACGACAACGCCACCGCGGTTGCCAGCAGGGCGGCACTGGCGGTTGCGACTACCGCGGCATGAATTCGAGAATGGATCACGTGGTCTCCTTCTAGATCGAGGTGACTATGAAGGTAGGTCGAATCCCTAGGTCCCGGCTGTCGGCTTGCTATGCGCCAGCTATGTGCCGCATCGCGGGGCAACGTGATTCCTTAGCAACGCGACATCACGACGGACGCGCCTCGCCCAGTAGCTAGATTTGGCGCGCCGGGACGCGTTCACAGAGTTGTAGCCACCCGCCAGTTGCAACTGCGGGCGACCCTGTCGCTCTAGAGGCCGGATGGCACGACCTTGCCGTTGACCGTCACCTCGACATCGCCAGTGTCGGGTTCAAACGTGATGCTTCCGTACTCGAACATTGTCACAAGCAGATCACCGACGGGGTTCTCGTCGCTGGTCGGCACACCCAGCGGGCCTGCCGAGCCGTTCTTACCCGCGACGTCGGGAATGCCCTCCGGGTCGCGTTCGACATTCCAGGCTTCCCGGATTTTGCCCCAGGTGATGTAGGCAGGTGTGCCCGGCTTGTCATTCTTGGCGACAATCACGCCGCCCTGGAATTGTTGGAACACCACGCCGCTTTCCCGGGTCCCAGCGTTGTGGTCCCCGGTCAGCGGCTTGCCCAGCGCCTGCTTCTGACTGTCGGTCGCCGTCGAATACTTCGCAGCGATCGGGCCGGTCAGCGTCACCTCAACGTCCCGCTCCCCGACTAGCGTGACCTCGGTGGGTGGCGCCTGCACCTCGGAGGTGGCAATCAGCCCGAATTGCGGCGCCTGCGACGCTTCGACGCTCCTGTCGTTCCCGCACCCCACGGATATCAACGCAACGGTGGCTAGGCCGACGATTGCCGGGGAGCGTAATGAATTAGTACTCATGGGTTCCTCTCATGGTTCAAGTCGCGGCAGACCTTCGCCAGTCCCGAGTCAACTCTACGATCAACATACGGGAATGTCGGCACTCTTCGGATGTTGCGTGACCTCTTCGGGCTTGCAGCATCGAATGCCACGAATGTGTAAAGGTCGAATATTCAGGGGTGCCCGAACAGGCCACAACATATGGTTTTGCGGCCGAGCACTTTTCGAGGCCGAACCGAGGACGTGCCTATCGCCGCGAGGATTCGGCTGGTCCAGCCAGCAGGTACCGGCGGCGCAAAATATCTTGCCGCAGGCGTGGCCAGCCCGCGGCCGATGGATAGTAGCGTTTGGCCATGGCACGAGTGAAGCAGCTGATCGCCCTAATCACCCTCGCAACGTTGGTGCTCACCGCCTGCACTTCGGAACGTGGGACTGGGCCTGCCACACCTCAATCTGAAGATCGGTCGTGTGATTCTGCGGTGCAAATCGTCGACTTGAGCATCGGAAGTATCTGCGGCGTAGTGTATTCCAACCAGAATGACCAGAAGTCGCACGCCTATCTTGGAATACCCTACGCGCAGCAACCGGTGGGCGATCGACGATGGAAGGCAGCTGAGCCGCTCGCGTCGTTGGAGGGTAATCCTTTCACCGCAACAAAGTTCGGTAGCGAATGCGTGCAGCC
>CAZCHU010000306.1:1197-2370 GCA_964498215.1 uncultured Mycobacterium sp. | reverse complement strand
GCGTCCTGGATGGCAGCGTCGGTGATCGTCACCTCGGGGGTGGGCAAGAGATTCATTGCGGCCTGATGGATTCTCCGCTGATCACCTCAAGGTAGAGGTCCCGAAGTTCGTCCACCCAGTGCGACAGGGAATACCTTTGCTCGACGCGATCGCGTCCCGCTCTGCCGAACTCCTCGGCTCGCTGCGGATGATCGATCACGTCCAGCAGCGCCGCGGTCAGTGCGGCGTCGTCACCGATCGGTACCACCCGCCCGGTGACCCCGTCGATGACGATCTCGCGGGTGCCACCGGCGTCGGCCGCGACTACCGGGAGTCCACACGCGGCCGCTTCGATCAAGGCCGTCGGCAGCGCCTCGTCGATCGATGCGGATACAACTCCGTCAACGCCGTGCAGGACGTCGACCACGTCCTCACGGCGACCGAGCATACGCACCCGGTCGGTCAGGCCGAGCTCTTCGATCACGGCTTCGGTGTCTTCGCGGCTCGGGCCGTCCCCGACGATCAGCAGGGTCGCGCCCGGGTGGGCAGCGACTACGCCGGCCCACGCGCGCACCAGACCGACGTGGTTCTTGTCCGGGCGCATTGCTGCGATGCAGGCCCATACCGGGGCATCTCCTGACCGGGCCCTGGCCTGCGGGGCATAGATGGTGGTGTCCACGCCATTGGGAATCACCCGCCAGGTGTGGCGCGCCGGGCCGTGCCGTTCGGCGAACTGGTCGCGGGCGTGCTCAGAGAGCAGCACAAGGCGCCCCAGCCGCCCGGGTACCCGGATGGACAGCCGCTCCTTGAGCCACTCGCCGCCACGTAGCCGGTGCGGCGGGTTGACGTGCAGGGTGGCGACGGCGGGCTTGCCGGCCAGGCGCGCGGCGAGTGGGATGACGATCGCGGCATAGCCGAGGTGGGCGTGCACCACGTCGACCGGAGCCTCCCGTAGTGCGCGCACCAGCCGCATGAAGCCGACCGGATCCAACAGCCGTCGCATACCTAGGAATGTCGGTCTCAGACCCGCCTCGGTGAGTCGGTCCAACATCGCGGTGTTGTCCGGCCCGGCGGGCTGGAGGCTGGCAACCGAGATGTCCAGTGAATCGGGCGCCCGCCGACCGAGTTCGGCGATCAGGTTCTCCGCGCCTCCAAAGCTGAACGAATCGAGCACCATCATGACTCGGATCGGCC
>CAZCHU010000306.1:0-1097 GCA_964498215.1 uncultured Mycobacterium sp. | reverse complement strand
CCACCCCATTCTCGCGCGCTGCTCGGACGAGAAGGTGCAGCGCGAGATCGCCGACTCGTGCGGGGTGTTGGAACGTGAAACCGGCTGCGCGACTGAGGTTTTCGCTTATCCTAACGGTCGCGTCCAGGATTTCGACGAGCGTGCGCGTGAAGAACTGTGCCGACTGGGCGTGCGGTGGGCGCTGTCGACAGTCGAGGGCTTGGCCGACCGCGACAGCGATCCGTTGGCCCTGCCCCGGCTGTGTATCGGCAGCGACCTTTCCTTCGCGCGCTTCCAGTTACTGGTCTCCGGGGCTCTGACCTGAGCCGATCAGGTCGGCCCTTCGCCTAGGGCGTATCTGACCATGCGCGCCAGGCGCTCTCGACGGCGCCGGCGAGGTCGTGGCGTGACTCCCAACCGAGTGCATCACGTATCAGTGTCGGGTCGGCCACCACTTCGGCGGGATCGCCAGGGCGCGGCGCGGTGATGTCACACGGGAATTCGATTCCTGTGACCTGCCGCACCGCGTTGATGACATCGAGGACGCTGGTGCCGGTGCCGGTGCCGACGTTGTAGGTGTCGGCCAACTCGGTGGTGGCCATGCTGTCGATGACGGCTACGTGCGCGTCCGCGATGTCTTCTACGTGGACGTAGTCGCGGATGCAGGTTCCGTCCGGAGTCGGGTAGGAGTCGCCGAAAATCTTGGGAGGGACACCCGAGGTGATCGCCCTGAATACCCGTGGAATCAAATTGTTCTCGCCTCGGTCGGCCAGTTCCGGTGCGGCGGTACCGGCCACATTGAAATAGCGCAGCGCCGACCAATTCAGCTGATGCGCCGCCGCGACATCACGAATCATCTGCTCGCCCATCAACTTCGTCCAGCCGTACGGCGAGGACGGGGCCGTCGGTGAAGTCTCGGTGACCGGGCTGGTTGAAACGACTCCGTACACCGCCGCACTCGAGGAGAACAGGATGCGCGTCGTTCCGGCGGCGACCATTGCGGCCAGCACCGCGTGCATGCCGATGACGTTCTCCCGGTAGTAGAACAGCGGATCAGCGACGGACTCTTCGACGGCTTTCTTGGCGGCGATATGCACGACCGCCTCGGCGGAATGTGC
>CAZCHU010000305.1:0-2374 GCA_964498215.1 uncultured Mycobacterium sp. | reverse complement strand
GTGGCCGTGGTTGTTGTGCAGTGCCCCGGCGGGGTGTGCACCGTGACTGTGTGCGCCAACGACATTACTGAGAGCTGGTAGACCGGCCACAACGACAGCCAGTAACGCAATCAGCGGCGCACCTATCAATATCCAGCGCCGCGCATCAGCAGCGCGGGCACTGACGGCCCAAGCGCTGCGGTGACCACGCGTCGACACGGCCGTCACCGTAACACGACATCGTCCAATACCCACCCAGGGTATTCGGCGCGGTCCCGACCCGTGACGCAGTCGATACACGTACGTCGGTGTCCATCCGTGTGTGAACCGGACCCCGACCTCGCGCTATCCATGGGCTGGCCGCAGGCCCGCCGCGGGAGGCTCGCCACCGCCTTCGGAACTGGCCCCCAGCGGTAGGGCCACGGTGAAGGTGCTGCCGGACCCGGGTCCGCGGCTATCGGCAGTAATACGTCCTCCGTGGGCCTCGGTCAGAGCCTTGGCTATGGCGAGCCCGATCCCCGCGCCGCCACGGTCGCGGTTGCGGGCGGTGTCGGCGCGGTACAACCGCTCGAACACATGCGGCAGGTGCGAGGCGTCGATGCCCTCACCGTTGTCGGTCACAGTGACGGCCAGCTCGCCATGATCGGCCAGCGCACGCACCTCGACGTGGCCGCCGGGCGGGGTGTGGCGTAGCGCATTGTCGATCAGGTTGGCCAGCACTTGGGCCAGGCGATGCGGATCAGCCCAGATCCGCGGAAGCACACCGATAGTCGTGGACAGGTCGACCTGTTTGGCCGCGTATCGGTCGGCGGTGGCGTTAGCTGTGCTGGTGATGACCACCGCCGGGTCAACCCACTGCCGGGTGATCGTGACACGTGCATCTTCGGCTTCGGCCAGCGCGGCGATGTCCTCGGCGAACCGCACCAGCCGCCGGGTCTGGTCGCGCAGCATCGCGGTGGTTTCGCCGTCCAGTGTCCTCACCTCGTCCTCCACGGCCTCCATATAGGCATCCAGCACCGAGACCGGCGTCCGGATTTCGTGTGCCAGGTCCCCGAAGAGCTGGCGGCGGGTGGCCTCGACGGACTCCAATCGCTGGGCCATCTCGTTGAAAGCTTGCGAGAGTTTGGCGAAGTCCTCGCCCAAATGCAGTGGCGACACCCGGATCCCGTAGTGGCCGTCGGCGACCGCGGTTGCCGCAGCGGACACCTCGCTGACCGACCGTTGCAGCCTGCGACTGAAGTAGGCCGTCACTATCAGCGCGGTCAGGGCCGCCACTGCGACCGCCACCGATATCGAGATGGCGGTGGCATAGCGGTAGGCCTGCTCGGCGTGAAATTGCTCGCCGGAATCGTGGGTGACCCCGGCCTGCAGCAGGTGTTCCCGAAATAGCGGCGGGCCGACGAAAGCGGCCACGACCCAGGTCGTCGCCCCGGCCGCGGACAGAACCAGAGCTTGCGCAACAAGCAGTCGCATAGCAATACCGAAACGCAGCCGCGGCGCCTTGCGGCGTTCGCCGGCGCAGACCTCACCGACATTCACGACCCAGCCACCATCCGATATCCCACGCCCCGCACCGTAAAGACGTACGACGGCTCGGCCGGGTCGTCGCGAAGCTTTCGCCGCAAATGGCCGACGTGGACATCCACGAGGTGGTCATTACCCACCCACGGCTCACCCCAGATCGCATCCAGCAGTTGGCGACGACTAAACACCACACCCGGGCGCGCCGACAGCGCGGCCAGGATGTCGAACTCGGTACGGGTTAACGCCACCGGTTCTCCGCCGAGGAAGACCTGCCGTCCAGCCACGTCGATTGACAGCTGCCCAAACACCCGCGGCGGGGACGGTGCTTGAGTGGGCGGCTCGCCCGGACGGCCCGCCGGTGAGCTCACGGTGCGAGGCCGGCGCAGCATTGCCCGGATGCGGGCTACCAACTCCCGCGGGCTGAACGGTTTGGTGACGTAGTCGTCCGCGCCCACCGACAGCCCAACGATCGTATCGACCTCGGTATCGCGGGCGGTCAACATCACCACATACGCATCCGAGAAGATACGCAGCTGACGGCACACTTCAATCCCGTCCATACCGGGCAGTGCCAGATCCAACACGACCACATCAGGATCGACTTCACGCGCCAGCCCTACCGCGTCGGCCCCGTTATGGCAGACAGTCACCTCGAACTGTTCGCGTTCCAAATACGAGGCCAGCACCTTAGCCAGCGGAACTTCGTCGTCGACGACAAGCGCCCGATACCCCGCACCGTTCACGAGATGAGCGCCGCAGTGGAGTCCATCTGTCCATGGTGCCGCCCGAGCGGGCAGTCGGTGCATCCGGCTCTGCCGCCCGGTCGTGTCTTGAGCGAATCTTCACACAACCATCAGCGATTCCGCCCACC
>CAZCHU010000304.1:0-2380 GCA_964498215.1 uncultured Mycobacterium sp. | reverse complement strand
CGACGCCCTCACCGGCGCCGACGCTGACCTACCGCAGCTGGCCACCCCGTCTGACGAGCCGAGTCCTGCTCGACCTGCGGATCTGGATGATGGGGTTCGGACTCCTCATCGGCGTCGCCTTCCCATTCGCGGTCATCCCACTCGGAGTCCCGACTGACGTCGCGATCCGTCCGGGCTTCTTCGCCGCGACCATCCTCGCCGGCCTGCTCGTCGGCGCCATCAATACCGCCCTCGTCCAGCGGGTCGTGGGTGTAAGGCTCCGAGCACTCGCGGTCAGCATGAGACGCGTCGAGGTTTCGATGCGCGAGGCCACAGCGACGGGCGACTGGTCTTCGTGTGATCCGGATTCCTGCCGCGTTCCGGTCGACTCCACCGACGAACTCGGCGAGTCAGCCAACTCCTTCAACCTCCTTGTTGAGTGCCTGGCAGCCAGTCACCGGGTAACCGAAGGGATATCCGCCATTGGAGAGGCTCTTGCCGCGCACCTGGAGCTCAAGCCACTAGCCGAATCCACCCTCCATGAGTTGACGATGCGGACCGGTGTCGACGGAGCCGCCCTGTTGGTGGTCAACGCCGGCCGCGTCGAGCTCGTCGGCTCACTCGGCATCCGGGACGCCTCCGGACTCGCGGATTCGGACGCCGTCCAGACCGTCACCCGGTCCCAAGAAGCCCGGATACTCCACCTGCCTCCCGAAGTCACCCTCACCGGAACCGTCGTCACCTTCGTCCCTACTGAGGTGCGGGTTCTTCCCGTCCGCCACGGGGTCGCCGTCGTCGGCATCCTGGTACTCGCAGCAGCCCGCCTGATGGATCAGGAGGCTGTTGCCGTCGTCGAGTCTGCTCTTCCCGGCCTGGGAGTCGCCCTCACCAATGCCCTGAGTCACCAGGATCTGCAACGGGTCGCCGCTCTCGACCCGCTGACGTCTATCTACAACCGTCGGTTCGGTATCGAGCGACTCAAGGAGGAAGTCGCTCGTTCCCAGCGGTCTGGGGACTCTCTTGGACTCCTTATGCTCGACCTCGACCACTTCAAGTCAGTCAACGACACCTACGGCCACATCGTCGGCGACCGGGTGCTCCAGTCCACTGTCGCCGCCGCTCGCCAGGTGCTGCGTGACGGCGACGTCCTGGTCCGCTACGGAGGTGAGGAGTTCCTGGTCATTCTGCCCGGAGCAGGCCGACGCGACCTGACGGATATGGCCGAGCGGATGCGGCGCAGCATCTCGGAAGCGGAAACCGTCACCAGCGGGCACCGAGTGTCGATCACCGTGAGCATCGGTGGCGCGGGCCTACCCGACCAGGTCGTTCGCGACCCAATGGGACTCATCGGAATCGCCGACCAGGCGCTCTACACCGCCAAGGCCGCCGGGCGAGACCGCACAGTCATCGCCTAGGGGAGTGGGTGAGAAGTGAATCCTGGTAGCTAGAAACCGTTGGCGCGCCGCACGATACGTATTGGTCGATCACCGCATGATTGCCCTATGGAACGGGCCCTCAATTGGGGAAGGGGCCACCTCCACGACCGCCCCCGATGCGTCTGCCTCCCGGGTGCCACGGAACCTGATTCCTGCTGCCAGCCGGGGGCGCCAATGTCCCCGGCCTCGCTTTGATCGACGTGCTGCCGTTGGTTTGGCAGACCCTGGTGTTTCCCGACTCGTCACAGAACGGTCGAGCCTCTGCGGTGGGGGCGGCCCCGACCGTCACGAGCGCCGCGGCGCCCAAACCAGCCATCAACAGTGCCGCTGACTTGCCTTGATTTCTCATATGCCGCGCGCCTTTCCGGCGATAACCCAACTACCACCAATACTGCTTGCCGTACGTCCTGGCATCGGCCTACTCCATCCAGGAACAGTCCGAAATGACAACGACCGCGTCGGCTGACATGGGCATGTTCCGGGCCGCTGCATCCGCGATCGCATCTTGACGGGCGGCCTCAACGGTTACTCCCTCGCCGCCGGACACCACGTCGTTGAGCGGGTCAGCAACGGACACGATGCACAAGTCGTCATTGGTAACTTCGTCGCTCGTACATTCAGCGCCACCGGCAGCCTGGCATTGCGCTATCACGTTGGCCGACGCTTCATCGTTCGTGTAGCCCCTGGCCACAAAACCCACCAAGGTGTCCTCAAAACCCGCCTGGGTTTCCTCGAACACTCCCGTGCCCACCGCCACGGACATCGCCTCGGCGTCCTCAACGACGCCAGCCGGCCCACCCGCCCCAGCGGTGCCGGTCGACAATCCCGCAGCCACGACTCCCGCAGCCGCGATCGTTGAAACCAACCAGGTTCGGGGCATACCGACCCTTTCGTCAAAGAATTTTCCTGGACCTGCTGACACTAAGTAATACCATCTAACGGCTACCCGATTGGTGCGCTTGGCG
>CAZCHU010000303.1:0-2380 GCA_964498215.1 uncultured Mycobacterium sp. | reverse complement strand
TCGCCGATGGTGGCGCCGGACGGATTCGACAGCGTCACGGTGAATGTCTCGTTCGGCTCCACGACGGTGTCCGCGACGACGTCGACATGCGCCAGTTGCGAGGTCACCCCCGGTGCGAATGTAAGCGTTCCCGAACCCGCCAGATAGTCCTGGCCTGCGAGCGCTGTTCCGTCCGATGTCGCGTAAACCACCGTGACGGGATCCGTCGATGCCTTGTCCAAGGTCACCTCGAACATGAAGTGGGCGTGGTGGTCTCCGTTGCCCTCGACGACTGAGAGGTCGGCAACCGAAACTGCGGGCAATGTGTCCGGAGCTTGATCGACATCGTCGTTGATGATGGTGCCCGTCGCGATGCCGTCGGCGATGGTCGCATTGACCGGTGCAGACAGGCTCAGCGTGAACTGCTCGTCGAGCTCCACCATCGTGTCGCCGGTCACCACCACGGTGACCGACTTGGAGGTTTCACCCGGGGCGAAGGTGATCGTTCCCACTGCGGGCACGTAGTCGAGGCCGGCCGCAGTCGCGCTGCCGTTGCTCGTGCTGTAGCTCGCGGTCACCACCTCATCGGAGGATTCAGACAGCCACACCGGGAAGTCCATGCTGGACGTTCCCGCGTTGCCTTCGACCACGCTGGCGTCACCCACCGACAAACTCAGCGACGGAACCTGCGACTGCGCATCGAAAATCAGGTTCTGCCACTTAGTGCGGGTTGCGTTGTCGAGCGCGATGATGTTGCTGGTCTGCAGTTCGTTTAACGCAACACCGTCGAGTGTGTAGGTCTGGTTGTTGTTGACGATTTCGATCTGGGTGGAGCCGGCCTGCTCGGTGACCTCGAAGTTGTCTGCCTGGAACCAGCCGAAATCCAGTTTGTCGGTGGCCGGTTCGAAGTCCAGGACCGTGTCAGTACCCCAGTGCCAGCCGATGACGGTGGTCGTGCCGGTCTCACCGGTCGGGGGGGCTCCGTTGCCGGCCCCCGTTGGCCAGGCGTCGGTGCCCGCCACGGGCACTCCCTGGGGCCGGACCTGTGAATCAGGTACCGGACCAATGCCGAGCTGGTTGTTCAGTGCGTCCTCGCGTACCTGGGCGGGATGGAACACGAAGTTGGTTGCGCCGAGTTCGCTCTTGGTGACGCCTTGCAGGATCAACGCCTGCCCGGTGCCCGCGTTGGAGATGATGACGCCTTCTGGACTGTCGGTCATGTAGATCTGTTCGCGGGACCCGTAGTAGCGGAAATCCACCACATCGGTAGCCGCATCGAACTCCACCCGGTCGATCTGCCCAACTTCATGGGAACGTGCGTAGACCGTGTTGGCTTCGGGTGTCACGCCCTGCTCCCAGGCCAGCGCACCGGACACATCCTGGCGCAGGTGATCGTTGATGATCGGGGTGAAGTTGTCGACGGTCAACTGGCCCAGGGATACACCCGCGACGATCGCCGTATCGCCCGTCCAGGGACTGCGGAAACCCACGCCCTCAGGTGTGTCGACGACGATGAAGTTGTGCACCGAGACGTTGCCGAAATCGAGTTTGTCCTTCGCGGGATCAAATCCCACGACGTCTGATCCACTCGCGGTCACGTGGAAAATCGTGCCCTCGCCGGGATCACCCGGGTCGGGTGTTTCTGTGTCGTCGTTGGTGATGGTGCCGGTGGCCACACCGTCGCCAATGCTGGCCCCGGCCGCATTCGACAGGGTGACGGTGAAGGTCTCGTTGGACTCAACGGTGGCGTCGCCGACGATGCCGACCTGCACCACCTGCGAGATCACCCCGGGACTGAAGGTGATGGTCCCCGATTTGGCGACGTAGTCCGATCCAGCAGCCGCGGTGCCATCAGCAGTGGCATAACCGACGGTCACCTCATCGGCAGAAGCCTCCGACAGCGACACCGTGAAACCCAGATCAGAGGTACCGCTGTTGCCTTCGACGCCGACGGCATCCCCGATCGACACACTCGGCAACTGGGGCGCCGACGCATCGTCGTTGGTGATGGTGCCGGTGGCCACACCGTCGCCAATGCTGGCCCCGGCCGCATTCGACAGGGTGACGGTGAAGGTCTCGTTGGACTCAACGGTGGCGTCGCCGACGATGCCGACCTGCACCACCTGCGAGATCACCCCGGGACTGAAGGTGATGGTCCCCGATTTGGCGACGTAGTCCGATCCAGCAGCCGCGGTGCCATCAGCAGTGGCATAACCGACGGTCACCTCATCGGCAGAAGCCTCCGACAGCGACACCGTGAAACCCAGATCAGAGGTACCGCTGTTGCCTTCGACGCCGACGGCATCCCCGATCGACACACTCGGTAGCTGGGGATCGGGGTCGGGTTGTCCTGCGTTGGTGATGAGGGTTTGCCATGTGGACAGGGTGTTGGCGTCGAGGG
>CAZCHU010000302.1:0-2386 GCA_964498215.1 uncultured Mycobacterium sp. | reverse complement strand
ACCCCACTACCCTCCGGACGGAAGTTGGCGTGCGCCATCGGGTTTAGGCAATCCGCGCGGGCGGCTTCCTCCCCCACCGAGGGTGACGTTCGGTGAACGGCCCGACAGAGCACCAGACGGGGACTCGGTGTGTCCACCGCCGAGATCGCTCCTGACCACTGAAGACTCGACCCGCCGCCTGGCACCTTCGTCATCGTCCCGGGCCGGTTCGTGTTCATTTTCCGACGGCGGGTTGTCCGTTGAATGCACTGTCACGGTGTGCGTGCGGCGCAGGGAGAAGTTGATCTCCTCGACCTCTTCGAATACCTGACGAGCGGTACGCACCGGGTGGGCTGTGGAGTCGATGGCCTTGGCGACGATGGGAGGTACCAGCGGACGGATCCAGCGAACGGCGGACCGGGTGAGGTCGGGAATCCCCGGGAGAACCTGCCGTTGATCACGCTCGGCGACGTGAGACTCGACGGGTGCCGGCAGGTGGTCATTGATGCGGGCCGGGGCGGCCGCTGCGGAGTCCAGTTGTTTCGGCTCGAACATATCGGCTGCTATCTCTTCCTGCTCTTCTTGCTGCGTTTCGGCGTGGATGGGCCCCTCGAGGGCCTGCGCGACGCGACGTTGATGAAGCGAACGGTCGATCTCGTGCTGCGCCTCGATCGCAAGCCGCGCACTGGCCAGTTGTTGCTCGGCCCAGAGGACCTCGGCGGTCCGCCGCACCTCGGAGCGCTTGACCGCGATCGCGGTGTCGGCCTCAATTTCGGCACGCTCACGCTCGGCCTGGGCGGCCGCCAGCCTCTCGCTAGTGGTTTGCCCGCGCCAGAGCTTGAGGATCAGCGGAAACAGGTTCAGGAGAACGGAGAACGCGACCGTTGCCAGCCGCAGCAGCATCGTGCCGGCCCCGGCCAGCGTGTACTCATGCATCGCAACCCATCGGGCGCCCAGGCCACGATCGGAGGCCGCGACGGCGGTCGCGCGCGCATTCTCGAGTGCGCGCTCGTCGGCAACGATGGCCGTGTCCAGTTCGGGTGCCCGGCGCTCACGCATTCCGAGGGACGCGTCCAGGTCCTGGCGGGCATCAGCGAGAAGTTCATTCGCAGTCCGTGTTTCCGGTCCCCGACCGGGCATCCCGGTGATGAGGGTCTGCGGACACGCCGGGGACGGGTTGTACTCGCAACGGGCGACCACCAACGCATGGTCGAGCCTGTCCCGAGACTGTTCGACCGCGACGTCGAGCTCGGTTCGCGCTGCCCGGCTCTGAGTCAGATCCGCCGATGCCTGCACGACCGCGGGCACAGCATCGGCCGACCGTGCCGCCGCGTCGTCCAGACTTCGGTCCACGGCCCCGGCGAACAGGGCGAGTACTGCTAGCTCGCCGACGACAACTCCGACCACAACTGCAATGGCGGCACGCCCCGTCACAGCCTTCCACCCCTGGATCGGGCCGCGAGCGATGAGTCGGGACTGCACGCCGACCAGCACACCGAAAGCGACCGCAGAAGAAACAACGGCCAACGTCGGCCAACCGGTCGCTGCGGCAAGTGCCAGACCGGCGACGAGCGCAGATGCGGCGCCGTAGAACAGCGTTATCACGCCAGCTGCCCAGCGCGATTCGACGGATGATTCAGCTGCTGCGGAGGCGCGCACGGGGACTCCCAACTGACAAGTAGTGTGATGTGGCTCATGGCCCTAGGGGCTGCGGAATGCATCCGCGCCGTCGCATCGATGCGATCGACGTATTCTCTCACAGTTCCGGTAATGCCTGTCGAGTCAGCTCGCCCGGCGCGAGATGCGAGAACAGCCGCTAACGCGGCGTCGCGAGATTCTAAATACTCTCTGCCACAATGAGTTACCAGTTCAGATTATCGGTCGCCCCAATGCCCGACTCGGCAGGACTGCCCGTCGAACGGTGAGATGCGTCACTCGAATTTCAGGCCGACGTCACAGTGTCAGGGGCCTTTTCGAACAAGTAGTGGAAGACCATCCACTCATTGCCGGCCCCATAGCCGAAGACCTCCGAGCAGAAGATCAAGAACATCCTCCACCGCTGCAGAGCTATGGAGGCGGATGTAGGGCCACCCTCCAGAGCCCGCAGGCACTCCGCGGAGTTCTCGTCGAGCTTCGCTAGCCATGCCTCGAGAGTTCTGCTGTAGTTGCGTCCGTTGATATCCCAGACCGTGGATTGTTTCAAGTCTGGCGGAAGGAAGTACTCAAACAAGTCTCGGCTCGGCATCGTGCCACCGGCGAAGAAATACTTTCCCATCCAGTCCGTCGTCTTGAAGTCGTACGCGAACCGTCGGTTTCCGAGGATCTGCACCATCATTCGACCGTCAGGCTTCAACCACGAGCTCACCTTCTTCAGAACCATGTCGTAGTTCTTCATGTGCTCGAGCAT
>CAZCHU010000301.1:0-2429 GCA_964498215.1 uncultured Mycobacterium sp. | reverse complement strand
CCTGAAATGGTGCGGGTCGATCCGCGCAATTGGGGAACCGCCACCCGGAACCCGTCGCATGTTGAACCGCTTGATAGCAAGCGCACACCCCTGACTCTTGCTCGTCGACGCAGCTACCAGCTTGAATCACCTCAACCGCCCTGAGTTGCTGAGATGACCGAGATCGGATGCGCCACGATCGATTCGTGCAGATAGCCCAATTCGTTGAAGGGAGTTGATTCGGTCTGAGTGTTGCCGCGGTCATCGGTGGCGCGAATGCGCAACAGGTAGTCGCCGGGATCAGGGTGCCAGTGGAATTGCCATCGCACCCATACCCCGGGTTCTGCGTCTGTGGTGATGACGGCGGCGGTCCACGGGCCGTCATTAATGCGGTATTCGACGGTTTCGATCGGGTTCTCACCAGCGTAGGCGCGCCCCCGAATGATCTGCGGCTGGGCGAGAAGCTCCGCTGGCCAAGGTAATTCGACGAGGCTGGAGACTGTCAGAGCGGTGATAGCTGGACCGAGCTCAGGCCCGTCGGCCGGGTAGTCGGGACGGGCAAGGATGTAGTCCACGGTGGTCCACGGCACTGGTTGCGGTCGGCGCGTGACTTCGAGGCTGCGCAGCCATTTGATGCTGGCGGCGCCGAGCCAGCCCGAGACCACCAGGCGGGCCGGAAAACCGTGATCCGGTGGTAGCACTTCACCGTTCATCGCGATGGCCACCAAAGTGTCCTCAGCCATGGCTTTGGCCATCGGCAGCGGTCGACGGGCGGAGATCTCGTCGAACGACTCGGCCATCACCTCACCCGCGTCGTCGCTGACACCACAAGGTTTCAGGAGGTCCCGCAACCGCACACCAGTCCATTCGGCGGTGCCGATAGCGCCGCGTCCCCACTGGGTGCCGTCGAACGTCACGCCGAGTTCTTCACCGAACAGAACTCGTCGGTTGCCGGCGCATTCGATGGTCAGCACCTTGCTGAACAGGGGGAACTCAGTACACAGCTGTTGGTAGGTGTAGCTGAGCGGGCGTTGGATGGCGTTTCCTCCGATGCGCAATCGCCAACGCTGCAGATCCACCCTCGGCGTGGGCGCGTGGCTGCGGATGAAAAATCGGTCTACCGGGGTCAAGTTCCCCAACATCCGGTCGGGGCGGGTTCCGAAATCTAGGCCCGTGCCGGTGTCCTCCATCAGATCGGGATCAACCGGTTTCACGACTCCCGGCGACTTCGACGGATGACCGGGGGTTGGCATGCGTTTACTCCTTCTGGGGATGCCGGAACTGACCAAGACTCGTTGGCCAAGCGAAGCGCCATGGCCACCGTGAGGCAGATTAATCAACGAAGCGCTCTGGTCGCGTCAATTTGCGCAACGTTCCAATTCGCTCTAGCGGTGAACCATGCGCCGATCCGGGGCTTGTTGGATCACCGTTGATCACCGGAATAGGCCAGCCGTCGATGGTGGCGGGGAGAGACCCATTCCGGTAGGGGGCGGTGTCTTGTCAGATCACAGCTAGCGACTCTGCGTAGGACAGGGCGGGTATACTCGCCGAGCGATGCCATTGAGTTCTCGTATGCCAGAACTGAAGTCGCTGGAATTGCTATTGACGATCGCCCGGCTCGGCAGTCTCGGCGCGGCAGGCCGAGAGTTGGGCATGTCCCAACAAGCTGTCTCGGCGCGGCTTGCATCCTTAGAACGATTGATCGGCGTGCAGGTGGTGTTGCGGACGGCTCGAGGCTCGCAACTGTCGAATGCCGGAACGGTCGTCGCTGAATGGGCGCAACAACTTCTTGGCGCAGCCGAGCGGCTCGATACCAGTCTGGCGACGCTGCGGGAGGAAAGCCGTAGCCGGATCAAAGTAGCGGCGAGCTTGACCGTCGCAGAGCATCTCTTGCCGCCATGGCTGGTGTCGATGCGTGCGGAAGCTCAACGCAGTGGCCAGGTCGCACCTGACGTCATACTCGCCATTGCCAACAGCGGAGAAGTAGCCAGAGCGGTGCAGCGAGGAGAGGCCGATCTAGGCATCATCGAGGGCCCTACGGTGCCACGCGGAGTTCGCAGTAAGACGATTACGCACGACGAACTGGTGGTGGTCGCCACACCGGACCACAACTGGGCGCGACGTCGCGAGCCGATCACTGCAGCGGAGCTCGCGAAAACCCCGCTAGTTCTCCGAGAGCCCGAGTCCGGAACCCGGGAGTGCTTCCTGGCGTCACTGCGCCACCGCTTCGGACCGGATGCCTGCCATGCATCTCCGGTCCTAGAGCTCTCGTCACTGGCCGCGATTCGCGCGGCCGTGCTCGCCGGTGCGGGACCGGCGGTCATGAGCCAACTTTCAGTTGCCGATGACCTAACTCTGGGAAGAATGCAGGTCATACCCGTGGCCGATCTCGACCTCACGCGCTCAATTCGTGCGATCTGGCTTGGTGGCCGGACGCCGCCACCTGGCGC
>CAZCHU010000300.1:0-2436 GCA_964498215.1 uncultured Mycobacterium sp. | reverse complement strand
GGCGAAGCGGGGTACGGCGATCCCGAGGACGGGCAGACCATCGTCGACGTCACCAACGGCAAGTTGATCCGGCTGTTGGTCGACGACGAACCGCTCGATGTGCGATACGGCGAGTTGCTCTCCCACGAACGGACTCTCGACCTGCGTGCCGGCACCCTCAACCGGGTCGCCGAATGGAGGTCGCCAGTAGGCAAGCACGTCCAGGTGACTACTACCCGGCTGGTTTCGCTGGCCCAACGAGGGCTCGCCGCCATCGAGTACGAGGTGGAGGCAGTCGGCGACGATCTGCGCGTCACGCTGCAGTCCGAGCTGGTGGCCAACGAGGATCAACCGGCGCCGCCAGATGATCCGCGAGTCGCGGCGGTACTGAGGGATCCACTGGTAGCCGTCCAACACGAGGTCAATGAATCCGGTGCGCTGTTGATCCACCGGACCCGCGGAACCGGACTGATGATGGCTGCTGCGATGGATCACGTTGTGGAGGCCCCGGGACGGGTGGATATCAGCGGCGACTCCGGCGACGACTGGGCACGCACCACGGTGGTGTGCAACCTGAGAGCGGGGGAGCGGCTCCGCGTCGTCAAATTTCTGGCCTACGGGTGGTCGAGCCTGCGCTCCCGCCCGGCGCTTCGCGACCAGGCTGCCGCCGCCATAGCGAGCGCACGCTACACCGGCTGGCAGGGCCTGCTCGATACCCAGCGCGAGTACCTCGACGACTTTTGGGACTGCGCCGATGTCGAGGTCGACGGCGACCCCGATTGCCAACAGGCGGTCCGCTTCGGCCTCTTTCACGTCATGCAGGCCAGTGCTCGCGCGGAGGGCCGCGCCATCGCGGGCAAGGGGCTCACCGGTACCGGGTATGACGGACATGCGTTCTGGGACACCGAGGGATACGTTCTCCCGGTTCTCACCTACACCGCCCCCTGGGCCGCCGGGGACGCACTGCGATGGCGAGCGTCGACGCTGGACATGGCGCGCGACCGGGCTGCCGAGCTTGATTTGAAGGGTGCGAGCTTCCCGTGGCGGACCATCCACGGCGAAGAGTGCTCGGCCTACTGGCCCGCCGGGACCGCCGCGTTTCACGTCAACGCCGGAATCGCGATGGCGTTCGAGCGGTACCGGTTGGTAACCGGAGACCAGTCCCTGGAACAGCAGTGTGGTCTGGAGGTGCTCGTCGAGACGGCGCGGATGTGGCTGTCCCTCGGGCACCACGATCGGCACGGAGCGTGGCGTATCGACGGGGTGACCGGTCCCGATGAGTACACCGCGATCGTGCGCGACAACGTTTTCACGAATCTGATGGCCGCCGCGAACCTGCGCATCGCTGTCGAGGCGTGTTCGCGCAACCCTGACGCCGCAGCTGAATTGGGGGTGGACACCGAAGAGACCGCGGCGTGGCGCGACGCCGCCAGCGCCGTGCACATTCCGTATGACAGCGAACTGGGAGTGCATCCGCAGTGTGAAGGTTTCACGACGCTGCGCGAATGGGATTTCAGCGAGAAGACGGAGTATCCGTTGCTGCTGCATGAACCCTATGTGCGGCTCTATCCGGCACAGGTCATCAAGCAGGCCGACCTGGTGTTGGCGATGCATTGGCAAAGCCACGCGTTCACCTTTGAACAGAAGGCCCGCAACGTCGACTACTACGAGCGACGCACCACCCGGGATTCATCGCTGTCTGCCTGCATCCAAGCGGTGATGTGTGCCGAGGTCGGGCATCTGGAACTCGCGCACGACTACGCCTACGAAGCTGCGCTCATCGATCTGCGGGACCTACACCACAACACCGGGGACGGTCTGCACCTGGCGTCCCTGGCCGGCAGCTGGACCGCTCTCGTCAGCGGTTTCGGCGGCCTGCGTGACGACGAGGGGGTGCTGGCGTTGAACCCACGCCTCCCGCCCGCCATCACTAGATTGCGATTCCGGTTGCGCTGGCGTGATTTTCGGGTGACCGTGGAGGCTAGACACGAGTCGGTCACCTATACGTTGCGAGATGGACCGCATGGCACACTGACAATCCGGCACGCGGGCGAAACAGTTCAGCTCAACACCCAGGAACCGACGACGCTGGCGGTGAAGTCGCAGGAGCCGCTGCTGCCTCCGCCACATCAGCCGCCGGGCCGCGAACCGGCCCGTCGGAGCCGGATTCCCGCGCACCGCGACGTTTCGCGCCACGACGTTTCGCACCACGACGTATGAAGTAGGGAGCCCCGCTGTGGGAGGTGCAGTCATCGGCCACGGTCTGACCGTGCTGCTGGCGCTGTTGTCGGCGGTATTCCTGGCCATCGGAATCGTGGTGCGTCAGCGGGCCACCGTGGACGTGCCCGCCGAACTCGGGGTCAGTCCGATGATGATCGGGACGCTGCTGCGTCGGCCGCTGTGGTGGGCGGGTACCGCGTCGGCGATCTCCGGTTTTGTGTTCCAGGCGCTGGCGCT
>CAZCHU010000299.1:0-2440 GCA_964498215.1 uncultured Mycobacterium sp. | reverse complement strand
AGCAGCAGCGGACTCGGAGTCTTGATGTGCGGACTACATCACTAGCAGCCTCTGGGTTGCTCGCTGCCACCGTCGCCTTAGCCGCGATCGGCCAAACCCCGCCAGCGGCAGCCTCGCCTGTTACCGCCTTTGCCGCGGAAAGTCCGTTTAACAACAGGATTCCGCCCAATGCGGTTGTGGATCCGAAGAGCGCCGACATGGTCGCGGTGATCAGTCGAAGCAACTCGTTGCACGCCAACCTGGTTGAGTTCGGCATTCCTATCTACAACGCCCCGGCTGACGCTCCCAAAACCCCAGTGCGGTGCACAATTACCTCTTGGGGTCCCTGCCCGTTCGGTGAGGACCCTATTCCGATACCGGAGGGCGCGAGGCCGTCCCCCGGATCTGACGGGGCAATGGTGATTGTCGATGCGGCCGCGGGCCGTTCCTACGAGTTCTGGCAGGCCAAACCCGGTGACACGACATGGACAACCAGCTTCGGCGCGGTCAACCCACTCGACGGACCCGGCTGGGGCGGGTTCGGCACGGGCTCCGGCGCATCGCGCCTCGCCGGCGTGATCCGGATCGCCGAAATCGAGCGAGGCGTGATCCCGCACGCGCTCGCGCTCCAGGTCGATAACGCGTGCACCGACGCCTTCCGGCCGCCGGCAATCAAGACCGACGGCTCCTCACAACGGCCCGACTGCGTTCCCCAAGGTGCCCTGATCAGGCTCGACCCGAGCGTGGACCTGTCGGACCTGATATTGACCCCAGCCGAGCGTGCGGTCGGGCAGGCGCTTCAGGAATACGGCGGCTACGTCGTGGATAGCGGTGGTGCCCCATTGAGCGTCAGTTTCGAACTCGACCCGACGGCCTCCGGCAACTCGATCGGCAGCGTGTACGAGGAGGCGGGACTGCGTTGGGACTACGACGACATGTCCGGCCTTCCGCTTGACCGTCTGCAAGTCCTGGTCTAGCGAGCAGCCGCCTACGCGGCGATAGGCGCTGACGTCAACGTCGTCGCCCCAGGCTGCCGGGTCCGGGTGATCCATCCCCTCACACCCTTGACCGAGGCCCGGTCCAGCAGCTCCTGATACAGCTGGTCGGAGACGATGGGATCGCGGCTGAGCAGGAATCCGCTGAGGCCGGTCGGATCGCTGACGATGGCCCAGCCGTCGGGTCCGTCGTAGTCAGGGGAGAGGTCGACAATCCAGTAGTTCCCCGGGGGGTTCGCGTTGGCGGGAAACAGGAAGCTGACGTTGAGCTTGTTGTTGTCCGCATCGACCGGCAACGCCGAACCGACGATGCTCGACTCGGGCCCGTTGTTGAAGAAGTAGTTGCCGGAGTTCTCGACCTTGATCGACTCGTCGGCGTTGAGGCTGTACACCGCCTTGGTGTTGACCAGTCCGATCGAGAAGAACTGCTTGACGCTACCCACCTCGTACCAGGTGCCAAGGTAGCGGTCGACGTCGACGACCGGCGGGGGGCTGAGCACCACTGCGGCGGTATCGCCCATAACGATGTACTGATCGGGTTCGCCGTAGATACCGTTGCCGTCGGCCGGCCCAAGACCCTGATACATGTCATTGATCCAGCCCGTGGACAGCGTGTGGGTGGCCGCCGTATTGCCGGGTGGGGAGAACCTCGTCACCAGCTGGGCCAAGAAGTCGATGATCGGGTTCCCGCCCAACAGCGCGTCGGCATGCGAACCCCGGGCCAGAGTGGCCCCGACGAACTGGCCCGGGCGGGCATCCACCAGCTCCGTTGTGGCAGCCCCGAATAAGTTCCACAACTGGGGCGGCGCTGCGACCTGATACACCGGAATGTAGGGGTCATCCAGGCTCTCCAGTGCCTTGGGCACGACGCCGGGGAAGGCGAACCCGTCGAACATCACCACACCGCGCAGACTTCCGTCGTTAACCGGGTCAGACGCGTAGTAACCGCCGACGGCCGTGGCGAAGCCACCACCGGCGGATTGACCGGACAGGACGAAATCCTCCGGCAGCGTGTCCACAAGGCCGGCCGCCATCGCGCTCGAGTTCAGCGCCGCCCGGTCGCCGATGAACATCGTGGCGACGGCTTGCTGCAGCTCGACGCCGTTAAGCCAGCAGCCGGCGCAGCGCCACGGGAACGACGCCACATTGGGTGCGACAACAATGCTGTTGGTGTCCTGCGACAACGTCGTGGCCAGCGCGGAGACAAAGGACTTCCTGTTGAGGAAGCCGTGCTGCAGCCAGATCACGCCGGACGCCGACACCGAGCCGTCCGCCTGCGTCGGGAAATACCAGTCCGCCTTGGTCACGTAACCGTGGTCGAGCGGAATGGTCAGCTTCGCGTGTCCAGTCTGGACGCCGGTCACCGTGTCGGAACTAGCCAGCGCCGCGAATGGGGCTGCCGTGGTCGACGCGGCCGCATCAGCGGCGGCCGGGATTGCGGTCCGGTTGCCCCGCGTCGCCGAGAC
>CAZCHU010000298.1:0-2530 GCA_964498215.1 uncultured Mycobacterium sp. | reverse complement strand
CAGCAAGGGCGTTGTCAGGGCCTAATGCACTGTCTGTTCGGGACGTTCGGCATCTCCTCAAGGAGCCGCCGCTCGGGGTCGGGAGTGTGGCGCATGTCAGCTGCGGTAGTTGAGGCTGGTCATCATGCCCGCTTCTTGGTGATAGGTGTTGTGGCAGTGCAGCATCCAAATTCCGGGGTTGTCGGCAACGAGTCTGACCGTTACCGATGTCATCGGCAGTACGATCACGGTGTCCTTGCGGCAGCCGGGGCTGCCGTCGGGTTTGATCACTTGAAAGGTGTGTCCGTGTAGGTGCATTGGATGCCACATCATTGTGGCGTTGGTAAAGGTCAATGTCGCGGTCTGGCCCTGCTGAATCTTCAGAGGTGTGGTGTCGCTGTAGGGACGGCCGTTGATCATCCAGTCGTAGGGCATCATCGTGCCGGAAAGCTTTGCGGTGAGCGCGGTATCGATGTTGGTCAGTGGTAGCCCAACTTCGGGGGTCGCGGTGAACATGTCCACGGTGCCCACGCGACCGTTGAACTCCGATGGTCGAAAGCTTGGCTCCGGTGCGCTACCCGCTCCGGTTGACAGCAGAGCCCGCGCCACGGCGTTCTTGCCCTCAGCTGCGGCGACGAGCGGGAACACGCCGTCGCCCGCGGTGACCACCACGTCGTAGCGTTCCCCCATCCCCAGCAGCACCGCATCCACCTGCGTGGGCACGATGGGGAAGCCGTCGGTGTGCGTGACCGTCATCGTGCGCCCGGCCAGCGCGACCCGAAACGCGGTGTCGGATGCGGCATTGATGATGCGGATGCGCACACGCTGGCCGGGTTTGGCCGAAAACGTTGTCGGCGCGGCCGCGATGCGTCCGTTGATCAGGTAGTAGGGGTAGCTGACATCGCCGGCGTCCCCGCCCAACAGATCGCTCGGCCCGACGCCCCCGACGCCGGGCACCGTGGGCATTCGTCGGCTGCCCGGCGTGGGTGTCGGGTGCATGCCGGGCATGGTTGAAGCCTCCCCGGAAGCCTTCATTGCCCGCAATGCGTCGTAGATCTGTTGGGGGCTGCTGCCGACTCCGGCGGTCCAGTCGTCGAGCAGCACGATCCACTCGGCGTCATCACCGCCGGGTTCGGCCGGATCGTCGATATCACCGGCAGATAGAGCCCATAATCGGCGTCCAACCCGGTGTGCGGGTGCGCCCAGTAGGTGCCGGGATATGGCGAGGTGAAGCGATACGTGAACTGGCCGGCGGGGCCGATGTTCGGCGTGGCCGGGGCTGCGCCGTCCATGTCGTTACGCAACGCGATGCCGTGCCAGTGCACCGACGACGGGTGTGCAAGCCCGTTGACGACGGTGACCGCCAGCTCGTCTCCCACCGCCGCGCGGATGAGCGGCCCGGGAACCTGGTCGTTGTAGGCCAGGGTGCGGGCCACCGTGCCGCCCAGATCAATATCGGTTTGAGCAGCCACCAGATTCGCCGACACGGATTTCCCGCTGTGCGGTCGAGCGGCTTCGGCCGCGGCGATCGGATCAAAGTCGCCGACAACGACGCCTGCACCGTTATCGGGGCGGCCGCACGCGGTCAGCGCGGCGCCGCCGGCCAATGTGGCAGCCAGAAAACGTCTCCGGCTCAACTGAATTGCGCTGAGAAGGCTTTCTGTCATCGGAATGCTCGCACCGCCATCTCAGTTAGAGCCGCCTGGGTCGGTCCGAGTCGGCGTTGTCGACAGCGGACCGCGTGTCTGGCCTTCACAATGGTTGAGCTGATCGGCGAAATGGTGATGGTTGTGTGAAGATTCGCTCAAGACGGCGCTCGAAGTCTTGGTCAGGTGCGCAGACGCGGGTGTCTACCCGGCACGATGGAGTGCATGGACTCGATCGCAGCTCCTCCAGTCGTGACTGGCGCCGGTTATCGGGCACTTGTCGTCGACGATGAAGTTCCCCTGGCCGAGGTGCTGGTCAGCTATCTGGAACGTGAACAGTTCGAGGTGGCCGTCTGCTACAACGGGACCGACGCGGTCGCTGTGGCACGTGAGGTCGACCCCGACGTCGTGGTGTTAGACCTCGCGCTGCCCGGTATCGACGGGATCGAGGTGTGCCGGCAGCTGCGCGTCTTTTCTGATGCGTATGTGGTGATGTTGACCGCTCGCGATACCGAACTCGACACGATCGTCGGGTTGTCGGTGGGTGCCGACGACTATGTCACCAAACCGTTCAGCCCGCGCGAACTGGTCGCCCGCATCCGTGCGATGCTGCGTCGCCCCCGCAATGCACAGTGGCAGGCTGGCGTTGCTCGCGACGCGGGCACGCCGCCGGCACCGCCGCGGGTATTCGGACCGCTGTCGATTGACGTGGATGGCCGTGAAGTGTTCCTCGACGAAGAACCCGTCGCCCTCACCCGTACGGAGTTTGACATCCTGGCCGTGCTGTCGGGGCGTCCGGGCGTGGTGTTCAGCCGCCGCCAACTGCTGGATTCGATCTGGGGCGAGCCGTGGGTGGGCAACGACCATCTGGTCGACGTCCACATCGGCCATCTGCGCCGGAAACT
>CAZCHU010000297.1:0-2543 GCA_964498215.1 uncultured Mycobacterium sp. | reverse complement strand
CGTTCATCTCGGGTCTGCGCAACGAGATCCAGGTCGTCGTCACCGTCATGAGCCTGGACCCCAAGGACCTCTACGACGTGCTGGCCATCAATGCGGCGTCGGCATCCACCCAGATCTCCGGGATCCCGTTCTCGGGTCCGGTCGGCGGTGTCCGCGTCGCGTTGATCCCGACTCCGGAGAACAGGGAAGGCCAGTGGGTCGCCTTCCCGACTATCGAGCAGCTGGAAGGCGCAGTCTTCGACATGGTCGTCGCGGGCCGCAAGGTCGGTGACGACCCGAAAGACACGGCGATCATGATGGTCGAGGCCGAGGCAACCGACAAGGTCATCGAGCTGATCGCCGGTGGTGCCGGTGCCCCGACGGAGGCGGTTGTGGCGGAGGGTCTCGAGGCCGCCAAGCCGTTCATCGCCGCGCTGTGCACTGCGCAGCAGGAGTTGGCCGAAAAGGCTGCCAAACCAACGGCCGACTACCCGGTCTTCCCGGATTACCAGGACGACGTATTCGAGGCGGTGTCCTCGGCGGCGGCCGACGACTTGTCCCAGGCGCTGACCATCCCGGGTAAGGAGGAGCGCAACGCCCGCACCGACGAGATCAAAGTCGCGGTGCTCGATCGGTTGGCCGACACGTTCGAGGGCCGTGAAAAAGAGATCGGGGCGGCCTACCGCTCGCTGACGAAGAAACTGGTAAGGCAGCGCATCCTGACCGACCATTTCCGCATCGATGGACGCGGCGTCACCGATATCCGCGCGCTTTCCGCCGAGGTTGCCGTCGTGCCGCGGGCACACGGCAGCGCGATCTTCGAGCGTGGTGAGACTCAGATTCTGGGCGTGACCACGCTGGACATGGTCAAGATGGCGCAGCAGATCGACTCGCTGGGACCGGAGACCAAGAAGCGCTACATGCACCACTACAACTTCCCGCCGTACTCGACTGGTGAGACCGGTCGCGTCGGTTCGCCCAAGCGTCGTGAGATCGGCCACGGTGCGCTGGCCGAGCGTGCCCTGATGCCAGTGCTCCCGACGGTTGAGGAATTTCCCTACGCGATCCGTCAGGTGTCGGAGGCGCTGAGCTCCAACGGTTCGACGTCCATGGGTTCGGTGTGCGCCTCGACGCTGGCCCTGCTGAACGCCGGTGTGCCCCTCAAGGCTCCGGTCGCAGGCATCGCGATGGGGCTGGTGTCCGACGATATCGAGATCGAGGGCAAGGCGGAGCGCCGCTTCGTCACCCTCACCGATATCCTCGGCGCCGAGGACGCCTTTGGGGACATGGACTTCAAGTGTGCTGGCACCAAGGATTTCGTCACGGCGCTGCAGCTCGACACCAAATTGGACGGGATTCCCTCCAAGGTTCTGGCCGGCGCACTGGCCCAGGCCAAGGACGCCCGGATCACTATTCTCGAGGTGATGGCCGAGGCCATCGATGAGCCTGACGAGATGAGCCCGTTTGCGCCCCGTATCACCACCATCAAGGTGCCGATCGACAAGATCGGAGAGGTTATCGGGCCGAAGGGCAAGATGATCAACTCCATCACCGAGGAGACCGGTGCGTCGATCTCCATCGAGGACGATGGCACGGTGTTCGTCGGCGCTTCCAACGGCGAGGCGGCTCAGGCCGCGATCGACAAGATCAACGCGATCGCCAACCCGCAGCTGCCTAAGACCGGGGAGCGGTTCCTCGGAACCGTGGTCAAGACCACCGACTTCGGTGCGTTCGTTTCGCTGCTACCGGGCCGGGACGGCTTGGTGCACATTTCCAAGCTGGGCCGCGGCAAGCGGATCGCCAAGGTGGAGGATGTCGCCAAGGTCGGCGACAAACTACGCGTGGAGATTGCCGACATCGACAACCGCGGCAAGATCTCGCTGGTCCTCGTCGCCGACGATGACTCAGCGGAGGCGGCCGAAAAGCCAGTACCAGTCGATGCAGCGACCGCCGGCAGCTAGCTCCGGGTCACTGCGCCGGGGAAGGGCCATCGGCGACGCGGCTGACAAGTCGATGGCCATTCGCCGCTCGGATTTGCCCGGTGGTCTGCGCGTGGTCACCGAGCACATTCCGCACGTCCACTCGGCTTCGGTGGGGGTGTGGGTTGGCGTCGGATCTCGCGACGAGGGCCGAAGCGTCGCCGGTGCCGCGCACTTCCTGGAACACTTGCTGTTCAAGGCGACGCCGACGCGGACCGCCGTACAGATCGCCCAGGCGGTGGATGCCGTCGGTGGTGAGCTGAACGCGTTCACGGCGAGGGAGCACACCTGCTACTACGCCCACGTCCTTGACTCGGATCTGGCGCTGGCCGTCGATCTGGTCGCTGATGTCGTACTGCGTGGGCGGTGCTTCTCCGACGACGTCGAAATCGAGCGAGACGTCGTGCTCGAGGAGATCGCGATGCGCGATGACGACCCGGAGGACACTCTCGGCGACGTGTTCCTGTCAGCGATGTTCGGCGAGCACCCGGTGGGCCGCCCGGTGATCGGCACTGTGGATTCGATCTCGACGATGACCCGCGCGCAGTTGCACTCGTTTCACCGCCGTCGTTACACACCTGACCG
>CAZCHU010000296.1:0-2563 GCA_964498215.1 uncultured Mycobacterium sp. | reverse complement strand
TATTTGGGAGTGCTCCTCGGTCACCGTTTACGACCGACCCCGGCTGACGCTACCGCCCCCCACGAACGGTGGCTCAACCTCACAGGCCAGAAGACCGACGCCGCATCCCCCGAATAACCTCGATTTGGTGGCCGAGAAGCACCCCCACAGCAACATAGCATTCGACGTGGGAATCCGTCTGGGCATCGGCAATTATCGCCCGTGGCAAGCGTGTGCGGGCTGGTTTCTCCTGCAGTTTCGTCGACCTGCGGTGGGTTGTCGCGGCGCCGCGGGAAGCGGTAGTGCCAAGTCGCGAGTTTCGACAGCAAACAATTTTGTTGCCGCCGTTCGCCGATTTGATCGGGTTTCGCGCGCGGGAGCGGTGATCCGGCAATGGGGTCTGCGCCCGCCGGTCTCTCAGACCGTCAGGCGGCGACGCGCTCCTTGAGGTAAGTGACCAGGCTGACGTCGATAGCCTCGTCGACGAAGTAGTACTGGCAACCGGTCAGGTACTTCATGTACCGGTTGTAGTTCTCCTCGTCTGTGGCCGCGATCGCCTCGTCCTTGTGGTTCTCCAGCGCCGCCGCCCAGATACCCAGGGTCTTGATGTAGTGGTTGCGCAACGAGAGCGTCTCAGGCACCACGAAGCCGGCCTTCTCGCCGTGGTCGACCATCATCTGGGTGGTTGGAACCCGGCCGCCGGGGAAGATCTCGGTGATCATGAACTTGATGAACCGGGCCATCTCGAAGGTCAGCTTCTTGCCCCGGGCCCGAAGGTCGTCGGGGTGATAGGCGACGCTGCTCTGGATGGTCATCCGACCGCCTTCGGGCAGGATGTCGTAGCACGTCTTGAAGAAGTCGTCGTAGCGTTCGAAGCCGAAGTGCTCGAACGCCTCGATGGACACGATCCGGTCGACGGGGCAGTGGAACTGCTCCCAGCCCTCGAGGCGAACATCGAAGGTGCGCTCGGAGCCGACCCTGCTCAGTAGCTGGTTACAGTAGGCCTGCTGGTTCTTGCTCAGGGTCAGACCGATGACGTTGACGTCGTACTTTTCCATTGCTCGCTGCAACGTCAGGCCCCAACCGCAGCCGACTTCGAGCAGCGTCATGCCCGGCTGGAGATCCAGTCGGTCGAGGTGCTGATCGACGTTGGCGACCTGCGCCTCAGAGAGCGTGACGTTGGGTCCGGTGAAATACGCGCAGCTGTACTTGCGGGTCGGATCCTGGAACACGCCGAAGAAGTCGTCCGACAAGTCGTAGTGAGCCTGGATGTCCTCGAAATGAGGGTCCAGCTGCCCGGCGCCGGTGGATTGATCAGACATGGTTCCCTTGCTCAGCTTGCCCACGATTTTCAGACCGTATCTAACGCGCGGGCTGACCTTTCTGCAAACACGCGCATGAGGCGCCTAGCTTACCGTTTGGCCAGCCCGCTGAACTAATCCCGGTCCGTAGTGTTGTCCTTCCAGCGTGAACTGAATTCTTGCGCGCAGTCAGCTCTGAACCTGTTTTCGTCCCTCGCCTGCTAGATCGATGGGCGGGCGGCATCGCACGTCACAGGTGAGTCGCCACGCAGGTCAGGAAGCTGCGGCGAATGTCCTTTTCAGCTCGCTGATGATGTCGTCCCACAGTGGTTCGGGAAGCTCGTGGCCCATGCCGTCAAAGAGCACCAGCCTTGCGCCTGGGATCGCTCGGGCGACCGCGCGGCCACCGATCGGTCTCATCAGCTTGTCCGCCTTGCCGTGGATGACGACGGTGGGCGCGGTGATTTGGCGGTTGTATCGCAACAGGCTGCCGCTGCCGAGGATCGCCGAGAAGTGTCGGGCGATCCCTGCCGGGTAGTAGGAACGCTCGTAGCCTTCGATCGCGTCGGCGCGGATGCGGTCCTCTGGCGCCGGGAAGCCCGGGCTGCCGATGATCTTGTTGACCCGGACCGCGTTCTCGATGATGGCCTCGCGCGTGGTGTCCTTGGGGCGCTGCAGGATGGCCGCGAGCTGGCGGGGCCCCGGTGGCGGCAACACCGGTTGGTTGTTGCTGGAGAAGATCACCCCGAGTGTGGTGGTGCGCATATGGTGCTTCGCGGCGAAAATCTGCGCGATCATGCCGCCCATCGAGCCGCCGACGATGTGTGCCCGGTCGATGTCGAGGTGGTCGAGCAGCGCGGCGGCGTCGTCGGCCATATCCTCCAGGGTGTACGCGGCCGGACTGGGCAGGCCGACAAACGAGCGCGCCATTCGGGGGAGTAGTGGGGCGCCGGAATGATGGCCGGGCAGTTTCGTGGACAGCCCGACGTCCCGATTGTCGAAGCGGATGACGCGCAGGCCCTGGTTGATGAGACGCTCGCAGAATTCTTTGCGCCACAGCAGTAGTTGCGCCCCCAAGCCCATGATGAGCAACACCGCGGGGTCATTGGGATCGCCCATGTCCTCGTAGTGGATGTCGACCGGATGGTCCGGGCCGCCGGACCTGGCTGTGCCGGTGCGGATGCTCACGCTTCGACTTCGTCGGAATGCTCGCGGCTGATCTCGACCATGAAGTTGGCGAAGTAGCCGGTGAGCTGCGGATCGCTCATCATCTGCCAGCGCGG
>CAZCHU010000295.1:0-2574 GCA_964498215.1 uncultured Mycobacterium sp. | reverse complement strand
TGCATGTTGTCGACCCAGGCGAACCAGCGGGGTTCCAGGCTTGCTGGGTGAATCACGGTGTGACCGTTGCGGATCGCGTCGCCAGCCGCCTTGGCCAGGGACTCGACCTTGACCCACCACTGCAGGCTGAGACGCGGCTCGATGGGCTCGCCGCTGCGTTCGGAGTGGCCCACGCTGTGCAGGTAGGGTCGCTTTTCGGCGACGATGCGCCCCTGTTCGGCCAGCGCCTCGCGGACTGCCACCCGCGCATCGAAACGGTCCATTCCGTCGAATGTCGTTCCGGTGTCGGCAATCCGGCCCTTGGTGTCCAGCATCGTCGGCATCGGCAGCTGGTGGCGCATGCCGATCTCGAAGTCGTTCGGATCATGCGCGGGGGTGACTTTGACTGCGCCCGTTCCGAATTCCGGGTCAACGTGGCTGTCGGCAACCACGACGATGTGGCGGGTCAGAAACGGGTGCGGCAGCTTCTGGCCGATGAGGTGACGATACCGCTCGTCCTCAGGATGCACGGCGATGGCGGTGTCACCGAGCATCGTCTCCAAGCGGGTGGTGGCGACCACAATGTGCGGCTCGTCATCGGCCATCGATCCGTACCGGAACGACACCAGTTCGCCCTCGACATCCTCGTATTTGACCTCAAGGTCTGAGATCGCAGTCTCGAGTACCGGCGACCAGTTGACCAGGCGCTCGGCTTGGTAGATCAGTCCGGCGTCGAAGAGTCGTTTGAAGATCGTGCGTACCGCGCGTGACAGACCCTCATCCATGGTGAAGCGGTCGCGACTCCAGTCCACACCGTCGCCAATGGCGCGCATCTGGGACCCGATGGTGCCACCGGACTCCCGTTTCCAGTCCCAGACTTTGTCGATGAACACCTCGCGGCCGAAGTCCTCTTTGGTCTTGCCGTCGACGGCGAGCTGCTTCTCCACGACAGATTGGGTGGCGATGCCGGCGTGGTCCATACCGGGCAGCCAGAGGACCTCGAAACCTTGCATCCGCTTGCGGCGGGTCAGCGCGTCCATCAAGGTGTGGTCGAGCGCGTGCCCCATGTGCAGATTGCCGGTGACATTGGGGGGCGGCAACACGATCGAATAGCCAGGCTTGGCGCTGGCGGGATCTGCGCTGAAGTAGCCGGAGTTAACCCAGCCCTCGTACAGTGAGCTCTCCACCGCCCCCGGATCCCATGATTTGGAGAGGGCCTGCGCCCCTTCGAGGCCACTGTCGGCGATGGGCTGGGAGCTGGCAGTCACCGAGCCATTCTAGAAAGACGCCGCGAGCGGCTCGACGCCACCCGACTGCCCGAGCATCAGTGCAGCCGCGAAACCTCGAGCGACACCCCCGCCGCGGGAAACCGGGCCAGTAGTGCGTCGCCCATAGCCGCAGCCGGTGTCAGCACTCCCCGAAGCTCCGAGAGCTGGTCTCGGTCCAGCGCAAGCGCCAACCCGCTTTCACCCAGTAACACCGACGTCGCCTTGTAGCCCGGATCGCCGCGCTGGGACATCCGCGCGACATAGCGGATGCCGCTGGACGTGGTGGTGTAGGTCTCGACGGAGTAGTGCCCCTGTTCCCTGGCACGTTCACTGGGGCCGGTACCGGCCTTGGGTAACACCCGCTCGGTAAGAGCCCGCGGCACACGATCAAGGAATCGACTGCCGAGTTCGATGGTCGCCAAGCTGGCGCCGGTCGCCATCGCCGCAGCGACCGGGGCGACGATCGAGCGCCCGACGCTCATCTGCTCGGCGTACTCGAAACGCCGACCGTAGGCATAGTCCAGCAGCGCGTTGGTTCGCCGGACAGTGCGAGTGTTGGGAATCGCCATCGCGAACGCGCCGACCCAGTAACCGTCAAGTTCGGGGGCGATGTCTCGCCCGCGCCGCCACCGTGCGTCGGGCTGGGCACCGAGTTCCGGCTCCGCCGACCGGTCCGGCGTCAACGTATATGGGTCCTTGAGCAATCGCCGGGCGTCGGGATCGGCGGCTGCTGCCCGGGCAAGCTCAGCCATTGACGCCACCGTGCCACCGGAGACCCCGCCGGCGAACCGGCGCACGACGAAGTTTGTGTCGCCGAGTTGGCCGGCCTGATCTTGTTCCGCCTGCCGATACAACGCGAAGACGGTCAGGTCAGACGGGATTGAGTCGAACCCGCACGCATGGACGATGCGGGCGCCGGTGTCGACGGCCTGCTTGTGGTGAAGGTCGATGCATTCCCGGACGAACAGCGGCTCTCCGGTCAGATCGGCGTAGTCGGTGCCCGCGGCCGCACAGGCGGCGACCAGGGGGACGCCGTAGCGCAGGTAGGGGCCCACCGTGCTGATCACGACCCGGGTTCGGGCCGCCATCGCGTCCAGCGTCGAAGGCTGCGACGCGTCGGCCTCGATCAGCGGCCAGGAACGCGCCGCCTCGCCGAGTGAGTCGCGCACGGCCAGCAGCCGCTCGGTGGAACGGCCGGCGAGAGCGATACGCGCGCCGTGCCCGGCACCGGTGAGGTACTCGGCAGTCAACTTGCCTACGAATCCGGTGGCCCCGTAGAGGACGATGTCGAACTCGCGATCAGCTGAATCTCCCGGATGTCCCATAG
>CAZCHU010000294.1:0-2583 GCA_964498215.1 uncultured Mycobacterium sp. | reverse complement strand
GGAGGGGAAGTCACCGAAAGATTATGACGAATTACTCCACCCGGGTGGAGTTCAACAACTACAAAGCGTCATACTTGCACCTGTGACGAGCGCTGTAGGGACCTCGGGAACCGCTATCACGTCGCGGGTGCATTCGCTGAACCGACCGAACATGGTCAGTGTCGGCACCATCGTGTGGCTTTCCAGTGAGCTGATGTTCTTTGCTGGCCTGTTCGCGATGTACTTCACCGCGCGCGCTCAAGCCGGCGGCGACTGGCCGCCCCATCCCACCGAGTTGAACCTGAGCCTCGCGGTGCCGGTGACCATGGTCCTGATCGCATCGTCGTTTACCTGTCAGATGGGCGTGTTCGCCGCCGAACGCGGTGATGTCTTCGGGCTCCGCCGCTGGTACACCCTGACGTTTGCGATGGGGCTGTTCTTTGTCCTCGGTCAGGCCTACGAGTACCTGCACCTGGTCGAAGAAGGGACCACAATCCCTGGCAGCGCATACGGCACCGTCTTCTATCTCGCCACCGGTTTCCACGGCTTGCACGTCATCGGTGGTCTCATCGCGTTCGTTTTGCTGCTATTCCGCACCAGGATGAGTAAATTCACCCCTGCACAGGCCACGGCGGCGATCGTCGTGTCGTACTACTGGCACTTCGTCGACATCGTGTGGATCGCCCTGTTCGCCGTCATCTACTTCGTTCGATGACCCGGATGACGGCAGGCGCCTCTCCAGAACAGCCGATCCGCCAGAACCAGCCGATGAGAAGGGGTTCGATGACCAGTAAGTCCCGCCGTCGGCTGCGCCGACGGCTGTCGGCAGCACTACTTCTGGTGACCGGACTTGCGGCCGCCGGCGGCTTGGCGGCCACCTTGACGCCGTCACCTCAGGTCGCCGTCGCCGACGAGTCGGCCTCGGCCCTGCTGCGCACCGGCCAGCAACTCTTCGACACATCGTGCGTGACCTGCCACGGGGTGAACCTGCAGGGCGTCGCTGATCGCGGCCCAAGCCTGATCGGGGTCGGCGAAGCGTCGGTCTACTTCCAGGTGTCGACCGGGCGGATGCCGGCGATGCGCGGCGAGGCGCAGGCGCCGCAGAAGCCCGCGCAGTTCGACGAGGCGCAGATCGACGCACTCGGCGCCTACGTGCAGGCCAACGGTGGCGGACCGGTGGTACCCCGCGACGAGAACGGCCACGTCGCGCAACAATCCCTGATCGGCAACGACGTCGCCCGAGGCGGTGACTTGTTCCGTCTGAATTGCGCGTCATGCCACAACTTCACCGGTAAGGGTGGCGCGCTGTCGTCGGGGAAATACGCCCCAGATCTCGGTGACGCCACCGAGGCCCAGATTTATACCGCGATGCTGACCGGCCCGCAGAACATGCCGAAGTTCTCCGACCGGCAGTTGTCGCCGGAGGAGAAGCGCGACATCGTGGCCTATGTCCGGGAGGCGGCTGAAACACCGACCCCCGGCGGCCTGGGGCTGGGCGGCTTCGGCCCCACCTCGGAGGGCATGGTCGTGTGGATCATTGGAATGGTGGCCGTCATCTCAGCCGCCCTCTGGATCGGAGCACGAGCATGAGTGACGACCGTGACCAGCCCACCGATGCCGAACTCAACGAGATGTCGCGGGACGAGCTGGTAGAACTGGGCGGCAAACTCGACGGTGTCGAGATCGTCTACCGGGAAGAACGCTGGCCGGTCCCCGGCACCAAGGCCGAGAAGCGTGCCGAACGTACGGTGGCCTACTGGCTGCTGCTGGCCGGTTTCTCGGGTCTGGCCCTGCTGTTGGTCTTCCTGTTCTGGCCCTGGGAGTACAAGCCGTACGGATCCTCGGGTGAGTTCGTGTACACGCTGACCACCCCGCTATACGGCCTCACCTTCGGTTTGTCGATTCTGTCGATCGGCGTCGGTGCCGTGCTGTTCCAGAAGAAGTTCATCCCCGAAGAGATCTCCATCCAAGACCGCCACGACGGCCGGTCCCCCGAAATCCACCGTAAGACGATTGCGGCCAACCTCGGCGATGCGCTGGACAGCTCAACACTCAAGCGCCGCAAGCTGATCGGCCTCTCACTGGGTATCGGGTTCGGCGCTTTCGGCCTCGGCACCCTGGTGGCGTTCATGGGCGGGCTGATCAAGAACCCATGGAAGCCGGTCGTACCGACTGCTGAGGGCAAGAAGGCCGTGTTGTGGACCTCGGGATGGACCCCGCGGTTCACCGGCGAGACCATTTATCTGGCCCGAGCCACAGGCAACCCCGGCGAGTCGCCGTTCGTCAAGATGCGGCCCGAGGACATCGACGCGGGCGGTATGGAGACGGTCTTCCCGTGGCGCGAGTCGGACGGCGACGGCACGACCGTCGAGTCCGAGCACAAACTGACCACGATCGCCTACGGCGTGCGCAATCCGGTCATGTTGATTCGCATCAGGCCGGGCGACATGTCCCGCGTCGTCAAGCGACAGGGCCAGGAGAGCTTCAACTTCGGGGAGTTGTTCGCTTACACGAAGGTGTGCTCGCACCTGGGCTGCCCGTCCTCGCTTTACGAGCAGCAGACCTACCGCATCCTCTGCCCGTGCCACCAGTCGCAGTTCGACG
>CAZCHU010000293.1:0-2623 GCA_964498215.1 uncultured Mycobacterium sp. | reverse complement strand
CCACCCTAGTCCTACTATCTACGTATGAACGCAGATAGTGGTGGATGTCGGCGTCGCCTACCCGATGATCAGACAGCCTTGGTCGTAGAGGTGTTCCGAATGTTGGCTGAGGCCACCCGTGTGCAGGTGCTCTGGGCCTTGGTGGGCCGTGAAATGTCGGTCAACGAATTGGCCGAGCATATTGGCAAGCCAGCATCCTCAGTGTCTCAACACCTCGCCAAGCTTAGGATGGCCCGGCTGGTGCGCACTCGCCGGGAAGGCACCACGATCTTCTACACCTTGGAAAACGACCATATCGGCCAACTGGTTACCGATGCTGTGTTCAACGCCGAGCATGCCGGCCCCGGTACACCCGGGCACCACCGTGACAGCGCAGGGTTACGTGAGCTGCACCCCGCCACCACCGACGTCCAGGTGACTCCTGGGAAGCGGCAAGGACTCGGCACATGACACACACCCCTGGCCACCATGCCCACGGTGGGCATAGCCACTCTCACCACGACCACGCAGGGTGGGTCGGCAAGGTCAAATCCGCAGTACGTGAGGTTTTCGCACCGCACAGCCACGACGCCGCCGACAGCATCGACGACGCAATAGAATCCAGCGCCGCAGGAATCCGGGCGGTCAAGATCAGCCTCATCGCGCTAGGCGTCACCGCTCTGGCTCAGATCGTCGTCGTGGCCATCTCAGGCTCGGTCGCCCTGCTCGCCGACACCATCCACAACTTCTCCGACGCCCTCACCGCCGTACCCCTGTGGATTGCGTTCGTACTCGGCCGCCGGGCCGCAACGCGGCGCTACACCTATGGCTTCGGCCGCGTCGAAGATCTCGCCGGGCTATTCATCATCGCCATGATCGCCCTGTCGGCCGCCATCGCTGGTTACCAATCCGTGCGACGTCTCCTCAACCCAGTCGCCATCGACCATGTCGGCTGGGTAGCCGCGGCCGGGCTCATCGGGTTTATCGGCAACGAAATCGTCGCGGTCTACCGCATCCGCGTCGGCCGCCGGATCGGTTCGGCCGCCCTCGTCGCCGACGGCTTACATGCCCGCACCGACGGACTCACCTCTCTGGCAGTAGTTCTCGGCGCCAGCGGTGTCGCGCTTGGCTTCCCTATCGCCGACCCCATCATCGGGATCCTCATCACCCTCGCCATCCTCGCCATCCTGCGTACCGCTGTGCGTGATGTGTTTCGCCGACTCCTCGACGGTGTGGACCCCGAACTCGTCGACGCCGCTGAAACCGCGCTGACCATCGAACCCGGCGTGACCGCTGTGCGCAGCCTCAAGATGCGCTGGATCGGGCACCGTCTCCACGCCGACGCCGAACTCGACATCGACCCCGCCCTAAGCCTGCGCGAGGCACACAAGATCGCTCACGACGCCGAACACGCCCTCACCCACGCCGTACCCAAACTCTGCACCGCACTCATCCACGCCTACCCCGCCTCGGATCACGCCACGACACTCAAACCGGCTGCCGAGCAGACGAACCCAACACGCTAAACGCGCCGCTGCGAGACCACATACCGAGACAAGAAAGTGATACGTCTCGGTTCCTAGAATCGAGATCCCTGCGGCTTGGTGACTAACGTCGCGGTGGTAAAGAATTTGCGGAGCGGTATCGAAGTACAGTGGAAAGAGGCCCGCGACACCGGTACCTGACCGACTGGTTCAGCGGCACCGTCACCCCAGCCGATGGGGCCGACGAGCCACGACGCCGAGCGCAGCATGTGTCCCGGCGTGCAATCCGAGCCCGAAGGGCCAGCAGGTAGACATCGTGCTCATCAACATCAACGGCACCCTCACGACGGTCGGCGGCGGCGAGGGGCGCGAGGTCGGGTCGTCGATCTATGTCGCAGCTGATGACCTGGGCCTCCCGGGGTACGGACGCTACGAGTGATCCTGCGGCAGATCGCGGTCGATCGTGAGAGGCACCCTGATGCCTGGTATTTCGGCGTTCCGTCGATCGCCCAGCTAGCGCGGGAACCGCTGCGGCTGACGACGGGCGTCACCGTGATCGTGGGGGAGAACGGGTCGGGTAAGTCCACCTTCCTGGAGGCGGTGGCAGCATCCTGGCGGTCGAAGCTTCACTACGCCGTGAAGCATTGGGGTGCGCACGGCAGCGAGGAAGACACCGACCTGCACTGGGCCTTGACCTTCGACGCCGAACACCCCAGACCCGGCGGAGGGTGCTTTCTGCGCGCAGAGGCGATGCATCAGCTGTTCACGGCGGTCGACCAGCGCACCCCAGAGCAGATCTTCGACGGCCGGCTTAACGAGCGCTCTCACGGTGAATCGTTCCTGGCATTTCTGGCCGAACGGGAGATGGAGCGTGGGCTTTTCATCCTGGACGAGCCCGAAGCGGCGCTCTCTTTCACATCGTGCCTGCAGCTGATGGCGATGCTCGACAACGTCGTCGCCGCGGGGTCGCAGGTCATCATGGCTACCCACTCCCCTGTCCTGGCGGCATTCACCGGCGCCACCATCCTGGAATTCGGCGAGGACGGCGTCCGGCGGCAGCACTGGGAGGACCTGGAGATGGTGGGCCACTGGCAACGGTTTCTGGCCGACCCGCAGTCCTATCTGCGTCACTTGTTCTAGTCGTCATCTCCGGAGCCCGG
>CAZCHU010000292.1:0-2625 GCA_964498215.1 uncultured Mycobacterium sp. | reverse complement strand
TGGAACTGCGGTGTCGAAGGTCCGACCGACGACCCCGAGATCACCATGTTGCGCGCCCAGCAGCAACGGAACTTCATCACCACCAACCTGCTGTCCCAGGGCGTGCCGATGCTCTGCCACGGCGACGAACTGGGCCGGACCCAGGGCGGCAACAACAACGGCTACTGCCAGGACAACGAGATCACCTGGATCGACTGGGCCAACGCCGATCAGCGATTGATCGAGTTCACCAGGTCGGTCACCGAGCTGCGCGCCGCGCATCCGGTGTTCCGCCGGCGTCGCTTCTTCGACGGGCTACCGGTACGGCGGCGCGGCTCGATACACATCCCCGATATCTCGTGGTTCACCCCCGATGGCTCGGAGATGAGCGACGAAGACTGGGACTCCGGCTTCGGCAAGTCGGTCTCGGTCTATCTCAACGGCCACGGGATCCCGGACCTTGACCCCCGCGGCCAACGCGTTACCGACGACTCGTTCGTGATGTGCTTCAACGCCCATCACGGGCCAATCGAATTCACTCTGCCGCCAAAGGAATTCGGCAGGGCGTGGCAGCCGGTGATCTATACGGTCGACGGCGCGGTGATGGAGGGGTCCAGGCCGGTTGCCGCTGGCGCCACGCTGACGGTCGAACCCCGCGCGGTCATCGTGCTCCAAGAGGCGAGCGCGGACTGAGGGCAGCACGCTGCTGCCACGCGTCAGGCCAGGATGCGTTCGATCGATCTTTTCGGGATCGGCAGCCACGACGGCCGAAAACGCGCCTCGTATGCGGCCTCGTACACCGCCTTGTCCAGTTCGTAGGCCGTCAGCATCTGACCGGAGTCGCGCGGGTCAACCCCGGCAACAGCGGCATAGCCGTCGCAGAACGATGCGCTGTTGCGTTTCACCCACTCCCGTGCGCGCGCCGCGACCTGCCTGTCGTGATCCTGGTCCCCGGCCAAGCCGACCAAACGCTGGTAGGCGGCATACTCGAAGGAACGCAGCAGGCCGGCGACGTCGCGAAGCGGTGAATCGGGCCGTCGGCGCTCATCGAGCGGCTGACCGGGTTCACCCTCGAAATCGATCAGTAGCCAACCATCCGGCGTGCGTAATACCTGACCGAGGTGCAGGTCGCCGTGCACACGCTGAACAGTGATCGTCTCCTCGGCGAGTGCGCGGTACCGCTCTTCGATAGGCGCCGAATACTCACGCAACTCGGGCACTACCTGCGTCGCTGACTCGAGCCGCTCCAGCACCGCGTCCAGCGGGAATTTCTCTGACGAGGTTCCCAGTTTCTCCGCAAGGGTGGCATGCACCGAAGCGACGGCCTCGCCCAGCCGGAAGGACTCACCGGCGAAGTCGCCACCCACCTCGTCGGCGTACAGGTCCCCTTCGGCGAACAGGTCGCGGGTGCTGGCCGTCGCCATATCCCACCCCTCGGCGCTGTTGGCTGCGAACGCAGTAACCATGCCGAGCGCGCAGGGCTGCGAATCCGGTCCTTCCCAAGAAGTTTCGTAGGACCCGAGCAAACGCGCGACATGCGGGTTGCCCGCGCGGGCGAGCACCCGATTGAGCTCGATGTCCGGATTGATTCCGGGGGTGATCCGTCGGAACACCTTGAGGACGGCCTGTTCCTCGAAGATGACGCTGGTGTTGCTCTGTTCGACCCCCGCCATCCGCGGGGACGCGTCCAAGGGCAGCGTGACGCCGGGTTCCTTGCGGAAGCTCACATCCCCGACGGTGGCCGAGGAGTCGATCAGCGCCAGCAGATGCCGCGCTGCCTCGGGGTCATAGAGGGCGTCGTAGGCCGTCTTCTCGCCGTCTGGACCGGAACCGATCGTCGCGACGTCGCTGTACTCCTCGATGGGCGGGCTGCCCCAGCGCAGCAACACCTGGTAGCGCTCGGCGGAGCCATCGGTATAGGCGACGTCGAGCAGAACCAGCTCGAGGTCCAGGCCGGCCTCACCGGGCAGCCGTGTCACTGCCGCGGGTTCCGCCGAGACCTGTTCTCGACCGCGGCCGGCATACCAGCGCTGGTTCTTGATCCAGTCGCCGAACGGCAGAGTCGCCGACGGTGTCACAGACGGGGTCATGAGGGATCTCCCGCCTCGGGGTCGCCCGGTCTGACCAGGAACCAATAAAACCCGTGCCCCGGCAACGTCAGCAGGTACGGCAGCTGACCGATGGCGGGGAACTCCACGTACCCGGTCATCTCGACCAGCGTGTAGCCGCTCCACTGCTGCAGATTCAGCTCGATGGGCTGCGGGAACCGCGACAGATTGTTCACGCACAACACCGTGTCGTGGGAGTCCTCACCGTCCAGCTCACGAACGTAGGTCAGCACCGACGGGTTCGACCCGCCCAACTCTCGGAACGTGCCGAGCGCAAACGCGTCGTGGCGACGCCGCACCGCGAGCATGGTGCGCGTCCAATTCAGCAGCGAGGTGGACGTGTCACGCTGCGCTTCAACGTTCACCGACTGATACCCGTAGATCGCGTCCTGGTTGGGCGGCAGGTACAGCCTGCCGGGGGTCGCCGTGGAGAACCCGGCGTTGCGATCCGGGGTCCACTGCATCGGGGTACGCACAGAGTCCCGGTCGCCGAGCCAGATGATGTCGCCCATCCCGATCTCGTCGCCGTAGTACAGCA
>CAZCHU010000291.1:0-2632 GCA_964498215.1 uncultured Mycobacterium sp. | reverse complement strand
TGACCTTGCGCTGCTGGTTCATCACCTCGTCGTACTTGAGGACTTCCTTGCGGATATCGAAGTTCTGTTGCTCGACCTGGGTCTGCGCGCTCTTAATTGCACGGGAGACCATCTTGGCCTCGATCGGCACGTCGTCGGGCAGGTTCAGCCGGGTGAGCAGTGTCTCCAGCGTCGCGCCGTTGAAGCGGCGCATCAGTTCATCAGCCAGTGACAGGTAGAACCGGGAATCGCCCGGATCGCCCTGACGGCCTGCGCGACCGCGCAGCTGGTTGTCGATGCGCCTGGACTCGTGCCGCTCGGTACCGAGCACGTACAGCCCACCTGCCGCGCACACGTCCTTGGCCTCGGCCTCAACCTCCTCCTTGACCTTCGGCAGCTCCTCGTGCCATGCGGCCTCGTACTCGTCGGGGGTTGTGACCGGATCGAGGTTGCGTTGGCGTAGCCGGTGGTCCAGGAGGTAGTCGACGTTGCCACCGAGCACAACGTCGGTGCCGCGACCAGCCATGTTGGTGGCTACCGTGACAGCGCCCCGCCGACCGGCCTCGGCGATGATGCCGGCCTCCTGTTCATGGAACTTCGCGTTGAGCACGTTGTGCGGGATGCGGCGTTTCTGGAACTGGCGGGACAGGAACTCCGAGCGTTCGACGCTGGTGGTACCGATCAGCACCGGCTGGCCCTTCTCATAGCGCTCGGCGACATCGTCGACGACCGCTATGAACTTAGCCTCCTCGGTTTTGTAGATCAGATCGGAATGGTCGCGCCGGACCATCGGCTTGTTGGTGGGTATCGGCACCACGCCGAGTTTGTAGATCTCATGCAGCTCGGCAGCCTCTGTTTCGGCCGTGCCGGTCATGCCGGCGAGCTTGTCGTAGAGGCGGAAGTAGTTCTGCAGGGTGATGGTGGCGACGGTCTGGTTCTCCGCCTTGATCTCGACCTGCTCCTTCGCCTCGATAGCCTGGTGCAGGCCCTCGTTGTAACGTCGGCCGATCAGCACGCGCCCGGTGAAGTCATCGACGATAAGCACCTCCCCTTTGCGAACGATGTAGTGCTTGTCGCGTTCGAACAGCTCCTTGGCCTTGATCGCGTTGTTCAGGTAGCTGATCAATGGTGAGTTCGCGGCCTCGTAGAGATTCTCGATGCCCAGTTGGTCCTCAACGAACTCCACGCCGAGTTCGTGGACGCCGATGACACGCTTCTTGATATCGACCTCGTAGTGGACATCTGCTTTCATCAGTGGCGCTAGCCGGGCGAACTCGGTGTACCAGTTCGACCCACCGTCGGCGGGCCCCGAGATGATCAGCGGCGTGCGCGCCTCGTCGATGAGGATCGAGTCGACCTCATCGACGATGGCGAAAGTGTGCCCGCGCTGCACACAGTCTTCGAGCCGAAGGGCCATGTTGTCGCGCAGATAGTCGAATCCGAACTCGTTGTTGGTGCCGTAGGTGATGTCTGCGTTGTAGGCCGCTCGGCGCTCGTCGGGGGTCATCTGTGACAAAATCACACCGACGTCCAGGCCGAGGAAACGGTGCACGCGCCCCATCCACTCGGCGTCACGTTTGGCCAGGTAGTCGTTGACCGTGATCACGTGAACGCCGGTACCGGCCAGCGCATTGAGGTAGGACGGCAACACCGCGGTCAGCGTCTTTCCCTCACCGGTCTTCATCTCGGCGACGTTGCCGAAGTGCAGCGCGGCACCACCCATCACCTGAACGTCGAAGTGGCGCTGACTGAGCACTCGCGACGCCGCCTCGCGGGCAACGGCGAACGCCTCGGGCATGATGTCGTCGAGATCCTCACCGTTCGCCAGCCTGCCCTTGAACTCGTCGGTCTTGCCGCGAAGTTCGGCATCCGACAACTTCTCGGTGTCATCGGACAGGGTGTTGACGTGGTCAGCCACCCCCTTGAGGCGTTTGACCATTCGGCCTTCACCAAGACGGAGCAACTTCGACAGCACGCTGTTTCCTCGGTTTTCTTTGTTGCATGACGGCACTCGTCACGAGTGAGACGGACACCATCGTAGGCGACGCGCCGAAATCGCTGGTCGAGCGTGTCAGGCGTGCCGCCACTGAGGCGAATTCGTCGCGCGACCCGACGCCAGCGGTGCTGTCGCGCGCTTGCGGTCAGGCCAGCCGGATGATCCCGTAGTCGTAGGCGTGGCGCCGATACACCACACACGGCTTGTCGCTGTCCTTGTCATGGAACAGGAAAAAGTCGTGCCCGACGAGCTCCATCTCATAGAGGGCATCGTCGACGGTCATCGGGATCGCGGGGTGCTCCTTGGTCCGTACGATCCGGCCCGGCTCGTGTTCGTCAGGGTCCACAACGTCGCTGTGCACAGGCGCCTGTTCCGGCGGGGCGAAGGCGTCGGCCAGATGGTCGAGCGAGGTAGCTTCGTGCAGCGACTGCGGAGTTTTCTCGCCGTAATGGATCTTGCGGCGGTCCTTACTCTTACGCAGGCGGCTTTCGAGTTTTGCGGCCGCCGACTCCAGGGCGGCATAGAAACTGTCGGCGCAGGCTTCACCGCGCACGACCGGTCCGCGTCCGCGCGCGGTGATCTCGACGTGCTGGCAGTTCTTACGCTGGCGCCGGTTCTTTTCATGATCCAGCTCGACGTCGAACAAGTAGATGGTGC
>CAZCHU010000290.1:0-2676 GCA_964498215.1 uncultured Mycobacterium sp. | reverse complement strand
AGCCGATCAGCTTGAGCATTGGCAATCATGATGCGTCCATCAGGCCCCACGATGATCATCGCGTCAGGAGCTGCCTCCAAGATGATCCGGTACAGCGCCTGAGCTTCCGCGCGTTCTCGCTCGGCTTCAGCCGCTTGTTGTTGAGCCTCGGCGCGTTGACGGCTGAGTAGTTCCTTGTCGATCAGCAATCTCTGCTGCTGCTGGCTCAGGTAGAACGTCGCCACGCCAACCACGATGGTGCTCAACGCGATCGACAAGACCCAGGCCGCGTCGTCGCGAACCCCGAACTCCAGGAATGCCAAGCGCGATAATCCGATCACGACCGGGGGGCCGGCAAGGACGGCGACCATCCGTACCAGTGTCAATCCATCGGGTCGGGCGAGCAGCCAGGCGACCGGATTGCGGTCGGGCCGAGACACGAAAGCGGCCGATACCAAGAGCATCAGGCCCACGGCCGTGGAGATTCCCATGCCGGTCGACTGCGTGACACCGACCAGCGACAGCGCCTGAAATAGGTAGGCAGCGATGACAACGAACGGCAACACCAGGGCGGCCACCAGGCTCACCACCCACGCCGCGGGCACCCAACGACGATCCAAGCGGGTCAGTCCAACACCGAGAGACAGCAGGAGAACCGACAAACCAGTCCGCGGACTGGGACGCCCCGGCCAGGAAGATTCCAATGCATCCATCGCATTGGGGAAGAACATGTTATCCAGGCCGAACGACCCGCCGGTTGCGTACTCCGCGAGGAACACCGCGGCAAGAACACTGGCCGCCACGGCCAGAGCGAGCCCCACCCACACCCGAGTCTGCGATGGGCATCCCGACAGCGCCATGATCGCGATCCCGAGCGCGCCTAGAAGCACCGCCGTCCAGGGTGTCATTTGCGGCCACGACGGAAAAACCTGCGTCAACGCGACAATGCCGCTCGCCCAACCCACCCAGTTCAGGACCGCGACGCCCAGCACGACGACAACCGCGCTGCGCGCACACCAAACCAGCACTGCTTCCAACCGTCCCGGGGACTGGTCCGGCGCGATCATGGACACCTCGCCCCCTTACTGCCGGCCGGCGGGACGCCAGGCGGGCACCTCACCGCAAGATCAATCAAAGCAGCGTGTGGGATTCCCGTCCCTCGAATACGTGATTCTTCAGGGTGTTCAGACTGTGCGCGACACGCTGTCTGGCGCTTCTTGCCCCTCGGGGGCCGCGTTGATCGGGGCGACTCGGTTGCGGCCGCTTTCCTTGGCGTGATACATCGCATCGTCGGCTCGGCTGGTCACCGAGGTAACAGACTCACCGGCTGAGGTAAGGGTGACGCCGATGCTCAGGGTCACGAAAACCGTCTGGCTGAGTTCCTGGATCGGTTCGGCAACGCGGCGACGGATTTTCTCGGCGATCTGGACGGCCTCCTCGAGGTTATGGATGCCGGGCAGCAACACCAGCATCTCATCGCCTCCCATCCGCCCCACCGTGTCCCCGCGGCGAACACATTCGCGAATCCGTTCCGCAACCGTCGCGAGCACCGCGTCGCCGACACTGTGGCCCCAGCGGTCGTTGACGCCCTTGAAGTGGTCAATATCGCAGAACAAGACACCCAGGGCAGCTCCCGGGCAACGGGGATTGCTCAATGCGGACTCGAAACGGGCCATTGCCTCAGCGCGATTGGCCAACCCGGTCACCGCATCGAACTTGGCCATTTGCTCAAGGCGCCGCTGCGCCTCGACCTGGTCATCGACAATCCGCAACGCCACGATCACCCCATCGGGATCGCCGTCAGCGTTCAGGTACGACTTACAGTGTCCGTCGACCCAGTGATACGTGCCCTTGACGGTCTTCACCCGGAACCGCTCGATGACCTGCTGCCCCGGAACGATCCGCTGAAAGACGGTCAGCACCTTGTCGCACTCAGCGGGGTGAATGCGGTCGGAGAAATCTGAACCAATCCACTCCTCAGGTGGTTCTCCCAGCGTGGACTGTACCGACGGAGATACCCACGCAACCGTGGCGCCATTCAGGCTAGGGGCGGCGGCACACTGAAGGCGAACGACGATATCCACGGCGTTGTCAGCCAAGATGCGGTAGCTGTCCGCGAGCTGTTGGTGTTGGACAGCGCGACGTTCCAGTTCGCGCTCCTGCCACTTCAACTCAGCGAGGTTGCGCACCCGCAACAGCAACTCCACCGGGTCGAAAGGCTTGGTGATGAAATCCGAGGCGCCCGCCCGCAATGCAGCGATCTTGGTCTTTGACGCGGAATCTCCGGTGACTGCCAGCGCCAGCGGTCGACAACTCGGCGCCATCGCCTTGATACGAGCAAGAACCTCGTAGCCGTCCGGAGGGGGCATCCGAATATCCACCACCACCAAGACCGGCGCTTCGCCGGAATTCTCATGGCAGTTCAGGGCATCGACGCCGGCGGCTCCGCCCACCGCGGTCTGCACGTTTCGGAACCCGCCGTCGAGCAGGAAGTCCGTCAAGATCTCCAGGTCGGCGGGTTGGTCATCGATGACGAGAATTGGCAGCTCGGAGATATTCCCAGCCGTGATCGGCACGGCGTCCGATGCAGAGTCGGCCCTTGGGCTGTCGCGAGGCATCCCTCAACCCCTTACCGCCACCGCTCGAAAGATGTCATCGGCCGCCTCCGTCAACCAAGGTCACTGGCTGGGCGGGTTT
>CAZCHU010000289.1:0-2728 GCA_964498215.1 uncultured Mycobacterium sp. | reverse complement strand
GCGACGCGCGCCGCGACGACCGCGCGCCGGCCCGGCGATGCGTGGCCCGCCTGGATGCATCCAGCACTGCAGGGGGCTTGGGGCAGCCAGGCATGCTCAGTGGTGGTGATCACGAGGCCGCCCTGTCGGCGATCCCGGCCGCAGCACCCACCGATCGCAGTCTGTGCAGGTAGCGGGTATCGGCGTTGCGTTTGTCCAGCAGTGCCGGGAAGTCACCCACACCGAATTCGGGGTCGTGGGCGGGCTCCCCACACACCTGAGCGCCCAGCCGCAAATAGCCGCGCATCAACGGGGGTACTGAGACCCGGCCGGGCGGGGCGATCTCATCGAGTTCACGTCCGTCGATGATCACCGGCCGGATGGGGCGCACGGTGTATTCGGCGGGCGCCCGGTGACGCCGGTTGACGAAGTCGCGCACACCTCGTAGTTGGCTTCCGGCCGATGCCTGCCCGGTGGGATCCATGACGGGAACAGAGACGCATCCGGTCACGAAGTCGTAGCCGCCGCGGTCCAGGTAGGCCAGGATCCCAGCCCACATCAGCAGCACCACCGCACCGTTTCGGTGGCCGCCCCGTACGGCGGCCCGGCCCATCTCGACCAGCGACGGGCGCAGCGAGTCAAGCGCCGACACGTCGAACTCGGTAGCGCTGTAGAGACCTCTGGCAGCTATCGCACCGGCAGGCGGCAGCATCCGATAGCAGCCGACCAGCTCGCCGGTGTCATCGTCGCGAACAAGCAGGTGGTCGCAGTAGTCGTCGAAACGGTCGGCGTCCAGCCCGCCCGTCTGACCGCGGTCAGCCACCGTGAAACCCGGCTCCGAGGTGAACACATCATGCCGCAGACGTTGCGCCGCCTCGATCGAGTCGGCGTCAGTACACAGCAGTAACGCGTAGCGGGGACACCTCGGTGCACGGTGAGAAGCGTCGGATGGGATGAGTACAGCAGCAGGGCTCATACCCTGCACCGTTGCCGAGCCGATCAGCGTGCCGGCAATCGGTGCGTGACGTGTTCGTGAGCGCTAGGTAACGGTTCGGGTGCCCGCCGGTCTCGCGCAGACCCAAGCTAGCCCTTGCGGGCCTTGACCGCCTCGGTCAGCTGCGGGGTCACCTTGAACAGGTCGCCTACTACGCCCAGGTCGGTGATCTCGAAGATGGGTGCTTCTTCGTCCTTGTTGACCGCGATGATCGTCTTCGAGGTCTGCATACCGGCCCGGTGCTGAATCGCTCCGGAGATGCCCAGCGCGATGTAGAGCTGCGGGGACACGGTCTTGCCGGTCTGACCGACCTGGAACTGACCCGGGTAGTATCCCGAGTCCACCGCAGCACGGGATGCACCGACGGCGGCGCCGAGCGAGTCCGCCAACTCTTCGACGATGCCGAAGTTCTCCGCGCTGCCGACGCCGCGGCCACCGGACACCACGACGGTCGCCTCGGCCAGGTCGGGACGGTCACCGGCGACAGCCGGCTCGCGGGAGGTGATCTTCGTCGCATTCTCGGCCGCAGCAGGCACCTCGATGCTGACGATTTCGCCGGCACCGTCGGCAGGCACGGCCTCGACCGCCCCGGCCCGCAGCGTGATCACCGGGGAGTCACCGACGGTCTCGGCTTCCACGGTGTAGGCGCCACCGAAGATGGAGTGGACGCCCACCGGGCCTTCCTTGATGTCAACGACGTCGACCAACAGACCGGAGCCGATGCGGGCGGCAAGCCGACCGGCGATCTCCTTGCCGTCGGCGCTGGCCGCGAGCAGCACGCCGGCGGGGGTGGCGGATTCGGCCAGCGAGGCCAGCACGTCGACATACGGGGTGATCAGGTAGTTCTCCGCGTCGTCGGATTCGGCGACGTAGATCTTGGCGGCCCCGGCGGCCTTCAGGCCGTCGACAAGCGGCTCGGCCGTGCCGGGCTTGCCCACCACCACGGCGGCGGGTTCACCCAGCGCGCGGGCGGCGGTGATCAGTTCCGCGCTGATCTTCTTCAGCGCACCGTCGGCGTGCTCAACGAGCACGAGTACTTCAGCCATGCGTTCTGTCGCCTCTTTACTCTCTCTAAGTGGGGTGGGGGACGCTCGAGTGTCTTCTGCTAGATGATTTTCTGACCGACCAGGTATTCGGCGATCTTGGTGCCGCCGTCACCCTCGTCGGTGATCTTCTCACCCGCGGTCTTGGGCGGTTTGGGAGTCGACGACAGCACCTTGGACCCAGCGTTGTCCTTGCCGACCTCGTCGGCCTCGACACCGATCTCGGCCAAAGTCAGCGTCGTCACCTCCTTCTTCTTGGCGGCCATGATGCCTTTGAAGGAGGGGAAGCGGGGCTCGTTGATCTTCTCGTTGACGCTGATCACCGCGGGCAGCGGCGCCTCGACCATGAATACACCGTCGTCAGTCTCGCGCTCACCGGAGACGGTGCCGCCCTCGACGGTCACCTTGCGCAGGTGAGTCAGCTGGGGCAGGCCCAAATACTCGGCCACGATCGCCGGCACCGCGCCGCCCACACCATCGGTGGCCTCGTTGCCGGCGATGACCAGTTCGGTGCCCTCGACCGTGCCCAGCGCGCGGGCCAACGCCCAACCGGTCTGGACGACGTCAGATCCGTGCATGCCATCGTCGAGCAGATGGACAGCCTTGTCCGCCCCCATCGACAACGCCTTACGAATCGCCTCGGTGGCGCGTGCGGGGCCGGCGGTCAGGACGGTGACCGTGCTGTCACCGCCTTCGCGCTCCTTGATCAGCA
>CAZCHU010000288.1:0-2729 GCA_964498215.1 uncultured Mycobacterium sp. | reverse complement strand
GACGCGACACTGGCGACGCTGGCAGAGCCGAACCCGGGTTGGCCGGAAACGAGCAACTGCCCTATCGCCGGTCTGTTCTTCCGCGTGAGCATTCGTACGGCGCTAGCGGCGGGTAACCGCAGCCCAGGGCTATCCGGTCGACCCGTCCTGTCTAGGACGGGTCGACCGGATACGTCGCTTCGTCACTGTCCGGCGGGAGTTCCGGGACCAGGGAGGATCGGCTGACCGGGCGTCGGCGCTCCACTCGGTGCCGGACCCGTCACATCCCCCTTGCCGGCGAGACCGCCCATGACGGCTAGCGGCAGCCCACCCACCGGAGCGCCACCCAGCACCGGGGGGGCCACCGGGACAGCCCCCGCCACGGGTACCGGCGGCACAACTGCCGGGACCGGTGGTACCGGCGGCACAACTGCCGGGACCGGTGGAACCGGCGGAACCGGTGGCACGAGGGGTACCACCGGAACGGGTGGCGCAAGGGGCATCGCCGGTGCAACGACCGGTACCGGTCCGGGCAGGGCCATCGGGACACCGGCCATGTCCGTGATCGGCGCGCACGCGGCCGCTGCGGCGGCATCTCCCGCGGCGGCTTCGAGGCATTCGGCCCCGCCGGCCAGCGCCACACCGGGGCTCAACGCAAAGGCGACGCCGGACAACCCAGCCGTGACAGCAACCACTTTGATGCTGATCCGATCCATGATCGCCATCGCCCATCAACTCCTTCATTCGCGCTCAGTTTTTGCTGCGAGTAGTGCAACAGAACGGTCTGCTACCTATGTCAAGTAACCCTCGACAGACATTGCCAATTTATCGGCACATGCCGCTATGACGGAACACTCCGCACTGGGCCGTTTCCAAATGGTGACGTCTGGAGTCGGTCGTCACTCCGCGCCACCCGAGTTCCGTTGCAAAGGAGACGATTTGGTGGCTCATCGGTGCGCGTTTCGTTGCGGAGTCGTGATGGCGCGTTCTCGGCAGCCGAATTGGCGTCGATTCCGGACCCGCCGGGGCGTTGGCTTGTGGATTATGGCGCGGCAAAGTCAACGACGGCGGTCATCATGTTGCCGTCCCAGGCAGTCGCGAAGCCGCCTGCGGTGAATGCACAGTTCAAGATGATCGCTCGATGTGGCGAGCTTTCCATCCAAAAGGCGAGCGCGGAGCTCGCGGTCGACGCGGCCCCAGAGCCCCAGTAGACGATTTCACCGGTGGGCCCGGCTCCGCCATACCCGGCCTCGACGATTCGGACTCGCGGTGAGGAGCCGTCCGTACCGGTGTGGCTGTAGTTTGTGTTCTTGAGCATGTCGTTGGCGTGACGTTGCGCCGCCGCGGTCAGACGCGCGTCTTCGCCAATTGCCCCGCATGTCTGGCGAAGCTGGTTGACACCGCTGTGCAATCCGGTTGCCAAGTCGTCTGCCTGCGCAGTAAATCCCGCACCCGCGCCGAGGGCCGTTGCAACGACAGTGCAAATCGTGAAGACACCAACACAGTTGATCTTCATCATCTTCAGGTCGCCAATTGTCATTCGTCGAGGTTTCGCTCGTCGCAAGGTTACCGAGGCTACTTCTGGAAAATGCCCGAAATGGCCAAGGACGGTTCACCTCGCCGTGATCAAGGCAGGCGCCCTTCGGCCCGCGACCGGTGTGATTCAACCCGCTCTTTGACCCGGGCAGGGCACCTATTCTTGGAAGATGAACACCGGCCGCTTCCGCTTCCGGGTAGCCGTACTAGGCGGCGTCTTCGCAGTGTCAGCCGTCGCCTGCGCCCCGACGGCGGTCGCTCAATCCAATCCCCCGCCTGATCCTGTTATCGGAACGGCGACCTCTGTCACGCTGGGCGCAGCTGGGCTGATCTTTCTGCTGGCGTTGGCACTAGGGGTTTGGAAGTACCGCCAGATGTCCACCTCGCCGGACCACGTTGCTCATCCCTACGTGGACATCGCGCACCGGTCAGCGCTGCTGTACTCCTTCGCCACCTTGCTGGTGGCGGTGTTCGTCGAACTCAGCACATGGCCGGAATGGGTCAATCTCGTGGCCGCGATGACGCTCGTCGCTTTTTTCGTCGGTGCGATAGTCAGCTACATCGTTCATGGCGCCAAGCGTGATACCACCAATCAGTTCGATCCACCGGGTCCGGGTCTCCATCTGGCGATGACGGCTTTGATCATTGGTGAAATCGGTGGCTTCGGTGTGCTGTTCTGCGGATTCCTCTGGGGTGCGATGTAGGCGGGGCAAATCCGCTGGTACGTCCAAGAGTCCCAGGCTCAGTCACACGATGGTGTCCGAATTGAACGGCTGAACCCGAGGAGCGCGGAATCGTTATGTAGGGCCCCGGAATCAGTTGGGGTCGTTGGCGTCGTGCCAGGCCTGCCAGATGTCGGGGCGGAGGCGGCCGCGGTCGGGCACCGCCAGGCCGGTGGCGCGGGCCCAAGAGCGGACTTCAGCGGTAGTCGGCGCTGGCGCTGTGGTTGCCTGGTCGAGTTCAGTGATCGGGATGGATGCTGCCGAGATGCGGTGCAGTGCAGCATGTTCGGTGGTTGCCCACGCGTGTGCAGCGGCGAGGAACCGGTACGTCCATTCCTCAGCGAGGGGTCGGGTCTCGCAAAACACGATCGCCACGTTGGCCCAGCGGATCTGCAGTTCGGCCAGCCCGTCGGCGACGATGGCGGGTCGTACACGGTCGAGTTTGAACAGCTGCGAGTAGCGATCTTCCACGACGACCGCCGCGCGTGGCAG
>CAZCHU010000287.1:0-2742 GCA_964498215.1 uncultured Mycobacterium sp. | reverse complement strand
TTCTCCGGCTCCAATGGCCCCGGTTCGCCCGGAGCAACATGCGACGTTTCCGAATCGAAGTGACGTGGCCCCGGGAATTCAGGGTTTTCGGCAGGGGGGAGACCCTCGTCAGCCCGCACCGGCTCCGAGGTAGGCCCAGCCGGCTCCATATGGTCCGCGCAGGCGTTCGGCTGAGGAACCATATAGGTCTCCCACGCGCCGGGAGGGTTCGGTGCCGGTGCGGGAGTGTTGTCAGGGCACCGCCAGGTGCAACTTGATCCACCGATGCCGAAGGCGTCGATGCTGAAATTCTGGAAGTTCCCACCACCGAAACCGAAACCGCCACCCTCGCAGTGCAAGTGACTCCCGTTGATCTCGGTCGGATAGTCACAATAGGCACCAGTTCCGAGGGCCAAATTCGCGGAATAGCCGACAGCGGGATACTCGCAATAGTCGGCTTCGGCCTCCGGTGCCGACATCGTTACTGCCGAAAAACCAGCCGCAATCGGCAACAAAACGACGGGCACCGCCCACCTTGTCGTCACGAATGGAACCTCAATCATCTTCCTGTAGCCCGGCATGAATGGGCGCCTCGGCTTCCACGCACAACCGCAATTTCTCCGCCGTAGCCCCCCGTAGCCGCCCCAGTATTACCCGACCGAACGGTCAGCGTCTCCGGCTCCGTCAAAGTCGACGGCCTCAGGGGCTAGCTGGGCCTGATCGCGACCACCACGTCCGCCGATCAGGTCGCCGCGAGGTCCTCCGCGCGGGTCTTGAGGTTGCCGGCCAGGTAGTCCAGCGTGTCACCGATGGCTTTCTTGACCATGGGCGCCGGGATCGGCAGCTTGGTCTCGACGTCGAGGTCCACGGTCAACAGCGACGTTGGCCCCATAGCCACCACCGAGAACCTCTGTTCCTGTTTGTCGAAATGCTCGCCCTGTTGCAGGACTGTATGGATCTGGTTCTCATCGGGGTAGTAGACGGCGGAGATGAAGGTGCCCGGCATCCCTTGCACAACCACATCAAGGCGCAGCTGGCTGGGCCGGCCGTCGTCGTAGTGGGCCAGCACCCAGCAGCCCTTGATCTCCTCGTTCCACTGCGGATAGCTCTCGAAATCGGCGACGATCGCCATGATCGACTCGGCGGCGGCCGCCACTTCGACCGTCTTGCTCACCAGTGGCATGGGCCGAGCATAGCGACCCCGAACCTCCGATAACGGCTCAGGTTGCCCCGAGGTCGGCACCCAGGGGCGAGGCCTCCCGCACTGACTCGTCGCGAATCAAGCCGCGCAGCAGCGCCGTGCTGAACTCGACGGCGATCTCCTGCGCGGTTCGCCGGCCGTGCGGGCGCAGCCAGCGATACGAGCCGAGCGTCATGCCGATGTAGCCCAGGGCGAGCACGTGCGAGTCGCAGTCGTAGAACTCCCCGCTGGCGATACCCCGGTCGATGACGTCACGGACGTGCTCGTAGACCTGGGCCTCTTTCTCCCGGATGTAGGCAACCTGCTCCTCGGTGAACCACTCCGTGATGTAGGGGCCCTCCTGGAAGTACACGGCGGCGCGCTCGACATTGCTCGCGATGCCGACGAGTAGGCGCCGGGTGAAGTGGTAGATGGTCTCCCGGGCCGACGCCGACGGATCGTCGTGCAACGCGTGGATCGTGAAGTCGGCAGCACCCTTGTAGATGTCGTAGAGGATCAGCGACTTGCTGGCGTAATAGTGGTACACCGTCGCCTTGTTCAGGCCGACTGCATCTGCCACGTCGTCCATCCGGGTGCCGTGGTAGCCGCGCGCCGCGAACAGCTTGGTGGCGACCGCCAACAACTCTTCGCGCCGGGACATCCCGTTGTTCGTAGCGGCTTCAGACATGGCGACTCACTAAAGGCAGGGCCTGGACCGCGCTCGAAGCCGTCCAGGATCAACTAACTGGTTGGTTCATTCTAGGCGGGCGGTTGCGATCTCACGGCGGGTCCCGGCGGTCTACACTCCACCCGAGAGCCTGCATGCAGACGACAGCTGGCCGGGAGGTATCGCGGTGGACCCGAATCCGGATTACGACATGAGCGACGAACTGGAGTACGGCATCAACTGGTGGGCGTGGATTCTGCGCGGCGTGTACCCACCACCCGCCTACCCGCCGGTCTGACCGCTCCGCTGCCCCAAACGACGGTCGAGCAATAAACCACGGGTGCGCCTGACCAGCGCATCGACTTCGCATCTGCCGCGCTGCGCGGCCACCGCGAGTCGTCCGCGAAGCTCGCCGCGCCAATCCCGCTCGTGGACCGGTTCCCGGTCGGGCGGCCACACTATGGGCGGTTCAGCGACCGCGACCGAAGCGAGCGCCAACGGTGGACTGTCCTCGCCGTAGTGTTCACCGCATTTTCGGCAGCGGACCTCGTAGCGGAGGCTGGCAGGCTCCCGCCCGGACCCCGACTCGATGAAGACGTAGTCCGCTACCGATACGCACCGCGGACAACGTGCCAGACCAGTTTCGACGACCATGCTCACCCCGACATCGTGCGATGCCCCGGGCGTGCCCGGAACCCGCACAGAGAGGTCGATGCCGGATCGCTGCCGTTTCGAGACCGGGTTACAGCGCCTTGAGTTCCTCGATGACCTGGCTGACCGATTTCTTGGCGTCACCGAACAGCATCGAGGTGCCCTCGCCGAAGAACAGCGGGTTGTCGATGCCCGCGTAGCCCGAGGACATCGACCGCTTCAGCACGATCACCGAGCGTGCCTCGTCGACGTTGAGGATCGGCAT
>CAZCHU010000286.1:0-2760 GCA_964498215.1 uncultured Mycobacterium sp. | reverse complement strand
CGTCAGCGACGTCGAACATGATCGAGTGGTATCGGCGCATCGCCTGCTGGCTGAATGCCGGCATCAACACGTCGTGAGCCTTCTGCCAATTGGGTTCGTCGCTGTAGGCGGTAAACAAGCCGTCGCCGCCGAGAATGCGCAGTGCCTCGATATCGGGACCGACGTACTTGCAGAATCGGCTCTCGTCGTTGACCTCGGCCACTGCCTCAGCGCCGGCAGCGACGACGTACCGTGCCCCGAGGAAGCGAAACTCGAAGACCGGCCCGAGCGCGGCGAGGTCGGCCATCGACTGCGAGGGACTCTGCGCCCGGAACGCCAGCAGGTCCCCCAGAACCGGGATTCGCCCGCGGGGGTGGGGCAGCGCCGGGTAGGCCCTCTGGTCAGCCACGGCGGTCATAGTCCCAGCCTCCACCGCTGTTGTACATGTGTCAAGTAAGGTGGCTGCCATGCCACCCTCCCGACGCCGTCTGTCCCCCAGCGATCGGCGCAGTGAACTCCTCACCCTCGGCGCCGAGGTGTTCGGCCAACGCCCCTACGACGAGGTCCGAATCGACGAAATCGCCGAACGTGCCGGCGTCTCGCGGGCACTGATGTACCACTACTTCCCCGACAAACGGGCCTTCTTCGCGGCAGTCGTACACGCCGAGAGCGAGCGACTGTTTCAAGCCACCAACACCCCTCCCCAACCCGGTCAATCATTGTTCACCCAAGTCCGCGACGGGGTGCTCGCCTACCTGCGCTACGACGAGGAGCATGCGCACGGCGCATGGGCGGCCTATTTGGGGATGGGTCAATCAGACCCGGTGTTGCGAGGTATCGAAGACATCGACAACGACCGACAGGCCAACCGCATCCTGGACCGCATCACCGAGGTTGCCGGCCAGATGGATTCACAGGTGGAACGCGACCTTCGAGCCACCATCTACGGCTGGCTGGCCTTCACCTTTGAGATGTGCCGCCAACGACTGCTGGACTCGTCGCTGGACGCAGATTTCATCGCCGATCTTTGCGTCCACGCTCTGCTCGACTCGGTCGGCCGGGTACCGGGGATTCCCGCGGCGCTATCGACCGCGGTGGCAGCCGACCGGCGCTGAGGCCGCCAGGACTCACCCGCAACGGTTCCGGAAGTCCTGCGATGGTTGCCGAATGCTCAGCAATTCTGCACGCACCTGAGGATTGGCGTCCGTGTAGGCGATCAACTCAGCCTTCTTCTGCTGGTCCGGGAGATCCCGCAGACTGGTGAAGAATTCGTTGACCTGTGGGTGGGTGAACAGATAAGCCGATGTCGCCGCGGCGACGCCGGTCATAACCCCGGCGAGGTCGGCCGCTGTGCAATTCGGCGGGTCGGCATGGGCTGGCGCGCTGGTCATCACGAACACGGCACCGGCTGCCGCGGCGGCCACCACGGCGCGTCGCGCAAACGTATTCTGAGACAGCATTTTTCGCTCCTCGCCACCTGAGCTGACTCGTCGTCGGCCGACTGCACGTCGATTGCCCGCCCGATCAGCATCCACGCCCGGACCGAAATCGGCCCGAGGAGATCAGTCTATTCGTGATCGAGTAGGCCCGGGCTACCGCCGCAGCGATTACGGAAGTCCACAGCGGGTTGGCGGATGCCAGTCAAATCCGCCTTCGCCTCCGGGTTGGCCTCAAGGAACGCTGTCAGGGCCGCCTTCTTCTGGTCGGCGGGTAGGTCTCCCAGGGTAGTCATGAACTCGTTGACCGCTGGATGGGTGAACAAGTATGCCGACGTGGCCGCAGTGACCCCGGACATGACGCCGGCGAGGTCTGCCGCCGTACAGTTCGGTGGATCCGGCTGCGCGTGCACCGGCAGACTGGTCGCCAGCAGAACCGCCCCCGTACCCACGGTCGCCAGCAACATCCGTCGCGCAATGATCTTGTGAGACATCATTCGTTACTCCTCTGTCCACCTGGTTGGTTTTTGGGCGGCAACCCGGACACTGAAACTAACCTCGGCCGCAGCGAATTCGGAAGTCTGCGGTGGGCTGACGGATCGCTTGCAGCTCGGCCTTTACTTGCGGATTGGCCTCCGCGTAAGCCTGCATCGCCGCCCTCTTGTCCTCGGTGGAAAGGTCCTTGAGCGAGGTGAGGAACTCGTTGACGGGGGGATGGGTGAACAGGTAAACCGACGTCGCGGCAGTGACCCCGGACAGCACCCCCGCTAAATCGGCCGATGTGCAGTTCGGCGGGGCAGCCTGAGCGGTCGCAGCCGTGCTGAACAGCATCGCGCCCGATCCCAGGGCGGCCACCAGCATCCGCTTGACCGTCTTGTGAGACACCTGAGACTGCATGGTCCTTACTCCCTTATCCACCGATCCCGCCATCATCGCCGGCCCCCGCGACGACCGCCGCCGCCCCCACGGCTGCCGCCCCCGCCCCGGGGGCTCACCTCCGGCCTTCCCGGCCCGCCGATGCCTGGCCCTCCGATACCCGGACCGCCCGGTCCTCCGATGCCCGGCCACCCGGGATCGAGGTCGAGAACGACGCCCCAGCCGTAGTCATCGTTGCAATACCAGTCGTACCCACAGGGATACGGCACGTAGGGGTCTGCTCCGCCGCTGGGACCGCTACCGGAGTCCGTCCCCCTTGAGTCACCCTGCGAACACAAGGTCGTCCCACCGGAACTGGTGCAATCGGCTGCAGCCGTGGGCGCGACGGTAATCGGCACCACCGCGAGTCCGGAAATCACCAAGCTCGGCGCGACAAGCACATACGCTAATCGCATCATCCACTCCTAAT
>CAZCHU010000285.1:0-2776 GCA_964498215.1 uncultured Mycobacterium sp. | reverse complement strand
CACCCCTATTTCGACCACCTCCGCAGCAAGGGCCCGGTAGTGCGCGAACCGAACTACGGGGTATTGATCGTCACCGGGTATGAGGAAGCCGCAGCCGTCCTGAAGGATGCCGACACGTTTTCGTCCTGCATTGCCGTGTCCGGCCCGTTTCCGCCGCTGCCGTTCACTCCCGAGGGTGACGACATCTCCGAGCAGATCGCCACGCACCGCGCACAGATGCCGATGTTCGAGCACATGGTCACGATGGATGCACCAGATCACACGAAGGCACGTTCGCTGCTCAGCAGGTTGCTGACGCCGAGGCGACTCAAGGAAAATGAGGACTTCATGTGGCGGCTCGCCGACGAGTGCCTCGACGCCGTCCTCGATAGCGGACAGGTCGGCAAGTGTGAGTTTCTCAGCGCCTACGCCAAACCTTTCTCGCTGCTGGTGATCGCCGATCTGCTCGGTGTTCCCGAGGAGGATCATGCACAGTTCCGCACCGTGCTCGGCGCACCGCCGCCGGGAGCCACCATCGGCTCCCTCGAACGTGAATCGCTGGCGAGCAACCCGCTGGAATGGCTCGACGAGACGTTCATCGGGTATCTGCGAGACCGCAGGAAGTCACCACGCGACGACGTGCTGACCGCACTCGCCACCGCGAAATACCCGGACGGATCCACACCACCGGTCATCGAGGTAGCGCGCACGGCGACGCTGCTGTTCGCCGCGGGCCAGGAGACCACCACCAAGCTGCTCTCGGCATCGCTGCGCGTCCTCGGTGATCAGCGCGAGATTCAAGACACCCTGCGGCGCGACCGCAGCCGCATACCGCTTTTTGTGGAGGAAGTCTTACGCATGGACGCCCCGGTGAAGAGTCAATTCCGGCTGGCCCGGCGGGACACCGCAGTCGGCAGTATCGAGGTGCCGGCGGGCACCATAGTGATGGTGTGTCCCAGCGCGGTCAATCGAGATACGGCTAGGTTCGAGCGACCCCACGAGTTCGACCTGAATCGCAGGAACGTGCGCGAACACATTGCGTTCGGACGCGGCGTGCACTCCTGCCCGGGAGGACCGCTCGCCCGCGTCGAAGCTCGAGTGTCGATCGAACGCTTTCTGGACCGGACGACCGATATCGGCATCGACGAGGAGTTGCACGGCCCGGCCGCGGCCCGCTCCTACACCTACGAACCCACGTTCATCCTGTACGGGCTGACCGAGTTGAACATCACCTTCACCCCGAACTAGCCCTGACCGACCGCATATCGAATCCGCGCACATCAAGGGAAGCGCCACTCTAGAATCTCAAAATGCTTTCCTGCAGGCCGTTGCCTTTCGCCGTCGCGACCACGGTCGGCATGCTGACGGCCAGCGCTGTCCTCAGCAGCGCCCCGGCCGACGCCCAGCCCACACTGCACCACGTCCGCTACACGGTGGGCGCGAGCCAGGACATCTTCGGCGCCGAGATCTACTACCGCGACACCGAGCCGCCCAACTGGGCGGAGTACAGCCACAACCCCTACCTCTACAGCCCTAACGTGGAGGCTGACCTGGGGCCCGGCAAGCCGTGGGTCTTGGAAGCCATGCTCGAAAACCCCGACGAGTGGGCGATGGTCGTCGCAGGTCTTCCCACCGCCCAGACTCCGGCACTGCCGGACCCCGGCTTCGTCTGCGAACTCCGGGTGGACGACGTGGTGGTCTCGACCGATGCGGGCACCCGAGGGGCGCTCTGTTCAATCCGAAACTGGTGAAAGCACCGTTTTCCACGCGTCGAAACTGAGCTTAGACGCGAAATTCTCGCGTTTCCTCGCGCACAACCTCAGTTTCGACGGAAGCGACGAAGCAGGGGGTCAGTCCCCAACCAACGCTTCCTCCGCGACCGGCGGCACCCCACCGACGGAAATATCGCCGCGCGTCCAATAAGTGTGATTGTTCCTCGAGATACAGGTGAGGAAGAGTCCATCCGGCGATTGAGCCACCTGACCGTCCAGTGCCGTGCAGTCGCCGCCCTCGTTCTTGACCCCGTGCATCACAGGTGAGCGGAACCAGCGCGGCTCGTATCTGCGCGCAGACCCGCAGAACACCAACCGCCCCCACGAGGTCACGCCGAACACGTAGTAGGTGTTGTTGGTGCAGTAGGACCCCAAGACGATGTTGGGCTGGATGCCCGGCGTGCAGTTGGGATAGTTGCATTCAACGCCGGCCGGCGGAGGTGGCGGCTGTGCGGGCGCCGTCGGCGCGCTCAGGAGTAACGCGGGGGCCGCCAGGGCAGCCATCGCTGCGAAAATGAATCGCACCGGGCCATTTTCACATGCGCAGGAACGAAATTGTTTCTTTCCGAGAGCATTGATTCTTTGCGCCATTAGGCTGACACCATGCGTGCACTACAGCTGACCGGCGCCCTGGCGGCAACGGCGATCGCCGTGACGGCCAGTGTCGGTGCGGCGCCGGCTCAGGCGTCGAACTTCGGGACCGAGCTCAACGGAACCTGGCGGGTGCTGTCAGACGGCCAATGGGCCAGGACCAATGACGTCAAGATCAAGCAGGAGACGGTGGTCGAGACCTGGACCATATCGACGACGTGCACCTCTCCGCTCGATTGCAGCGGAGAGGTGACGAGCGACCGCGGATGGACGGGTACCGCCCGACTCGATGACTTCTGGTATGTCGACCATGTCATTCCCAACTGGATCCCCTGCCCCGACGGCACTTTCGCCTCGGGCTACCAGAAGTTCATTCTGTGGGGGGTCGATCCCGCTACCGAGCAGAAGGTCTACAACAACATTCAGACTCTCGC
>CAZCHU010000284.1:0-2785 GCA_964498215.1 uncultured Mycobacterium sp. | reverse complement strand
GATTTCATCTGCTCACCACTTCACCCAACGTGAAGGGCGGTCCGCGGCGGCGAGACAGAACTCGCCGCCGCGGCATCGGGGTCAGCCGGCCATGAACATGGTGTAGGCAGACGCCAACTCGCCCGGCAGCACCGTGACGTTGCAGGTCCGTTGTGCGTCACCGATCGGAGCAAGGATGCTGCGCAATTCGTAGTACTCCTGACTGTTAGCGGTGAAATAGCCCCGAAGGTTGGCTTCGGCTTCTGGTCGAGGCTGGTTCATCGCCGCGGTGACGGCCTGGTTGGCGCCCGGATGGGAGTCGAGGTACTGGCGCGCCGCCCCGGTGACTGAACTGACGGTGCCCGACAGCCCGCTGGCGCTACACACCTCGGCAGGTGTGGCGATAGCCGCCGGGGCGGCCACCGTTGCGGAGGCGAAACCCCCGAGCAGGCAGGCCGTACTGACACCGGCCACACTGCGTCGGTTCCTGGGCACGGTATTGACACTGGATTTCATGATTGATGGGTCCTTTGGATTGTGAATGTCGTCCTGGCTTTCCCCGACCCAACATCCAAGGTACCGAGGTTGAGATGCATTCAGGTCGGCCGCTGATCGCCCACAGCGAAATCGGCGAACGTTACCTGTCCGCGGCGTGATTTTCGTCTCGTAGTTCCGGCGGCGATCGTGATCGGGTGATGTCACGGAAGCGTCTCCGGCTAGTGTGCGGTCCGGGCGAGATTTCGGCCGCACATTCGCTCTGGCCGCACGCTCGACGACTCGGCCGTCGCCCCGCTCAGTCAGTGCCGTCGCCGGTAGCACTGCGCCGACGCATTGGCCGGCGCGATAGCGTGGTGCCCGTGAAGTTGGACCTGCTGCCCCCCGGCATCGAGGTGGGCCCCGTCACCGTGAGCGCCGCGAACGGGAGGCAGAAGTGAGTTACCCGAGCGCGCCGGGAACCCCGCCGCAGACGCCCACCTGCCACCGGCACCCGAACCGTCCGACCTACGTCCGTTGCACCCGATGCAACCGATTCATCTGCCCAGACTGCATGCACAGCGCCGCGGTTGGTCACCAGTGTTCGGATTGCTTCCGCGCGGCCGCGGCCACCGTGCGCCCAGTGACCACCCAGTTCGGTGCTCGGCCGCAGCGCTCTGCGGTTCCGGTCGTCACCTATGTGCTGATCGGGATCAACCTGCTGATGTTCGTCCTGCAGATGACCTCGACCGGGATGGAACGCGCCCTGGGGCTGTGGCCGCCGGCGGTCGCCGACGGCGAACTGTACCGACTGGTGACCTCGGCGTTCCTGCATTTCGGAACTGCCCATATCGCGTTCAACATGCTGGCGCTGTATTTCGTGGGTCCGCCGCTGGAGATGGCGCTGGGACGGCTGCGCTTCTGTGCGCTGTATCTGGTCAGCGCGCTGGGCGGGTCGGTGCTGGTGTATTTGCTGACGCTGAACTCGCTGACCGCCGGGGCCTCGGGCGCGGTGTTCGGGCTGTTCGGTGCCACATTCGTGGTGGGCCGCAAACTGAACATGGACGTCCGCGGGGTCGCCGCCATCATCGGTCTCAACCTCGTCTTCACGTTCGTCTACCCGCTGTTCACCTCGCAGAACATCAGCTGGCAGGGCCACGTCGGAGGACTCATCACCGGCGCCGCAATCGCCGCGGTCTATGCGTACGCGCCCAGGAACCAACGCAACCTGGTACAAGCGGGTTCGACGGCCGCCCTCGTCGTGGTATTTCTGGCGCTGATCTGGTGGCGCACGGTCGATCTGCGGGCGATGTTCGGTCTCGGATAGACAGGTAATTCGGCAGCGATTCGGCATAGCCGGACCACCCACCCGCGTGTTCCGCTTCGGTCCCGCGCCGGACGCGGTATGAGTGGTTGATGCTCGGCCTGCCCGACCAGATACATGCGTGTCTCTTCGACCTTGACGGTGTGCTCACCGACACCGCCAGCGTGCACCGGCGGGCCTGGAAAACGATGTTCGACGAGTATCTGCGTGCCCGTGCAGCGTCGACAGGGGAGCCGTTCGCGCCGTTCGACGCCGGCGCCGACTATGAGACCTTCGTCGACGGCAAGCCGCGGGACGACGGGATGCGCTCGTTCTTGGCCAGCCGCGAGATCACCATCGATGACGATGCGATCAGCGAGATGGGCAGCCGGAAGAACCACCTCTTCCTGGAGCACCTCCGCACCGACGGCGTGACGGTGTTCGAGGGGTCCCGACGCTATCTGCGGGCCGCCGTCGAGGCGGGCCTGCGGCGCGCGGTCGTGTCGTCGAGCGCCAACACCCGACAGGTGCTCGAAGTGACCGGCCTGGACACCTACATCGAGGCGCGCGTGGACGGAGTCACATTGCGCACCGAGCACATTGCGGGAAAACCCGCGCCCGACTCCTTCCTGCGCGCCGCGATGCTGCTCGATGTGGACCCGGCCAACGCGGCGGTGTTCGAGGACGCCCTGTCCGGGGTGGCTGCCGGCCGAGCCGGAGGGTTCGGCCTGGTGGTCGGTGTGGATCGCACCGGGCAGTCGGAAGCATTGCGGGAACACGGTGCCGACGTTGTCGTCACCGACCTCGGGGAGTTGCTGGCGTCATGATGATCGCCGACGAAGCGTTCCCCGTCGAACCGTGGGTGCTCCGCGAGACGGAGCTCAGGCTCGATCTCCTGCCGCAGACCGAGTCGCTGTTCACGCTGTCCAATGGTCACATCGGGTTGCGCGGAAATCTGGACGAAGGTGAACCCTACGGCCTGCCCGGCACCTACCTCAACGGGTTTTACGAGACGCGTCCGTTGCCGTA
>CAZCHU010000283.1:0-2788 GCA_964498215.1 uncultured Mycobacterium sp. | reverse complement strand
GCGGTGTCGTTACTCGACGAGGTTACGGTCACCACTGCCGACGCGTTGACGTTGACAATCTCGGGCGAGGGTGCGGAATCTTTGCCGGTCGACGATCGCAACCTTGCCTGGCAAGCGGCCGAGCTGATGGCCGAGCACGTGGGCCGGGCCCCGGACGTGGCGATCTCGATCGGGAAGTCGATCCCGGTGTCGGGTGGGATGGCCGGGGGCAGTGCCGATGCGGCGGCGGTGCTGGTCGCGATGAACTCCTTGTGGGAGGTGGGGGTGCCGCGGCGCGATCTGCACGCGCTGGGCGCTGAACTCGGCAGTGACGTGCCGTTCGCTCTCCACGGCGGTACGGCCCTGGGGAGCGGCCGCGGTGAGGAGTTGGCCACGGTGCTTACCCGCAATACCTTCCACTGGGTGCTGGCCTTCTCCGCAGGCGGACTGTCTACCAAGACGGTGTTCGACGAGATCGACCGCTTGCGAGCCACCGATGATCGCGAGTTACCTCCGCGCCCGGAATCCCCCGAACCGGTACTGGCAGCCTTGGCGTCGGGGGACCCGGAACAGTTGGCCCCACTGCTCGGCAACGACCTACAACCGGCGGCGCTGAGCCTGGACGCGTCGCTGCGCCGCACGTTGCGCGCCGGGACCGAGGCGGGTGCGCTGGCGGGTTTGGTGTCCGGCTCGGGACCGACGTGCGTGTTCTTGTGCGCATCGGCCGGCGCCGCGCTCGATGTAGGCGCCGAACTCGCCGGGGCGGGCGTGTGTCGCACGGTTCGGGTTGCCAGCGGCCCGGTGCAGGGCGCTCGGGTGGTGCCGAGGCCGTTTGCGGCCGGATGAACCCGCACGTCGGCACGTCATCCGGGTTCCATTACGAATTGGTGTGACTAATGCCTCAATCATCGCCATTGTTTGGCAGTTGTTTAAGAGTTGCTTAAGATGGTCGACGGTGAGGACGCGCGGTCGAGAAATAGACGCAACCAGTTCCGCTACCGCTGAGCGCGGTGGGCGATGGGCTGGATTCGACCACGTCCATCAGAGATCACCGATTCGAGACACAAACGCTTCCAAAAAGTGCGCGCGCCTCCGTGAAAAGGCTTCTCAACAGGTGGAGCATGGCAAGCGCGGGTTCGGACCGGGACACATGTCGGCGAGGAGGTCGTGGTGAGCAGATTCACCGAGAAGATGTACCGCAATGCCCGCACCACCGATAAGGGCATGGTCACCGGTGAGCCGCACGAGCCGGTGCGGCACACCTGGGGTGAGGTGCACGAACGGTCACGGCGAATCGCCGGCGGGCTCGCAGCCGCCGGTATCGGACTTGGCGACGCCGTCGGCGTGCTGGCCGGATACCCCGTGGAGATCGCGCCCACCGCGCAGGGCCTGTGGATGCGTGGTGCGAGCCTGACGATGCTGCACCAGCCGACCCCCCGCACCGACTTGCCCCTGTGGGCCGATGACACCATGACCGTGATCGGCATGATCGAGGCCAAGGCCGTCATTGTCGCCGAGCCATTCCTGGCCGCGATCCCGGTCCTGGAGGAAAAAGGCATCAAGGTGCTGACCGTCGGCGATCTGTTGGCGGCCGAGCCGATCGACCCCATCGACGTCGGCGAGGACGATCTCGCACTCATGCAATTGACGTCCGGATCGACCGGATCGCCCAAGGCCGTTCAGATCACTCATCGCAACATCCACTCCAACGCCGAGGCGATGTTCATCGGCGCCGAGTACGACGTCGACAAGGACGTCATGGTGAGCTGGCTGCCCTGTTTCCACGACATGGGTATGGTCGGCTTCCTCACCATCCCGATGTACTTCGGCGCTGAGTTGGTCAAGGTCACGCCGATGGATTTCCTGCGCGACACGCTGCTGTGGGCCCGGTTGATCGACAAGTACAAGGGAACCATGACCGCCGCGCCGAACTTTGCCTATGCATTGTTCGCCAAGCGACTGCGCCGGCAGGCCAACCCGGGCGAGTTCGATCTGTCCACCTTGCGGTTCGCGCTGTCGGGTGCGGAACCGGTGGATCCCGCGGATGTTGACGACCTGATCGATGCCGGCAAACCCTTCGGTCTGCGACCGGAAGCCATTTTGCCCGCTTACGGCATGGCCGAGACCACGCTGGCGGTGTCGTTCTCGCCGTGTGGCGCGGGGCTGGTGGTCGACGAGGTCGACGCAGACTTGTTGGCTGCGCTGCGCCGTGCTGTGCCGGCCGCCAAGGGCAACACCAAGCGGCTGGCGACTCTCGGCCCGTTGCTCACCGACCTGGAAGCCCGCGTCATCGACGAGCACGGCAACTTGATGCCCCCGCGGGGCGTCGGCGTCATCGAATTGCGCGGCGAAAGTCTGACGCCCGGTTACCTGACCATGGGCGGCTTCATCCCGGCCCAGGATGAACGCGGCTGGTATGACACCGGAGACCTCGGCTACTTGACGGAGAACGGCCACGTCGTCGTCTGCGGCCGCGTCAAGGACGTCATCATCATGGCTGGCCGAAACATCTATCCGACCGACATTGAGCGCGCTGCGGGACGTGTCGAAGGGGTTCGGGCCGGTTGTGCGGTCGCGGTTCGTCTGGACGCCGGCCACTCGCGCGAGACGTTCGCCGTGGCCGTCGAGTCCAACGCCTGGGAGGATCCTGTCGAGGTGCGCCGCATCGAGCACCAGGTCGCCCACGAGGTGGTGGCCGAGGTCGACGTGCGGCCCCGCAACGTGGTTGTCCTCGGGCCCGGCAGCATCCCGAAGACGCCATCGGGCAAGCTGCGTCGCTCCACCTCGGTCTCTCTGGTCCTCTAGCTTC
>CAZCHU010000282.1:0-2800 GCA_964498215.1 uncultured Mycobacterium sp. | reverse complement strand
CGCACGGACTGCTCGTGACCGACCAGCTCGACCTCACCCAGCTCTTCGGTGTAGCCCAGACCGAACCGCGCCGCGTACCGCTTGTAGAGCGACACCATCGGAGCCATCGACAGTGCCTCCTGCATCGCCGAGGCATCACCGATCGCAGAGATGACGTACGGCGGGCTGTAGGTGCGACCGTTGAGGAGCAGCGTGTTGCCCACGCATCGTGGCGCCGAGGTTCCGATGATGCGCTGGTCCTGCATCTGGACGCCTTCGGCTCCGCCGCTCCACAGCGCATTGAGCACCGCCTCGATGTCCTGCTGGTGCACCACCAGATCATCCGGAGAAGCATCGCGGGGAAACCGACCCTGGGCGTCCCGCTGCGCATCAGTCAGCGTCACCACTAGACCCTCACCCTTCATGGGCGTCAATCCCGCCTGCGCGGCCATGCCATCGGCGCGACGGGTGATCGCGGCCAGCGCCGCCTCGGTGCTGGGGGAGCCGCCATGGTGGTTGTCGATTTTGCTGGCCGCGCCATCGCGCCGGGCAGTCAACCGGTCGACGGACTGCTGGGCCTCGCGGACGAGATCAACCAGGCGGGGCGCGTCGCTTCGGCGGATCTCGTCACCGCCCGAGACGCTGTGGGTGGCCCCGAGTAGCAGACCGGCGGCTACGCACACGACGGGGACGCCGAAGCGCCATGCCGATCGTGGCCGCGGGCGACCGCTGCGGTCTTCCATCGGCGTCGTCTCCTGGTGAGGTCGGTGGCGGGGCTGCGTTAGGCTTTATCTTGACCATCGTCGCACTGTCGACGCCGATCGTCCGAAGGTACGCATGCCCAAGTCCAAGGTCCGCAAGAAGAACGACTTCACCATCAACCCGGTGAGTCGGACCCCTGTCAAGGTTAAAGCCGGACAGTCGGGCACCTGGTTCGTCGTGCTGTTTGTCAGCCTGATGCTGATCGGGCTGGCTTGGTTGATCGTGTTTCAGCTGGCCGGCAGCGGACCCGACGTTCCAAGCATGCTGCAGTGGATGGCCGATCTCAACGTCTGGAACTACGCCATCGCGTTTGCCTTCATGATCGCTGGGCTGTTGCTCACCATGCGGTGGCGCTGAGCCGGCAATCGGCACGATGAGTTCATTCGCGTTGCCCGCCGTTATCCTGCGCGAAACCTGTTCGTCATCAGATCACATGAATGTGATTCATCCCCATTGGGGATAGTGCTTGTGGATAGCCGCGTTTGCCGCGGTAGGAGGTGTGAATGGCGGTCCAGCAAAACCAGTGGGAGCCGCCGGCGGCAGGCATCGTCGCCGCCGGAATTCTCGGGTTAATTTTGGCGGCAGGGGCTGTGACACTGGTCACAGACCCGCCGGGGCGGATCATCGTCGGCCTTGCCGCGGTCGGACTGCTCGCGTTCTCACTCATGTCGTGGCGGGCACGCCCAAAACTGGCAATCGTCGACGGGGCCCTGGTGTACCGCGGTTGGTGGCGTACCCGTCAGCTCGGGCTCGCCGACATCAAGCTGATCCGAATCACCGAGTTCCGCCGAATCGGTCGCAAGGTGCGCCTATTGGAGATCGACGCCGCGGACGGCAGCCTGCTGGTGCTCAGCCGCTGGGACTTGGGCACAGACCCGTTGCGGGTACTCGACGCGCTGACGGACGCCGGTTTCGCCCGCGGTGCCTAGGCACCGCGGCCGCCGTTTGGCTAAATACGAGGCTCCGGGAGGTTGGGGAGCTTTAGGAGATGGTGACCGACTCGATCACGACTGCCTCGGTCGGCCGGTCGCTGCGATCGGTCGGGGTGGTCGCAATGGCATCGACGACCCGCTGTGACTCGGGGTCCAAGACCTCGCCGAAGATCGTGTGCTTACGGTTCAGGTGCGGCGTCTTGCCGACCGTGATGAAGAACTGCGAGCCGTTGGTGCCCGGCCCGGCATTGGCCATCGCCAGCAGGTACGGCTTGTCGAACTGCAGTTCAGGATGAAACTCGTCAGCGAACTGGTATCCGGGGCCACCGCGGCCGGTACCGGTCGGGTCACCACCCTGGAGCATGAAGCCCTCGATCACGCGGTGGAACACCGCACCGTCGTAGAAGGGGCCCGAGGATCCCCCTGATGCGTTCTCGGTGCTGTAATCCTTGGTGCCCTGCGCCAGCCCAACGAAGTTGGACACCGTCTTGGGGGCGTGGTTTCCAAACAGGGCGATCTTGATATCGCCACGGTTGGTATGCAGGGTTGCGGTCGCTGTCTGAATGGGGCTCGTCACGGGAAACCAGTGTGCCACGCCGGGTCTGCGCGCCAACCGGGCACCTTGTGGTCGCTGAGGTGGCAGGCTTGGGGGCGCGACGTCCGTCCGTGCGAAAGAGGTGGCATATGAGCTCCCAGACCCTGGACCAATTGACGCCGAGCCAGCGGCTCGGCCGAGGTCTCAAGTACTCGGCTGTCGGCCCTGTCGACGTCACCAGGGGCGCCCTGGGTGTTGGACTGGACTCAGCGCGCTCGTCTGCCGCGTGGCTCGGCGACCGCTATCGCCGTAGCCAGGTCGCCCGCCAGCTAAGAGCCGATCTCGCCTCGGCGCAGGACGCCATCGCCGGGGAGATCGCGGCGGCCCAAGAGGTGGTGGCCAACCTCCCGGAGGCACTCGAGCAGGCTCGTCGGTCTCCGGGCCGGCACCGCACGTTGCTGGTGGCCGGAATCGGTGTCGCACTGCTGGCTGGGGGAGCGGCGGCCTTCGTGATCATCCGTCGCTCCTCGCAACCAGAGCCGTCAACATTGCCGCCCAGCGTCGAGGTGGACCCCAAGCCGTAGCACGATGG
>CAZCHU010000281.1:0-2806 GCA_964498215.1 uncultured Mycobacterium sp. | reverse complement strand
TGCGCCGTGGGGCGTCGTAATCGGTAGCCATCGTCGTCCCCTCCAAGAAACTCACGTGAAGCTGGTGCAGCAGTGCTTTGTACCAGCGTCGAACGCATCCGCCAACCCATTCGTGCCCGGAATGACACCCAATTAAGTGTGATTTACATCACACTTGCGTTGGTGCCGGTCGGAGCGCCGTCTCCGCGATGGCCTTAGAGTGCAGACCGTGGTCGCTCAAATCACCGAAGGTACGGCGTTCGACAAGCATGGACGCCCGTTCCGACGGCGAAATTTCCTTCCCGGCATCGTGATGCTCGCATCTTTGGCGCTGGTGACCCTTCTCATCTGGGTGATCGCGCTGTCACGGCCGCCGGACGTGCGGGAGGTCGCCGTGTGCAATCCACCTCCCCCACCTGCAGATTCCGCCGAGCCCAGGCCTGAGCTCGGCGAGCAAGTGTCCGGTGAGGAAATGATTGACGTCACCCCCGCCAAGCTCGCCGATACCGAGATCCGCGTGCTCAACGCCAGCGGCCAGGGCGGCCACGCCGGAGAAGTTGCCGGCGCACTCCGCGACCTGGGATTCGCCGATCCCGAGGCCGCCAACGACCCGATCTACGAGTCGGTGCGGATGGAATGCCAGGGCCAGATCCGGTTCGGGCCGGCCGGTCGAGCTGCGGCGGCAGCGGTATGGCTCGTGGCCCCGTGCACAGAGCTCTTCCAGGATCAGCGCGCCGAGGACACCGTCGACCTTGCTCTTGGCACCGAGTTCACCGAGCTGAGCCGCAGCGACGACATCGATGCCGTGCTCGCCAGCCTGCTACCCGATGCCACGCAGCCGGCGGATCCCGAGCTGCTGTCCAAGATCCATAAGAGTTCCTGCTGAGCGCAGCCCGATGCCACCGCTTTGAGCCCCACCTCAGTCGGCCGCTACACCGGAGCGCGCTAGCAGGTCGTCGAACGCGGTGCTGATCCCTGGGGCAGCCGCCACCACCAGACCCGCACCCCCGGATTGTGGTGTACGCACCAGCGCACCCGCCTCGGTGGCGATGAGGGCCCCTGCGGCCCAGTCCCAGACGTGGACGCCGTCCTCGTAGTAGGCGTCCAGCCTGCCGGCGGCGACCATGCACAGGTCCAGCGCGCAGGAACCGATCCGGCGTAGGTCACGCACCTCCGGCAACAGCCGGGCGACGATCTGGCCCTGCCGCCTGCGGCGATCGGATTGATAGGCGAACCCGGTGCCCACCAAGGCGCTCGGTAAGCGAGTGAGCGCACTGCAGCGGAGCTCACTGACCACACCGTCCCGGCGCATCCGGGAGCCGAGACCCCGTGCCGCTGAGAACAGGGCGCCAGCGGCTACGTCGGCCACCGCTCCGGCAATCGAGGCGCCGTCACGCTGCACTCCGACCGACACCGCGTACGCCTCGATCCCGTAAAGGAAGTTCACCGTGCCATCGATGGGGTCCAGCACCCAGGTCAGCTGACCGTCCACGCCGCCAACCGGCCCACCTTCCTCCTCACCGAGGATGTGTTCTCCCGGGCGTAGTTCGGCGAGTCGGTTCCGCAATAACCGTTCGGTCTCCGTGTCGACCACGGTCACGGGGTCGGTCGGGGTGCTCTTGAAATTCACCGCGGGCGCAGCGCCCGCGGTCCTGCCGGCGGCGCCGGAGCCAAACACCTCCGTGCGGCGTCGCCTGACGAACGCTGCCGCCTCGGAGGCCAACTGCTCGGCTACCGACCGGAGCAGCGCGGGATCGGTGTCACTTCCAGTCACCCACCCATCGCAACACATCGCTGCCGCAACGACCGGTCGGGACGCAGGACTGGCACACATCGAAGGTAGCGAGCCGATAAGGTGTGGGGCGTGGAACAGCGCCGCGGTTTCGGCATCGACGTTGGTGGTAGCGGCGTCAAGGGCGGCATCGTCGACCTCGACACCGGTCTGTTGATCGGCGACCGGTTCAAGCTGCTCACCCCGCAGCCAGCCACGCCCGAAGCGGTCGCCAAGACTGTCGCCGAGGTCGTCGCGCACTTCGAGTGGGAGGGCCCGCTCGGGGTGACATACCCCGGTGTGGTGACAGACGGGATCGTGCGCACAGCCGCCAATGTCGACAAGGGCTGGATCGGCGCCAACGTCCAAGAGGTCGTGGGCGGGGCGCTGGGCGGACAGCGCGTGACGGTGCTCAACGATGCCGATGCCGCCGGACTCGCCGAGGAGAGGTTCGGCGCGGGCAGAGAAAACTCCGGCGTCATCGTGCTGTTGACGTTCGGAACGGGGATCGGCTCAGCGGTCATCCACAACGGGGCGCTGCTACCCAACACGGAATTCGGCCATCTCGAGGTCGACGGCAAGGAGGCCGAACACCGGGCAGCGAGTTCGGTCAGAGATCGCAAGGATTGGAGCTACCAACGCTGGACCGAGGAGGTGACCAAGGTTCTGGTGGCCATCGAGAACGCGATCTGGCCCGACCTGTTCATTGCCGGCGGCGGCATCAGTCGCAAGGCACACAAATGGGTGCCGCTACTCAAAAACCGCACACCCGTCGTTGCGGCCGCACTTCAGAACACCGCGGGCATAGTCGGTGCCGCGATGGCTGCCGACAGTGACATCACCGCTACCCACAAGTAGCCGCCGCCTTCCGGCGCGCCCGGCAGGTCTAATTTGCCGCTAGGCGCGGAACTGACTCACACTGTCGTTACAATGGTCGACGGCGGCCGCCTAACGAGCAGCGGCGGATGTATCCCACCTCGAACAGACGCCGTGAGATCGATGCCGACATTCGACACAGCCGACACTTTTCGGTGACGCACGTGTGCGCTCCGAAAC
>CAZCHU010000280.1:0-2811 GCA_964498215.1 uncultured Mycobacterium sp. | reverse complement strand
TTCGCAAGAAATAGAACTTGACATGCGTCAAGACCGCCGGTGATGATGTTGCCACCTGTGTTATAGGTCACATACCGCGCTGCGGAGGAGCGTCTATGGCCACGATCAGCACCCCGCATTACTTGATGGACCAGGCACGCCGTCGGTTGACTCCAACGTTGAACACGATCCCCGGGATGGGTGTGATCGAAAACCATCTGCTGCATCGGGAGTGGCCGCAGTTCGCATTGGCCGAGCCGCCCGCTGGCAGCGGTCTCAAGACCGTCATGGGCGACTCCGGCCTGCCGATTATCGGCCACATGATCGAAACCTTCCGCGACGGACCCGACTATCTGCTGCAGGTTTACCGGAAATACGGTCCGATCCACTACGCCTACACGCCGGCGGTGCCCGCCGTCATCGCTCTGGGACCCGACGCGACCCAGGCCGTCTTCTCCAACAAGAACAAGGACTTCTCCCAGAAGGGTTGGCATCCGCTGATCCGCTCGTTCTTCAACCGCGGCCTGATGCTGCTCGATTTCGACGAGCACATGCATCACCGCCGAATCATGCAAGAGGCGTTCACCCGCACCCGACTGTCCGGCTACGTCGAGCACATCGACCGGGTCGCCTCGCAGGTGATTGCTAACGACTGGGCGACCGACGATCCGCGCTTCCTGTTCCACCCGGCGGCCAAGGAGTTGACGCTGGACATCGCCTCGCTGGTCTTCATGGGTCACGATCCGGGAAGCGACCACGATCTGGTCACATCGGTCAACCGCGCGTTCACCACGACCACTCGGGCCGGCGGGGCGATCATCCGCAAGGGAGTGCCGCCCTTCAAATGGTGGCGCGGCCAGCAGGCCCGCAAGCTGTTGGAGGCCTATTTCGAGGAGCGGGTCAAGGAGCGTCGCAGTGCCGAGGGCACCGACATGTTGACGGTGCTGTGCCACACCACCGACGACGACGGCAACAGCTTCACCGATGAGGACATCGTCAACCACATGATCTTCCTGATGATGGCCGCTCACGACACCTCGACCTCGACATTGACCACGATGTCCCACCACCTGGCAGCAAATCAGGAGTGGCAGGAACGATGCCGTGACGAATCAGCCCGGCTGGGTGACGGCCCGCTGGACCTCGAGGCGCTGGAGAAGCTGGAAACTCTCGACCTGGTGATCAACGAGTCACTGCGCCTGGTGACACCGCTGCCGTTCAACATTCGACGGACTGTCCGCGACACCGAACTGTTGGGCTACTTCATTCCGGCAGGCACCAACGTCAACCTCTGGCCCGGGCTGAACCACCGCTTGCCGGAGCTGTGGACCAACCCCAACAGATTCGACCCGGACCGGTTCGCCGAGCCGCGGTCCGAACACAAGAAGCATCGATACGCATTCGCTCCATTTGGCGGCGGTGCCCACAAGTGCATCGGCATGGTGTTCGGTCGGTTGGAGATCAAGACCGTGATGCACCGGCTACTACGTCGCTACCGCTTGGAGCTGCCACACCCGGGCTACCGGCCGCGCTACGACTATGCGGGCATGCCTGTGCCGATCGACGGCATGCCGACCGTGTTGCGGCCGCTCCGTTAGCGCGGAGTCAACGCCAGCTTCAGCGCACCCCGACGTTACCGAGGTCGCTCTTCAATGGTCCGTACCACTGCTGTGTCCACTGTCGCGACGCGTTCCTCAAGTGAGCCGTGAACCACCTGGACTGGTAACGCCGGGTACTCAGCGAAGATCGCCAACAGGATCTGCTGGGTGGTGGTGCGGGCTCGGGCGCCGTCCCGCTGCGGGTCCGGTTGCCAAGGAAAGTCGTCCTGGCACCACAGCACCGCGTCACTGCGTGCCGTCCATTCCAGAGCCAGGGGTAGCAGGGAAGCGTCGTTGTAGTACTGCAGGCTGTACACCGCCGTCATGAGTGGACCGCTGTCGGATATGACCCAGTGCGATCCGGTGCGCTCCGCCCGGCGTAGCGCAGCGATCTCCGATTCGTGATGTGCGGTCATCACTTCCGCCTGCTCACTTGGCTGGGGAACCCGTCCCTCGTGCTGGTCAACCCAGGCGCGCAGGACCTCGGATACGACAATCCCTGGAAGCCGCCGCCCAAGCGTGGCGGCCAAGGTGGACTTGCCGGTTGATTCCCCGCCCACGACCGAGATCAGGCCGGCACGCGCTGTTTCAGCCATAAACAGGTGCGGGCGGCGATACGTCGCGACCCGCCACTCGTGACTGCCAGGCCCGCCAACCGGTGACCGCCATGAGGATCAGGACCCCGTAGAACAGCGACGTGAAGTACAAGGCCTGGGTGGCGTAGAGCACCGCGCCGACGGTGTTCACCGCGACCCACACCGGCCAGGTCTCGATCTTCTGGCTCACCATCAAGATCTGAGCGGCCAGTGAGCCGACCACCATGAAGGCGTCGCCAAAGCTGGCCGCCCCGCCCACGGCATTCAGCAGCGGCGCGACCAGCGACCACAGCACCAGGCACCCGATTGCGCCGACCGTTCGCTGGACGGCTGTGAGCCGGCCCGGCGACACGACCCCCTCGTGGCCCCACGAGAACCAGCCCCAGATCGCCGCCACGACGAAGATCAGCTGCATCCCCGCAGAGGCGAACAGGTCGACCTGAATGAACAACCAGCCGTAGAGCAGGCTGGACACGAGGTAGAAGGGCCAAGCCCACCTAGTCCCGACAATGCTCAGGCTGACGGCGAGGACGGCGGCGGCCACTGAGAGGGTTTCAATGACGGTGACGTCGTATCCCCACAACGTGAACAGCACGCTCATCGATGGTCGCTCCCTGCCCGGCATTACCCGGACGGTC
>CAZCHU010000279.1:0-2834 GCA_964498215.1 uncultured Mycobacterium sp. | reverse complement strand
GGACATTTGGCTTAGTGCCCCGGTTCGGGGATGTTGAGGCTGGCCAGAATTTGTCGCTGGGCTTCGGGGACCTCGGGTGGGAAGGTCTCGGTGGTGCCGTTGATGGCGATGGTCGCCGAGCGCAGTGGCCGTAGTTGCTTGACGACGTTGGCGATGGCCAGGCCGGTGCGTTCCTGGATGTTGTGGGCCACGGCCAGTGCGGTGACGACGATGGTGAGGTGGGCTTCGATGGCGTCGCGGGTGCGGTGGAACATCGGTCGGGCACGAAGGTCTCTCTTGGACATGCGAAATGACCGTTCCACTCGCCACAGCTCGTGGTAGTGGGCGATGACCTCGCCGGCGGGCATGACCGTGGTGGGAACGTTGGTGACGTATCCCTTCAAGCCCACCAGGGATTGCGCGCGGGCCAGTGCGGCCTCATCGAGGACGCGGTCTCCGGCGGCAGTCTTGACGAATCGGGTGGATTTGGCGGTACGTTCCCCGTTGATCACTGCCCTGGCACGGGTTTCTTGGGCGTAGAGCGTCTTCTGGTCGCGTCGGGCCCGTTTGGCCGAGTACGCCCAGATCGCCCGCCAGGCGTTGGTGTGTTCGTCGGGGTCCCAGATCGGCTCAGCGCGGTGCGCCACTTCGTTGACGGTGCTGTTGGCGTGCCGCGGGGTGACGGTGTCGATGATCTGCCCGTCAGTGAAAACATCGCCATGCCAATGGAAATGGGACTCTAGATCGCCGGGCGCTTTGGTCATCCGCGAGCCGACGATGAACCCCAGCCCAGCCTCATCCAACGCGGCCAGGTTCGATGCCGACAGCATGCCGGCATCAGCGGCGATCACCATCGCGGTGTCACTGAGGTTGTGACGTTCGGCGAACGCGGTAACGACGGGGATCAGCGTGGTGGTCTCGGCGGTGTTTCCCTCGAAACAGCCGATCTGCAAGGGGAATCCGCTGCGGTCGACCAACAGCCCGACCACGATCTGAGGATCGACGCGACGCTCCTTGGAGTACCCAACTTTACGCAGGTCGTCTTCGTTCTCGGCCTCGAAATACAAGGTAGTGACGTCATAGAGCAGAAGGCTCAACCCGCCCCGGTCCGCAGCGTGGGTGAAGCATTCCGCCGCGATCTTCTCCCGGTAGTTGCCGGTGTTGACCTTGGCGAGATGGCGTTGAACCGTTCTGTAGGACACGGTGTCTGCACCGAGGTCGGCGAGCACGCGGGCAGCGTCGACCTTGCTGGTGGGCTCGACGATCCGAGCGATCACCAGATCCCGGAACACCGGATCGTCGACCACATCGAAGCCCAGCCAGTCATACACCATGCCGAGCACGTCGTAGAGCAACCGCGAATGCGTGGCCGCGGTACGCCCAGCCGGCACCGGAGCACCCTTGGGCACACCCGTCGACAAGGACAAGGTGCACGAGCGCCAGTCGGCGATGCCATCGATGGACTGGGTCCGAGCGGGCACCTCGATATCGAGCACGCCTTGGTCCTCGGCCGCGATCCGGCGGGCCTGCTCAAGCAAAATCCCCAGCTGAGCATCAGTATGCGCCGACCCGACATGCGCCAGAATCGTGCGCTGACCTCGATGTTTCCGCACGACCTGCACCGCCACAGCGCCCGAAGCCGTGCGCACCTTCCGCACGTACGCCACCGCCCGAAACTACCTCCTTAGTGCCCCAACCAGGGCACTAAGCACACAGAACCCGCAGGTCAGCGAACCGCGGTTTCAAAAGACGACCGAAGGTGACCTAAGTCAGGTTTGAGGGTGGCGTTGAACGATTCGGCGAGCGCATTGTCGGCACTTGACCCCACCCCACCCATGGACTGGGTGACCCCTAAATCACGGCATAGGTTCGCAAAATCCTTTGAGGTGTATTGACTTCCGTGATCCGCATGGAATATTGCACCAGCCAGGCTGCCGCGCAACGCGGCAGCGGCCTTGAGGGCGTCCTCGACGAGGTCGGTGCGCATGTGATCAGCGATGGCCCACCCGGCCACGCGCCCGGAGAAGCAGTCGATCACCGTGGCCAGGTACAGATTCCCGCCTGTGGACAACGGCAGGTAGGTGATGTCGCCGACGTACTTGGCGTTGGGCGCGGCGGCGGTGAAGTCCCGCTTGAGCAAGTCAGGGATCTTCTGGTCGGCCGGATTGGCCACCGTGGTCCGCACCCGGCGTCGGCGCCTGTAGCCGGCGATCCCGGCACTGCGCATCACTCGGGCCACCCGCTTGTGGTTGACCCGCTCGGTGTCGGGGACACCGTCGTTGAGCTCAGCGGTGATCCGCGGTGCTCCGTAGGTGTTGTCCTCGTCGTGCACGGTACGGATACGGGCCTCCAGCGCCTTATCCGCAGCCTGGCGGGCGGCTCGACCATCGGCGGCGGCCAGCCAGGCATAAAACGACGATCGCGCAACCTCCACGACCGCGCAGAGCCACTTCACCTCGAAGGCGTGCAGGTGGTCGGCGACGAACTGGAAGCGGCTCACCAGTTCGTCTCCCCGGCGAAATATTTGGCCGCCGACCGCAGAATGTCGCGCTCGGTGGACAACCGAGCCTCGGTGGCACGTAGCGCCTTGTTCTCGGCCCGCAGCCGGGCCAGTTCCTGCTCCGGGGTCTCAACGCCGCGGGTCGGCTGCGCCGGCGCCGCAGGGTTGCGGTGCCGGATCGACACCCCGGCCGCCTTGCACCACGCCGACAGCGTCACACCGCTGACACCGAGCTCTGTAGCGATCTGCGTGATCGTCGCGCCCTCGGTATCGCGGTACAGCGCCACCGCGTCCCGCTTGAACTCATCAGGATAATTTTTCCTTGCCATCGTGCTGGATCATCTCGCTTCCCCCG
>CAZCHU010000278.1:0-2834 GCA_964498215.1 uncultured Mycobacterium sp. | reverse complement strand
CTAGACGTCGTCCTCCCCGATGCGGTGGACGTGGATCAGATTCGTGGAGCCTACTGTGCCCGGCGGAGCGCCCGCGACGATGACCACCAGATCACCCCTCTTGTATCGACCCAGTTCCAGCATCGACTTATCGACCTGCCGGATCATTCCGTCAGTAGTCTCGATGTGGGGGACGATAAATGTCTCCGTGCCCCACGTCAGCGCCAACTGGCTGCGCACCTCGGGCAATGCGGTGAACGCCAGCACTGGCAGCGGCGTGTGCAGTCGCGCGAGGCGACGTACCGTGTCACCGGATTGAGTGAACGCGACAAGCGCTTTGGCGTCGAGTCGTTCGCCGATGTCGCGGGCCGCATAGGAGATCACCCCGCGCTTTGTGCGTGGCGTGTGGGTGAGTGGCGGGGCGGCCACCGAATTGTCCTCGACGGCCGAGATGATGCGTGCCATCGTCTTGACGGTCTCGAACGGGAACTTACCCACCGATGTCTCACCGGAAAGCATCACCGCATCGGCGCCGTCAAGCACGGCGTTGGCCACGTCGGAAGCCTCCGCTCGAGTGGGTCGGGAGTTCTCAATCATCGACTCCAGCATCTGCGTGGCCACAATGACAGGCTTCGCGTTCTCCCTTGCCATTTGGATGGCACGCTTCTGCACCAGCGGAACCTCTTCCAGGGGAAGCTCCACCCCGAGGTCACCGCGCGCGACCATGATTGCGTCGAACGCGAGAACGATCGCCTCAAGATTGTCGATCGCCTCCGGCTTCTCGAGTTTGGCGATGACCGGTACGCGGCGGCCGACACGGTCCATCACTTCGTGCACCAAATCAACGTCACCGGGTGAACGCACAAACGACAGCGCGATCAGGTCGACGCCCAAGCCCAACGCGAACTCGAGATCGTCCACATCCTTTTCCGACAACGCTGGGGCTGAGACGTTCATACCCGGAAGTGACATGCCTTTGTTGTTGCTGACTTGGCCGCCCTCGGTGACCGTACACACCACGTCGTTGCCTTCGATGTGCTCGACCACCAAGCAAACGTTGCCGTCGTCGACCAGTACGCGGTCGCCTGGCGTGGCATCCTCGGTCAGGCGTTTGTAGGTCGTCGACACCCGGTCGTGGGTGCCCCCGCAGTCATCGACGGTGATCCGCACCGTTTCGCCGTTGGCCCATTGCTGGGGGCCATCGACAAACCGGCCGAGCCGGATCTTGGGCCCCTGCAGGTCGGCTAGAACTCCGACGGCGTGCCCCGTCATGTCGGACGCCTTCCGAACCCGCTCGTAGTTGGCCTCGTGGTCTGAGTAGTCACCGTGGCTGAAGTTCAGCCGAGCGACGTCCATTCCGGACTCCACCAATTTCCTGACGGCCTCGTCGGAGGGGGTGGCAGGACCTAGAGTGCAGACGATCTTTCCGCGTCTATTCACGGTTTGAGCATAGTCGTTCGATTCTGAGTATGGACGGCGGAAGAGCCCCAGCCCTATCGAACGGCCGAAGACAACCCGTCAGCGCGCCACCCGCTTGAGGCTACTGCCGTAATCCGTTGCAGCCCAATAGCGCTCTCCGCAAACAGTTACCCGTCGAGAACCGTCGGGACCAGCGGGAAGCCAGGGAGATTTCGCGCCACCGTCCATGTCACGGCTGCAGCGATAATCACGACGAACGCCAGGGTGGTAGACACCTGTTTGCCCATGCTCCGACGCACCAAAACCCATGTCAACAAGATCGGAAGGCCTATAAGGAGAAAGGCGTTGTCGACGAATGCCGCGCTCCAGTCCGCGTGCAGGATGTCGTGGGTCATCCGGAGTCCCCCACACGCCGGGCAATTCCAGCCCGTCAGCGCCTTAAAGGGACACGGCAGGAACACGAAACTTGGGCTGTGCGGATTTCCAAAGCCAACGTAGGCAAGGGCGCCAGCCGCGGCGATGCCGGTGCCCAGCGCCGCATAGCGGTTAGTACGACTGGAGGTGCCGTTAGGTGCCATCGCGCAGAGGACGCCCCTCCGGATCGCGCACCTTGTCGGTCAGAATCAAGACCGCGTCGATAATCCCCCAGATGACCGCACCAAGACCGCACGTGATCAGTCCGACGACCAGCTGGGCGATGCCTAGACCGGTGTACCCCAGATAGATGCGGCCAATTCCGACCAGTCCGAATAGCCCGAGCAGTTGAAGCAATCCGGCGACGACTTTGGACTTCTCTGAGTACGGCTCACCTGAAAAGGGATGCCGTCCGAATGGCGCAGTGGGATCCATGTAGGCCGGCGGGTACCCGCCCATTGGTGGTGGGTACTGCCCCGGTGGTGGGTAGTGCCCCGGTGGTGGGTACTGCCCCGGTGGCTGATAACCCTGCTGCTGGGGCGGAGGCAAGTGCGAATTTCCGCCGTCGTTGCCACTGAACTGGGGCTCGGTCATGTTCCCAGCATGCCAGACCGGGCATCGGTCAGAAAGGCGGTGGTTCGTGGGTGGCGACAAGCCAGGCGCGGTGTTGGCGCTCCAATTCAGCGTTGATGTCGAGGCGTCGTTGGCGTTCACCCTTGATACGCGCAGCGCGGTCCTGGCCCCGCGTGCGCCGGCGTTTTGGCATCATCGCGCCACGGTTCGCCGACGATCTCGCGGGTGCGCTCCGCGACGCCGTCCCGGTTGGACGAGCCAGCGACGGGAAGAGCGTCCCACCATGCGAATCGGTGGCGTAGCTGTGCCCTGTTGGTGCGGTGAGCACGATTTCACCATCCGGCCGCTGAACGTCGCTCCAGCCGCGCGGTCCCGAGTAGAACGTCTTGATCAAATGGTGTGTACGGCAATAAGCCTTGAGGCCGGATGCGTGCGTAGCCCCGAAAGGC
>CAZCHU010000277.1:0-2849 GCA_964498215.1 uncultured Mycobacterium sp. | reverse complement strand
TGAACGAAGCGCTGGAGCGGGTGAGCCAGCGCCTCGATGCCATCGCCGACGCCGAGTAACCAGGCTGCCCGTTTGGTTCTGCAGACGGCCCGCACTGTGTTTACGTGAACCACCGAGGTCAGCTGGCCAGCCAGGCCAAGGCAGCGGCGACGAGAGCTGTCGTGCCAGTGTCTACGGTCGGCTGTATCACTGGCGCGAATAAGGGGGAGTGGTTGACCGGTATTTCGCTTGAAACACGGTCTTCCGCTTCAGCTTTGCGGTAGGCATCCGGGTCGGCCCCGCCGAACAGCCAATAGGTGTAGGGGGCCCGCACTCCTCGGGCAATGTCGCTGAAGTCTTCGCTACCCAAGATTCGCGGAGCTGCGACGATCCGGTCCCCGAAGACGGCGGCGAAGGCTTCGGCGACCCTGGCGGTCACGGCCGGGTCGTTGTCAGTCAGCGGGGCCTGGTCATACATTTCGAAATCCGGCTCGCGGGGAGAATTGGACGCGGTGCATTCGGCGGTGACGATTCGGCGTATCGCCTGCAATATCGTTGTGCGAACCGATTCGCTGTAGCTACGGATGTTGATTAGCAGTTCGGCTCTATCGGCAATGACATTGGCTTTCGTACCCGCCGAGATGCTTCCTACCGTGAGCACGGCGGGCTCGCCGGCTTCGACCTCGCGGGCGATGATCGTCTGCAGCCGTAACACGATCGCCGCGGCCAGCACGACCGGATCGACGCTGGCGTGCGGCATTGAGGCATGTCCGCCCCGGCCGTACACAGTGACTCGGATACAGTCCGCCGCGGCGAAAGCCGGGCCGGCGATGGTGGCAACACTGCCCGCCGGCAGCGGCGCAACATGTTGACCAAGGGCGACATCAACTGGGGGGATCAACTCGGCGAGTCCATCGTCGACCATGGCCCGTGCGCCGTCGACCGTTTCTTCTGCGGGCTGAAACACCAGCACGAGGGTTCCATGCCAGTGCTCCTTACCTCCGGACAGCAGATGAGCGGCACCAAGCAGGCAAGCCGTATGCATATCGTGTCCGCAGGCGTGGGCTACCGGTACTGGACTGCCGCCGCCTGCCGGGGTAGCCAGGACACGACTGGCATAGGGCAGTTCGGTGGCCTCCTGCACGGGCAGGGCGTCCATGTCGGCACGGAGCAACACGGTCGGTCCGTCGCCGTTGCGGAGGAGGCCCACGACCCCCGTGCCTCCCACGTCCGTCGTCACCTGGAAGCCCGCCAAGCGCAGCCGGTCGGCGACGACTGCTGCTGTGCGATGCTCCTGGTTGGATAATTCGGGGTGTTGGTGCAGGTCCCGGTACAGGTCCTCCTGCCAGGCTCGGACCCCGCTGGCTGAGGCCATGATTGCGGAAACAGATTCGTCAATGGTCAAAGCGGATACCCCGTTTCGTCTGCGACCGGCAGTCTCCCGAGCCGAATGCGACGGCACGATGTCTACCAACATAGGACGGCGGACGTAGGGGGGGAATAGCGCGGGGGCATTTAACGCGTCGTGTGCGTTCCGGTGTGTGCCATGATCCGGCAATGCGATTTGTGCGCTGTTCGGTGGTCGCCACGGTTGTCGCTGCCGGATTCCTCCTCGGGACGCCACCTACCGGGGCAGAACCGGTCACCGGAGACTGCGGCTACGCGCCGGACGACATCTATCGCAACGAGTTTCAGTGCTACCGCTACGGGGACTTCTACACCCCGCCTGATCCACTCCCGGCGGGGCGGCCCGGCGATCTGATCCGTGCCGAACCGTCCCAATTGGTCCTCGAGCCATCCGGTGAGCTCGGCACCTATGTGGCTACGGGGACGCGAATCATGTACCGCAGCACCGATGCCCGGGGGAAGCCGACCGCGATCACCGGGACGTACTTTGAGCCGGACAACCCCTGGCCGGGGGAGGGCCCGCGGCCGCTGATCTCGTTCGCGGTGGGTACCTATGGGCAGGGCGATCAATGCGCGCCGTCGCGGCTGTTCAACCAGGGAATTCACTTCTCCAGCGGCTTGGACGTCACTTTCGGCTACGAGGAAATGTTCATCTCCACAATGGTGGCCCGCGGTTTCGCGATCGTCGTCACCGACTATGACGGGCTAGGCACCCCCGGCGTGCATACTTACGTCAACCGGGTTGCGCAGGGCCAGGCTGTCCTCGATGCTGCTCGTGCGGCCAAGAAACTACCGGACACATCGCTTGATCCCGATGGCCCCGTGGCTTTCTGGGGATATTCCCAGGGGGGTGGCGCCTCGGCATCCGCGGTGGAATTGGCCCCCTCGTATGCCCCCGAACTCGATGTCGTCGGCGCCTACGCAGGAGCACCGCCGGCTGATCTTGTCGAACTGATGCCATTCGCCGACGGCAGCGCGCTTGTGGGCGCGATCGGCTACGCAATCAACGGTGCAATCGCCGCCTATCCGGAGATCGAACCGGCTGTGCGTCGCGTACTGACGGTCAATGGCGAGGACCTGCTGAACAGGACCAAGGATCAGTGCGTCATAGAGACGTTCCTCACCTACGCTTTCCACCCGCTGCGGGAGTACTTCAAAGGTGACCCGTTTGAGCTGATGCGGCACGAGCCGATGAAAACGGTGTTCGAGCAGCAGAGGCTTGGCCGGCTCCGGCCGCGGGCGCCAGTCTTTGTTGACCACAACCGATATGACCCGCTGGTGCCGTACGCACCGAGTCGTCAGATGGCTCTGGACTGGTGCGCCCAGGGTGCCGATGTCGAGTTCTGGACCAACGAGCAGCCACCGCTGTTCAATAAGCTTGTCGTCAACCACGGCCTGGCCTACTTCGTGGACGGTGAACGCGGCATGCAGTGGATCGCCGACCGGTTCAACGGGTTGCCGAC
>CAZCHU010000276.1:0-2864 GCA_964498215.1 uncultured Mycobacterium sp. | reverse complement strand
ATATAACTTGGTGTCCACGGTACCAACCAAAGGAGGAACGGCGTGAAGGTCGCCTACCGATTCGGAACGGCCCTGATGTCGGCGGGTATCGCGATGTCGTCCGTCGCCGCGTGCTCGTCGAGCACAGACGGCCAGCAGAATCAAGACACGAATGCCGGACGCCCGGTCATCGTGACGAACTTCTATCCCATCCAGTGGTTGGCGTCGCAGCTTGTGGGTGACGACGCAGAGGTCATCTCTCTGACACCGGCAGGAACCGAGCCGCACGACCTCGCGCTGGACGCCAACGGGCAGAAGGATCTGAACCAAGCCGACGTGGTGCTATACCTGGGTGCGGACTTTCAGCCCGACATTCAGCGCGCTGTCGCCCAACTCGGCTCGTCCGTGACGACCGAGGACCTGCTCACCGCCCCGGGGGTGACACTGCTGCCGGCTGGCGACCTCGGGAAGGAACCTCTGGCGGGCAACATGGATCCCCACGTCTGGTTGTCGCCGGTGGAGATGCAGGCGATGGCCGATGCTGCCGCCGCGGCGATCACCACCGGGGCCCCGGCCCTGGCCGACCGGGTGGCAGAGGCTCTACCGGCATTGGAGTCGCAGCTACAGGACCTGGATGACAGTTACCGGCAGGGGCTCGCGGGCTGCGAGTCGACGGAGTTGGTCACCAGCCATGCCGCGTTCGGCTACCTGGCCGATGAGTACGGACTGCAACAAGTGCCGATTATCGCCAGCTTGTCGCCCGACGCAGAGCCCGACCCCAAGCAGCTGCAGTCAATCGCCGAGGTAGCCAGGGCGGGCAACGTCACGACGGTGTTCTTCGAGGACGCCCTGCCCAGCGCCCTGTCCCAGACCGTCGCCGATGAGATTGGAGCGCAGGTCAGCCTCCTGTCGGCTCTGGAGTTCGATCCCCGCGAGTCGATCGGCCCAGACCAGGACTACATGTCGGTGATGGAGGGCAACCTGGACCGGATCGAGGAGGGCTTGAGATGCGCGGGTTCGTGAACCGTTGATCGGGTCGTGGGCCCCCGGCGCACCCGGACGAGACCGACTGGCTGGCGCTGAGGCCAACGGTCAGATGCTGGGCGGGCTGTCGACGGCGGCGCGCGCGCAGGCTATCTCCACCCGGGCGCTGTCCGTGGTCTATGGACGACGAACTGCGCTGCACCCGATTGACCTCGAGATCGGGGCTGGCGAATCGGTCGCGATCGTCGGCCGCAACGGCAGCGGCAAGTCGTCGTTGCTCCGGGCGCTCTGCGGGCTGGAACCCGCTGCTCGCGGCGAGGTGGACCTGCACCGGGCATGGGGTGATCATCGTTCCAATGGGGTCGAAATAGCCTATGTTCCACAGCGTTCCGGAGCACGGTGGGAGCTACCGTTCTCCGTCGGTGACGTGGTAGCCACTGGTCGGCGCCGCGCGTGGTGGCGCCGGCCGAACCGCGCCGACCGGGCTGCGGTCGATGACGCGCTGAGCGCAGTCGGGCTCGCAGTGTTGGCGAGTAGGCCGGTCAACGAACTCTCCGGCGGCCAAGCGCAACGAGTCCTGCTTGCCCGGGCGCTGATTCAACAACCCGACGTGATGATCATGGACGAACCGTTCGCCGGACTGGACCCCTCGACGGTCGATGCAGTGGTCGAACTGTTGGCGCGACTGGTCGCGGCCGGCACGACGGTGTGCTGTGCGCTGCACGAAGTCGATATTGCGCGGTCGTCATTCACACGGGTGATAGCCCTGGCCGACGGCAGGGTGGTCGCCGATGGTGCGGCAGACTCGGTTCTCGACACCACAGGTGTCGAACACATCTTCACCCAGCGGGCCCGAGCGTGAACAGCTGGTGGACTTGGGCGTTGGACCCCTTCGGGTACGAGTTCATGCAGCGTGCGCTTCTGGCGACGCTGGCCGTCTGCGTGGCGGCGCCGATGTGCGGCATCTGGTCGTTGTCGCGGAGGTTGGTTTATCTGACTGATGCGATGAGCCACGGCATCCTGGCCGGGGTGGCGGGCGCGTCGATTGTCGGCGGCAGTCTCCTAGTCGGCGGCCTGCTCGCTGCGGTGACCATGGCACTGGCCGTGTCCCTGTTGGTCGTCCGCGCTCGGGTGCCCGAGGATGGTGCGATCGGTGTGGTCGGGCAGGGTCTGTTCGCCCTCGGTGTCGTGGGCGTATCGTTGCAAAGCGACCCAAAGGCGCTGTCACACATACTGTTCGGTAATCCGCTTACTGTCGACAGAACCGATGTCGTCATAGACGTCGCGTTGGCTGTCACCGTCGTGCTGGTGATCATCGCGCTGCGGCCAGTTCTGTTGGCGACAACCTTCGACCCGGTACACGCCCGGACTGTCGGGATGCGAGTTGGATTGATCGACGCGACGCTACTGGTCACACTATCGTTGACCATCGTCACTGGGCTGGTGACGGTGGGCGTCCTGATGGCGGTCACGTTGGTGATCGCGCCAGCGGTTACCGCGCGCTTGGTGGGCCGCTCTTTGGACTCGATGATGGTGATCGCGGTCGCATCCGGCGTCATCTCAGGTATCTGCGGGCTATTGATCAGCTATCACGCCGGCTTGCCCACCGGGCCGATGGTCGCCCTCATGGCGGTGGCGCAGGTCGGGCTTGCGGCGGTATGGAAGCGACCGGCGGGCACCGGCGGGTGCTCCCTGCTACGCCCGCTTGGCGGACACCGGACGCGAAGTCGGATTGGGGTCCGCTGACTGCGCCCGAACAGAGTCACAGCCGCGGCCGTGCTGTGCGGCGATGAATGTTATCCGGTCGGTGCCCCAGTCGAGCGCAGCCAGGGATCGCGCCATCCTGGATGCCCGGAAAGCAGTTTGTCCGCGCCCGCGGGACCCCAGGACCCCGGCTGGTA
>CAZCHU010000275.1:0-2895 GCA_964498215.1 uncultured Mycobacterium sp. | reverse complement strand
CAAATGTGCTCATATCGGCGTGGTGGAACTCGGTCGCGAAAGGCACCGACCCCAGCGACGCGCGCGCCTTTGGCAACACCTGCTCGGTAATGTCCAACCCAACGTAGGTCCCCAATTGCAGCCCGCGCACCACCGGAGCCATCTGCGCCAGGTCTCCACAGCCGAGGTCTAGGAAACGGGCCTGGCCGTGCCTATCGGGATGCTCAGTCATCCATGACCGCAGCGCCCCCGCACATGCCGCGGTGACATCCCGATGCTCCATCCAATCGTTGTCGATGACGCTTCGGTAGGTCCTCCACTGCTGCTCGAAGAACTCCATGCCGCGACCTCTCAAACCAACTTCACCTGCAAGCACGACCACACTTGCACCGCTACTACGACAGTCAGCACAGTAACTTGCAGGTCATCAAGTCCAACAACCGATTCATAAAGCCGAATGCGACCGATGCCCCGGTCGCCCAATGCCGGTTCCAAGCTGGGCGACCGGGGCCAACCACTACCCAATCGTTCGCGCCGAGGAAGCGAGCCGGGGAGGTACGGGGGGTAGCCCGACCGCCTCAGAACTCAGCGCGTCCGCGCGGAGCTGTGCGAATCTCCCGCGGTGACACCCCAATCGGTGGGGCGTTGAAATAGATACTTCACCGAACGCCTGAATCTGCACTGAGAGACCGCGCAGAGCCGGCTGTGCAAACAAGAGACTTCGCTGCGACACCCCGAGACGGGTGAGACTAGGGCAGAAGCTGCCCCTGAACAGCATCAGAGCGCCTAAAATTCAGCAATGAATGCACGCCGCTGGGTCGCCGGCCTCACCATTGGCGCGATGCCCGTCATTGCCATTGCGATGGCACCAATCAGTTTCGCCCAGAACCCGTGCGACTGGGACGCCGGGTCTGTGGCCTGCGGTCAATACCAAAGCGGTCTCGGCCCGTGCAACTGGGACGCGGGGTCAATGGGATGCCTGCAATCCCAAACCAGCGGCGGCGGCATCGGTTTCCCAGCCCCCCCAGCACCATAGGGACGGCATCGCTGCTCCGAGGGCACCTGGCGCCCCTCGTTTGCGGCAGGCCGAACAGTGCGAAACGCACATACGTCAAACCGTCCTCTGGATAGGATGCCCGCCATGAGCAGCAAAATGCGCAGGAGTGTTCGCGGGCTTTCACGCCTGGCAACGGCCGTCGGGCTCGCCGGTCTTGCCATCGCCGTAGCAGCGCCGGCATCTGCTGACACTCTCAACACCACGACGTGCTCTCAACAACAGATCATGTCATCGCTACAGCAGAACGCCCCCCTGATCTGGGACAGGATCAGTAGCGATCCACAAACGGAGAAGAATTTGCGGACGGCGCTCGATGTGCTCCTGGCCGTTCCTGCGGGCCAGCGTGAGCAGGAAGCGAATACGATTGAACAGGCCTTGGGCAAAGATCAGTTGTCCGACATCAGCGATGATGTTCTTAATGCCTCCGGCGGTCCGATAGGTAGGGCCGTCAACAACTGCCACAACCACTGACGAATCTGGTCGGCCCCAGCCACCGCCCAAGGGCGGTCGGGGCCAACTCGTCGAAGATCAATGGGGTGCTTGTTGGAGGCGGTCAGGACGGGGGGATGACCTGACCGCCTCCACTCAAACATCGCCGCACAGAGGTCGGGGGGAGGTGCCTCCGGGCGGGCGCTCTCTCAGCGCTGACAATCATGTTGCACTGGCCGCCTGAGCTTGACCTAAGAGAGCGCCAAGAACTGACCGTGCAACCAAGGAACTCCCCTTTCGGAATCTCGGTGCTGATTGTTTGGCGGCACGCAGGACAGCGGCACCCAGGGCCACAACCGCGCCGCCAAGAACCATCCCGCCGATGACGTCCGTGAAGCGGATGGCGGTGGGCCGTGCGCGCCGTGGTCAGAAGGCTCTGATCAGCCCGTTCCAATGCTGGACCGGGTCCTCCTTGTTGTGGCTATCATTCCGTTCATGTGCGAGGGGACGCCGTGCGCCCGGGGCGATAGCGATGGTCCGGCAATCGAGGCACTGGCTGCCGGAACGCCGCGTCGGGTCGGAGCGTTCCGCTTCTATTTCGATCACGAACGCTGGGAATGGTCACCGGAAGTCGCCGACATGCACGGCTACGACGCCGTCCCGATGACGCCGACCACCGACCAGGTACTAGCTCACAAGCATCCCGAGGACCGCCACCAGGTCGCCACGACGCTCGACTACATTCGCCAGCATCGGTCCGCGTTCAGCACCCGACACCGCATCATCGACACCCACGGTAGGGAACACCATGTCGTCGTCGCCGGGGACGAACTCCGCGATGCCAGCGGCGTCGTCGGCACCCACGGCTTCTACATCGACCTAACGGTAGACAGCGCGGCCGAACAGGCTCGAATCACTGAGGGCATCGCGGAAATCACCGAACGACGAGCCGTGATCGAACAGGCCAAGGGCATGGTCATGGCCGTCTACGGGGTTGACGCCGCTACCGCGTTCGAAATCATGCGTTGGCGTTCGCAACAGACCAACACGAAGGTACGTGACCTGGCCGAACAACTCATCACGGACTTCCAAGAAGCTTGCACCCAGGGCCTACCGGATAGGTCGCCATTCGACCATCTGCTGATGACCGTTGATGAACGTGTCAAAACGAGGAATCGCACTTAGGTTCGGCGCTCTGACGCCACTACGTATGACCTGCTGGTTCAATGGGTTCAATGGGAAGACGGCAAGTTCGGCGACCAACCTGTGGCCGGAGTCCACACCGAAGAGCCGATCGGGCTGCGCCGTCAGCCTGCAGGGCGTCGACCGCGCGACGTGGACATCTCGGTTATCCGGTGCGCCAACGGCACAGATGAGCTATGCCGCTGCTTGCAGTCACGCTGCGCGGGTTGAATGACGTGTCGGAGCTA
>CAZCHU010000274.1:0-2920 GCA_964498215.1 uncultured Mycobacterium sp. | reverse complement strand
CATCACTTTGATCATGACTGCAGAATGCTCAAACCCCACTTCTCGAGGAGTGGCTGGCCTGAAGCGAACCTGAAATGTTCTCTTCCGGGCGGGTTTCTTTCAGGTTCGCTTCAGGATCGCGGGCAACGGCGGCGGGTTGGTTGATTCCCTGGCATCAAATCCAAGACTTTGGTTATGGTTGCCTAATCTAAGAGAGTGCGGCCTATCGGCGCCCGAAGGAGCGAGACATGGCGATCAGCAAGGCTGGGTCTGCGCCGTCACAGTCGAGCACCGATTCCGGCCGGATCAGTTTGGCTGAACTAGCGGTTGGCTGTACTGCGGAGATCGTTGAGCTGGCCTCCCATGCCCCGGCCGAACTGCTAGCGCGGCTGCGGCACTTGGGATTCCGGCCAGGGACTCGGATTACCAAGCTGCGCACTGCTCCGTTGGGCGACCCCGCACTGTATCGATTGCTGGGTTACGACACCTGCCTACGCCGCCGGGAATCCACCTACGTCGAAGTACAGCGTGACGAATGACGGCGCCTTGTCACGACGGCGGAACCACGGCCGACGCGCCGGTAGGACAACACCGCATCGCTCTGGTCGGCAGCCCCAACGCCGGTAAGACCAGCGTCTTCAACCACCTCACCGGACTGCGGGCTCGCACCGGCAACTACCCGGGCGTCACCGTGTCCCGCAGCGTCGGTACCGGCCGTCACCGCGGCGAGAACGGGACCACGAAGTTCGGTGTCGAGGATTTGCCGGGTTGCTACAGCCTGAGCCCTATCAGCCCTGACGAGCGGGTTGCCACCGACGTCCTGCACGGCAAACTGCCCGGTATCCCCGCCCCCGACGCGGTCGCCGTGGTGGTCGACGTCACCGTTCTGGAGCGTTCGCTGTCGCTGATCGCCCAGGTGTTGGCGCAAGACCTACCGACCATGGTGATCCTCACCATGACCGACGAACTCACCGCCCGCGGCGGGCAGCTGGACGTGGATCGGTTCGCCGCCGCACTGGGCGTGCCCGCCGTTGCGGTCATAGGCAGCCGCGGCAAGGGCTTCGACCCACTGCGGGCCTTATTGGCCGCGCCACAGAACTGGCAACGCGTGCCCTTTCCCCCTCCGCAGGAGGATGCGGAGTTTCAGAGCTGGGTCGCGTCGATCCTCCGGGCCGGTCAATACCGGCCACCTGGTTCCGACCGTCGCACGGCCCGAATCGATCGCCTGCTGCTGCACCCGTTGTGGGGTTCGCTGTCTTTCCTGGCAGCGATGTTCCTGTTGTTCCAGGTGGTGTTCACCGCCGCGCCGCCGCTGCAGGATCTGATCACCGCCTTCTTCGAATGGCTGGGGCCAGTCGCTTCCGATGCGATCCCGAACTCCACGCTGGCCGGGTTGATCGGCGTGGGAATTATCGGTGGTGTCGGGACCGTGCTCGCGTTCATCCCGCAGATCGTGCTGATGTTCCTGCTGATTGCACTAATGGAAAACGTCGGTTACATGGCCCGGGCGGCGTTTCTCGTCGACCGGATCATGGCCTCTGCGGGGCTGGAGGGCCGGGCGTTTGTGGCGATGCTGTCCTCGCTGGCATGCGCGGTGCCCGGCATCATGGCAGCCCGCACCCTTCCGTCGTCGCGCGACCGGATCGCCACCGCCATGGCGGCCCCGTTGATGACGTGCTCGGCACGATTGCCGGTATACATCTTGCTGATCGGGCTGCTGGTCGACCCGGACGCGCGGTGGGGGCTGGTGTCGGTACAGGGTGTGGCGATGTTCGGGCTGTACGTGCTCGGCGGCGTGACCGCGATGGTCGCCGCCTGGCTTTTCAAGACCGCAGTGCTGGGCCGCGACCTGCTGCCGTTCTACATGGAGATGCCGCCGTACCGATTCCCGTCGGTCAAGGCTGTGCTGCTGACCATGTGGGATTCGTCGAAAATGTTCCTCCGCAAGGCGGGAACGATCATCCTGGCGACGGCAATCGTGCTGTGGTTCCTGCTCAACCTGCCGTCGCGGACCGCAGAGACGGTCGGCATGAGCGAGGCCGACGCTGGCGCTTACGTGCTCGACCACTCGTACGCCGCGGCCATGGGCAAGTTCATCCAGCCGCTGTTCGAACCGCTTGGATTCGATTGGCGGCTGTGTGTGGCCATCATCGGCGCAATGGCTGCCCGCGAGGTATTCGTCGCGACGCTCGGTCAGATCTTTGCCGCTACGAACCCGGAGGACCCCAGCGGGGCGCTGCAGACCGCGATCTACACTTCGGGCCCGCACCAGGGCGAGATGCTGTTCACCGCACCGACCGTGGTGGCGTTGTTGATCTTCTTCGCCTACGCGCTGTCCTGCATGTCCACCGTGGCCACCATCCGCCGCGAGACCAATTCGTGGAAGTGGCCGCTGGTGGCCTGGGGATACATGTTTGTTCTGGCCTGGGTCGGTGCGCTCATCGCCCGCCACATCACCTTGTGGTTGACGGGCTGAGGAGGGCAAGCCGATGACGCTGCCGCCGCTGCACGCGGAAACCACCGAAGAACCTCAGTTGATCAAGTGGTTGACGGAGACCCGATTGCTTCCGGTCGCGTCGCCACAGGTGCGGGCGCTGGTCGACGAAGGAGTGCTCGAACGGGTCGAAACCGCTCCCGGGGAGGTGCGCACCTGGTTGGCCGAAGGCAGGTCCTGGGCTGCGGACGGTCCGCGAGTGCGCTCGGCATTGTTGGCGGCGTTGAGTACGACCGCCGAGGTCCAGCAACTCGGCGACGCTGAGTTGCTGGCCAGAATCGCGGAAGTACTGGAGCAGGAGGTGGCGCCGGTCGCGGACTCCCACGGCGGCACCGTGACCGCACGGTCGGTTAGCGACGGGGTGCTGACGGTGGAATTCGGCGGGGCCTGCCGGGGTTGCGCGGCCAGCGGGAAGACGCTCAGCGAACTGGTGTCACGCAGCGTGCG
>CAZCHU010000273.1:0-2945 GCA_964498215.1 uncultured Mycobacterium sp. | reverse complement strand
TTCTCGATGTGCACAGGATCGAACTGCGCGACATGCCCCCCGGTCATCATTTGATTTCAGGGGCGCTGGCGACGGAAGGCGAGTTGAAAGATCGCCTGCACGCCGCCTGTGCGGCCTACTACGAGACGGACGTGTTCGTGCTCTCGGCCTACGAGCCGGAAGCCCCCGTGTTCGTGCTCCCGGCCAGCGAGCCGGATGCTCCGCAGACCGAGTGAGACAGGTGAAGTGAGACCGGTAGTGAGACAGGGGGAGTGAAGCCGCGATGCGCCAGACCTACGACCTGCCGGGCTCGCCACATCGCCTGACCGTGCTGCGCTTCGGTGCGGCGGGCACGGGCAGGAAAGCGTATTTACAGGCTGGACTGCATGCCGACGAGTTCCCCGGAATGCTGGTCTTGCGCCTTCTGGCGGAGCATTTGGCCGAGGCGGACGCCCGCGGCGGGGTCCATGGTGAAATCCTGTTGGTGCCGCAGGCAAACCCGATCGGCCTGGCGCAGACCGAAACCAGTTTCTTGTGTGGCCGGCTGGAAAGCGGCACGGGGGAAAATTTCAACCGTGACTACGCCGATCTGTCAGACCTCGGAAGCCTGTCGCTGGGGCCGGACGAGTCGTCCAACGTCGCAACGATCCGGGCCGCGATGGCGGCGAAACTTGCGGCGATGCAGCCCGATGGTGCGCTGGCACATCTGCGCCACAGGTTGCTGACGCTCGCCCATGACGCCGACCTCGTGCTTGATCTGCACGCCGACAACGAGGCCGAGCCGCACATGTATGTCGGCCCGGCGCTGTGGCCCGCGGCCGAGGATGTCGCCGGGGCGATCGATGCGCGAGCGGTGCTTCTGTCAGAGGTGTCGGGCGGTAACCCGTTCGATGAGGCCTGCGCCGGTCCATGGTGGGCGCTGGCCGCGAAAAACCCCGGTCTGCCCATTCCGCCGGCCTGCCTGGCCGCCACGCTGGAAATGGGCAGCAATGACGATGTCAACCCTGAACGCGCCGCCGAACAGGCCACGGCGCTGCTGCGCGTGTTGGAGGGACGCGGCTTTGTCGATGGGTCGGGTGGGCGCCCGCGCTTGTCTTGCCGCGCCACGCTGCTGACGGCGATGGCGCAAGTACGCTCGCCGGTCACGGGGCTCGTCGTCTATGACCGCCGGCTGGGTGATCGGGTCCGCACGGGCGATCTCGTCGCCACGGTGATCGATCCGCTTGGCGAGGAGACGGAATTGCACGCCGAGACCGACGGGCGGCTGTTTGCCCGCCATAGCCAGCCTTATGCCTGGCCGGGACGGGTGATCGGCAAGATCGCCGGCGAAGTTCCGCTGGATAGCAGAAAGGGCAACTTGCTGTCGGATTGATGCGCCTCGCGCGGAACCTATTGGCCCGTACCTGGATTCGCTCGCCGCGGTGTGGCACCAGCGTGACGTGACCTGCTACGGCGTCGGGCCGCTCGTTGCGGCCGAGACCCGGTAGACGTCGACCTCCTCCGGCAGGCCCTTGAGGTGTTGGGGGCCAAGGCTTTCGAAGGTCAGGCCCGACCCGGCGGAGAGATCACGCACCGTGCGGCTGGCCAGAACCTCGCCCGCGCACGCCAAGGCGCTGATACGGGCACCGATGTGCACCGCCATGCCGCTCCACTCGTCACCGCGTCGTTCACACTCGCCGGTGTGTACGCCTGCCCGGATTCCAAAACCGCGCGCCGCAAGGGCCGGGATCAACTCCAACGCGCAGCGAGCTGCTTTGGACGGTCCGTCGAAGAGGGCGAAAACCCCGTCACCGGTGTGCTTGGCCCGGTGGCCGCCGTACTTCTCGAGCAGCCAGTCGATGACCTTGTCATGGGCGTCGAGCTGCTGACGCCAGTGGGCATCGCCATGGACACTCAGTTTCTCGGTGGAGCTGACGATGTCGGTGAACATCACGGTCTTCAGGATTCGATCGTCGGCGCGTTCGCTGGGCCTCTGGCAGACGAACTCCAGGACCGCCGGGACCAGGTCTTCGACGATGTCGAAGAGGGAGTGCGGTCCCGGCGGCATCGGGTGAAGCCGAGCGCCGGGAATGGCCGCGGCGAACGCGGCCGCCGCCTCGATGGACACCACCCGATCACCGGGCCGCGCCAAAACCAAGGTCGGCGTTCGGATCGAGGCAAGCACGCTGCGCACGTCGATCTCCATGATCGCTGTCCACCACAGCTTGGCCATCGTCGGACTCACCATGGCGCGTTGGAGCTTGCCGAACATTTCCTTGACGCCCGGCGTGACGGCTGTATCGCCGTAAAATAGATCGGCCAGTGCGCCTTCTCCCCAATGGCTGTCGATCTCCTCGAGCTGCGATTCGATTTCGGCGGTGGTGAACCCCCACGGAAAGTCAGGCAGCTCTTGGGAATACCGCGCCGCACTGGCGAAAACAGCGAGCTTGCGAACCCGCTCCGGGTGCACGGCGGCGAACATTGCGCTCATCGATCCGCCCTCGCCGGTGCCGAAGAATGCTGCGCGGTCGGCTCCCGCGGCGTCCAGGATGGCCCGCACGTCGCTCAATCTTTGGTCCAGTGACAGCGGCTGGGTCGATGGATCCGAAAGGCCCGTCCCGCGTCTGTCCCACGCGATGAACCGAGTCGACTGAGCGAAGAGGTCGACGACCTCCGCGTACGGGCTTCCGGGCTCGTCAACAGTATCGACGCTGCTCAGCATCCATCCCGGCACCCAGACCAGGAACGGGCCAGAATCGCCGAACACGCGGTAGGCCAAGCGGACGTCCCCATTGCGCGCGTAGCGCAGCTGCCCGTCACTCACGCGATCATCGTGGCATCATCGGGTCGGCAGACCCAAGGTATCGCTTAGTTGATCGGGGCATTGACCCAGCGCAGGTCGGCCAGGATGCCCCGGGCGGCGACGATGCCCTCGCCGGTCTGCCAGACCTCGTTGTTCACCGCGAACACCCGGTTGTCGCGGTAGG
>CAZCHU010000272.1:0-2994 GCA_964498215.1 uncultured Mycobacterium sp. | reverse complement strand
GGCTCGGCGGTGATTCCGAGCTGGCCGGCGCGCGCTCGGCGCTGGAGAGGTGACCCGCGACGTCGCGGACTATCCGCGGTACCGTAAAAGAGTGTCAGCGAGCTGACCATCGTGTGCGCTGGACGAGTGGCGACCGTGCATACTGACGCCGACCAGAACCTGGTTGCCTGGATCACATCACACCAGCCGACGCACGTTCGTTACTCGGCGCGAAGTGTCTACCGATCTTGAGAGGAAACCGTTTTGACCCGCACCATGATCGCCGTGCTCGCCGCGACCGCTGCGTTCGCTACCGCCTGTGGTTCGAGCAGCGAATCCGATTCGCCGACGACCGCACCGTCGGCCGTCACCACAACGTCGGTTTCGGCCGCGAGCCCAGCCCCGGTCGAAGAACAACCGCCGGTTCCGGCGCAGCTGCAGTTCAACGCCACCACAATCGACGGTGAGCCGTTCTCCGGAGAGAGTTTGGCGGGCAAGCCGACTGTGCTGTGGTTCTGGGCGCCGTGGTGTCCGACCTGCCAACGCGAAGCCCCCATGGTGGGTCAGGTTTCCGCCGCCCATCCCGACGTCACATTCGTCGGTGTCGCCGGACTGGCCGACCTTCCCGCCATGAAGGAGTTCGTCGACAAGTACCCGGTCGACACATTCACCGAAATCGCCGACGCCGATGGTGAGGTCTGGATGAAGTTCGGCGTTACCAAGCAACCGGCCTACGCTTTCGTCAGCGCTGACGGCACCGTCGATGTCGTCCGGGGCGAGATGTCGGAGGCGGACTTGACGGAGCGGGTCAAGGCGTTGTCCGTTCGATGATCGACACCGCGGCCCTCGGCTTCGCCCTGGGCGCGGGTCTGGTGGCCGCACTCAACCCGTGTGGATTCGCCTTCCTGCCGGGCTATCTCGGCTTGGTGATAGTCGGCGAGGGGCAACCCGCCTCCCGGCCCGCGGCGCTGGCCCGGGCCGGGGCGGCCACCCTGGCGATGGCCGCCGGGTTCGTAACCGTCTTCGGAATATTCGGCTTGGTGGTCTCACCGCTGATCGCCTCCGCGCAGCGGTACCTGCCGTTCGCCACGGTGGTCATCGGGATACTGCTGGTAGTGCTTGGGCTGTGGCTGCTGTCCGGCCGGGAAATCACCGTGATCATGCCCAGGGTCTCCGGTGGTAACCCGACCGCGCGGCTGCGATCGATGTACGGCTACGGGGTGGCCTATGCGATGGCCTCACTGTCCTGCACCATCGCCCCTTTCCTAGCGGTAATCGGTACCACCTTTCGGCGCGGCGACGTGGTCACCGGCATTCTGGCGTTCCTCGCCTATGCGGTGGGAATGGCCCTGACGGTGGGCGTCGCCGCCCTCGCTGTGGCACTGCTGGGGTCTTCGGCCGCTGGCTGGATTCGTCGTATCCTGCCGTACATCAACCGGATCGCCGGTGCCATCGTGCTGCTCACGGGCCTCTACGTGACCTACTACGGCTACTACGAAATCCGGCTGTTCTTCGCCGATGGCGACGCGAACGATCCCATCATTGAAGGAGCGGGAGCAGTGCAGAACTGGCTGGCCGGCCGCGTCGACGTCTTGGGGGCGTGGCCGTTGGCCGTCGTGCTGCTTGCCATTGTCGCGGTCGCCTTGCTGTGGCGTGTCCGCACTCGACGCCGACAGCCCCGGGAGGGTGACGGCGTGACATCGGTGGATCGCTCCTGCTGACTGTTGGATCGCGCTGGCACCGGTCCTACCCGCGCCGAACCCCGGACGCGTGATACCCGGCGCGAAGAAGGAGTGCGGCCTCTTCTCCCAACACCGCGCTGACGAGGAACAGCATCGCGCCTCGGAACTCCAGCCCGTGCCACCGTGTCCCGGTCGGCAGGGCAGGAAGCCCCTTGCTTACTGACAGGTGGTGAGCAAGTTCGTGCAACACGGTGCTCTCGCGACCGAACATCCTGTTATCCATGGGAATTGCCAAAGTCGCGGTCGACGGCTCGTAGTGAGCCCTGCTTTGCCCACGGCGTTCTCTGACGCGGACCGGGCCGGCGTCCGGGTACTGCTCGCCGACGGACTCCAATGCCAGCACGCCGTCGACGTACCTCTGTACCGACGGTATGTCAGCGAATCGCTTCTGCGTGGGAACGTTCAGAAGTGAACCGTGGAAGTTCACCGGTCCGCCCCGGTCGAGGACTGCGGACCACTGGTCTTCGGCCCCGTAGACTGCTGATGCGCTCACTTCCGCCCCCTTCTGCCGATTGTAGAGACGGCTCAACGCATGCGGGGGACGGTAACGTCGGCACCGTGACTGCGCCCGATTGGATGTCGCTCGACGAACTCTTCAATGATCTCCTGCGCACCGAGGACGATGCGTTGCGGGCAGCCCGAGAGGCCGGTGCGGCCGCCGGCATGCCGGCTATCGAGGTATCCGCGCAGCACGCCAGACTGTTGTCGCTGCTGGTGACCATGGCCGGTTCCCGCAGGGTGCTCGAGATTGGAACGCTGGCGGGGTACAGCACTATCGCGCTGGCCCGCGCGGTCGGACCGGCCGGTACGGTCGTCTCTCTCGAGTACGACGCGAGCCATGCGGAGGTGGCCCGGCGAAACCTTGAACGGGCCGACGTGGCAGACCGGGTGAACGTCATCGTCGGTGCCGCACTGGACACCTTGCCGACGCTGCAAGAACGCGGCGAAGTGTTCGACCTGGTATTCATCGACGCCGACAAGGAAAACAACAGTGCCTACGTGCAGTGGGCCATCACCCTCGGCAGGCCAGGCACGATCATCGTGGTCGACAACATCGCCCGCAACGGCCGGGTGCTCGATCCGGAACCTGGCGACCAACAGGCGCAGGCGGTGCACGACATGCTCGCCATGATGGGTGCGCATCCCAGACTGGACACGGCGGCCATCCAGACCGTCGGAACCAAGGGCTGGGACGGTTTCGCGTTGGCAATCGTCACCTAGCGGCAGCGCGACTCCCGCACAGGGCGGATCACCTCACGGGTGGAAGTTCCAT
>CAZCHU010000271.1:0-3008 GCA_964498215.1 uncultured Mycobacterium sp. | reverse complement strand
GCGGCGGCCTGATAGAGGTACCGCATAAGGCGAGAGCCCCGATCCGCTGCTCGGCGTGATCGGGGCTCTCGTCGTAGGTACACAACCAGTCCCAGATTTTGTGGTGCCCCCGGCATGATTCGAACATGCGACACCGGCTTTAGGAGAGCCGTGCTCTATCCCCTGAGCTACGGGGGCGTGACGGCTGGCAGCTTACCCGGCTCACCCCGCACGACCACAACGACACCGGCGGATGGCAATCGCTAGACCAACGGTAGTTCGGCGAACACCGGACTGGTCGGTTGCGCTGAACCGCCCGGCGGTTCGACCGTGAACGCCAGCGCGCGCGACGAGCCGAGATCGGGGATCACCGCGGTGGTCGACGGCGCGACCGCACCAGCATCCATCGTTCCGGCCGAGTGCGCTCCCTCGGAATCAACCAGCCACATCTGATAGACGGTGCCTGGCTGCGGTGGCGGCACGTTATTCATGACCAGGAACCCTGAGTCCTGATCGCGGGAGAACACCACGGTCGCTATGCCGCCGCCCGGAATCTCCCCGGTGATTGTTCGCACATCGGGTGCGGCGAACACCTGCTCGGCCGTCGACGGCGTCTGGCCCGGTCGCAACGCGAGGCCGACTCCGAGCGCTCCGAGTCCGATCGTCACAGCAGCGGCGGCCGCAAACACGGCCCTGGGCCAGCGCCCGGGCGGCTGGATGGAGCGTACGGAGGCCTGCGTGACCTGGCGGAGCAGTTGGTCTCGCAGATGCGGGGGAGGGTCGACAGCTGTGGCCACCGCGGTGGCAGCCATCGTCTCCCGAGTGGCTCGCACCTCGGAGGTGAAGGCTTCAACCACGTCGGGGTGTGTGTCGCGCAGACGTTCGTCGATGTCGGCAATGTCGGCGTCGGTGAGCGCGTGCAGCGCGTAGGGCGTCGCAAGAGACAGCAGATCCGCGCCGGGGGGACCGGCTGGTGCAGAAAGGTTCGTCACGGCACCCCCAAGCATCGGCGCAGGTTGCGGATCCCATCGCGCATCCGCGATTTGATGGTCGCAAGGTTGGTCGAAAGGCGCTCGGAGACCTGAGCGTAAGTCAAACCGTCGTAGTAGGCGAGCTGGATGCATTCCCGCTGAGTGTCGGTCAACGACCCGAGGCAATCGGCAACTTGACGGCGTTCGTCGCTGCGGATGACCGTGTCGGCAACATGATCCGAGGGTGGTTCGACATTCTCCGAGCCGTAGCGGGACTCTCGGGTGCTGGCGGCCTGCTCTGAGCGCACCCGGTCCACTGCGCGACGATGGGCCAGGGTCATCAGCCAGGCCATCGGCGACCCGGCGGACGGGTCATAGTTTTGCGCGCTGCGCCAGACCTGCAGGTAGACGTCCTGTGTTGTTTCCTCGCTGTAGCCGGGGTCCCGCAACACCCGTGTGATGAGGCCAAATACCCGTGATCGGGTCTGGTCATAGAAGGCGGCGAAGGCGTCGACATCGCGGCTAGCCACCTGGCGCAGCAGCGTGTCGAGGTCGGTGGTCACGAGGCGTAGCCTAGCTACCGGCGCCAATATCGTCATGTTAATCGACGCGTCCAGCGTGCCGGAATGAAAAGCGATGTGCGCGAATGATATTCGCTGAGCCTCAAGCCATTTTCTTCTCGCCCCGGGCGGGCCTGGGGCGAGAAGCCGGCGTGGTTGTCGGCCTCGAAGGTGGACCGGTTTGCTAGGCCGATTGCTTTCACATACCCGTATTCGGAGCGGGCCGAGTGCTGGATGGGTGCATGGGCCGGTTGGTCAGCGGGTTGACGGCCCGGACTGCGACATCAATGGACGGGAGGCATCTTCCACGAGCGTGCTGCGGTGGCCAGCCCCTGTACCAAAGCGGAGGTGGCTGCCGATAGGCCGTCGTCGCCGGGTACCCCGCTGCGGGGGCTGATGCCACGAACCCGCGGCGGCAGTTCCAGTTGCACACCGCCGCCGCGGACGCGATTGATCGGGTTGTCGGGGTGCAGGCCGCGCAACTCGCGCGGGATCGTCGCGAGGTCGGTGATCACCTGGTAGCCCGGAATGACAAGGCGGTGCGCGAGATGCTCGGCCAGAGCGCGGTGGTGGCCGCCGGCGAGTAGTTGGGTGCTGCGGCCCAGACGTCCGTAGCCGTGCAGCGACACCACGACGTCCACATGCTCGAGGAACTGGGCAAGCCGCCCCGACTGTTCGGGGAGGTAGCGCGCGGACGGCAGGTGGTGGGGGTAGCCGTCGGGATGGCGTACGACATATACCGACGCTCCGGCGGCGTCGGCAGTCCGTTCGGCGATCACATCGGTCATCTGCTCCAGTCCGCCACCGTGAATCGCCAGGAATCCGAACCGCGACCGAAGCGTGGAGTCCTCGACGATTGCAGGATCGGCGAGTAGCTCTGACAGAGATTGTGGCGCAGCTGAATCAGACTTTTCCTCGCGACTCGGCCAACGGGCTGGATCCCAACGCTCAAGAAATTCGATCCATCGGTGGGGCAGGCCGTGATGACGGGCGCCATCGAGGATGCGTTCCAGGTAACCGGGACGCGGCGGCCCGGATTCGACACGATGATCGATGTAGACCCAAGCCGACGCGGGACCGTCCTCGGTGTGAACCGTGAGTCGGTCCCGGCGGTAGCGCACCGGGATACCTTCGGCACTGTCCAAGGTCGCCAGGTCGCGCTCGGAGAGTTGCCACACCACACCGTGTACCTCGCTGCCGGCAAGCGGTTCGACGGTCGCGACTCCGCGCTCATTGATGAGCCAGTCGTGATCGGCCAGGGTTGCCCGCCGTGGATCGCTGGCATCGGGGCACCGCCGCGCCATTTGTTGCACGCACAGGTTGGACCCGTACGCGAAGTAGATGTGCCGTTCTGTCATTCAGTCCGTCACCGTCAGATAGACGAGGACCACGATCAGCATGCTAATGGCACCCGCGACCGCGGGGGTCCTCGCGCGGGTCGCTAGAGGATGAACATCCCATAACCCCACGGGAACATGCCGCCCATCGCCCCGGGTGC
>CAZCHU010000270.1:0-3033 GCA_964498215.1 uncultured Mycobacterium sp. | reverse complement strand
TGTGCCCCTTCTACTCCGGTGTGGCTCAGCCGCGAGAGCTGGCTCACGGGCTTGGGACAGTGGGCGGCCTCGTCGGCGTTCACCACCGCCAAGACTTCGGCGCGGGTGTCGATCACCGCGGCCACGCTGCTGGCGGTCGCGGCGGTGATGGCCGAGCATGCTGATCACGGCACCGGCCGCCACGTCGCTGTCACCCGCGCCAGGATCGCTGATCGGGTCGGTTGCAGCCCGGACACGGTCACGGTGGCCTGGCGGCTACTGAGGGTCGCCGGATGGGCAGTCGAGGCCCAACGCGGACACGGCTCACCGAGCACCCCGACCGGGGGCCGGCGGCCCTCGGTCTATCACTTGGTGTCGCGTCGCCAACCACGACCGGTTGTGCACAATCCCGACCTACCGCCGAAGGCGGGTGTTTGTATCTCTTCTTCTGTTGATAAGTACTCACCAAGCGCGCGCACAGCGCGCGCCAAGGAACCTTTATCCAAAAAACGACGGCCCTACCAGGCCCCACCGAGACCGCTACCTGTCCAACGGCTAGCCGCGCAGCTAGTGGCACGCTCACACGGTCTGCACCATGGCCATATCGGGGCCATTTGCGATGCGATCATCGCCGCCGGGATCGACCCTAAGCTGTGGTCAGCTCGGGCGATCACCGACGCACTGAACGCCGACATGGCAGCGCGCGGCTGGTCCTGGCCCGATCACATCCACCGGCCCGCAGCATTCTTGTCCAGCCGCCTACGGCGCCTGGACTGGCAGCGGCCCTGCGGGCCGCCGGAAAACGGCGGCTACGCCGCCAGCCTGGAAGAGGAGCCGGCTCCACCGCCGCTGACGCCGGCCCAGCAAGCCCGCATTACCTCCGCGAAAGCAGAAATCCGCGCGATCTTGGCTACAGCTCGCCACCGCCAGCCCGGAGCGCTTCTGTGATCCGGGCGGCGAATTGGTTCGCCCGGCGGCGGGGCAGGCGGGAAATTGTCTCTGGGAATGTGTCGTCGAATTTTCCTAGTGTGCGAATGGTGATGGATAGCTACAAGATGGCGGCCGGGACTGGATACCTGTACCTGGTTCGTCGGAAAGCCCCGGGCCACTGGGGTGGGCGCGGGTTAGCCGGGCTGGCGGCCGGGCAGCAGCGTTTCGTGGCCACCGATGAAAATGCTCCGCTGTGGACGGTGGAGCCAGGCTCGGAGGTCACCGAGGACCAGCTGGAGGCGTTGTTCGGGCGTGGTGTGCACCCCAACGCCGAGGCGTTGACCCGTTCGCTGATGGCCCACACCTCGCGGAATGTCGCGGTGGCGGCCACCAAGTTAGGCAGGCTTTTCAAAGTTGATGCCGGGCAAAACACATGGCAGGTACGCCTAGCGGCGGCCTACCGCGACCACAACCTCGCCGTTGGACAGCACAAGAACGCCACGATCGCCGAGCCGGTGCGCACACAGATACAGACCCGGATCGCCCGGGCCATCTTTGAAGAAAAACATGGCCGCGCCCCGCGTGATGAGCGTGAGCTGACCGGCAGCAGCCGGAAGTCGACGGCCTCGGTGGCCGGGTATGACTTGATGTTTGTCCCGGTCAAAAGTGTCGCGGCGTTGCATGCGGTGGCCCCGCCGCCGATCGCCAAGACCATTGAGGACTGCCACCACCGGGCGGTCAACGACGCCCTGGACATGCTCCAAGACAGCGCGGCCTACACCCGGGTCGGTACTAACGGGGCGGCCCAAATCGATACCGAGGGGTTCATTTTCGCGGCGTTCACCCACCGCAATACCCGCGCCGGTGATCCTGATCTGCGCACCCATGTGGTGGTGTCGAACAAGGTCCGCGCCTGTGGCCTCGATGGTGTGTGGCGCTGGCATTGCCTGGATGGGCGCCCGCTGTACGCCGCGACCGTGACGGCCTCGGAGTTGTACAACACCCGCGTGGAGGCCTATCTGGGCCAGGAGTTGGGGTTGGGTTTCGCTGAGCGCGGGGACGCCGCCGCCGGTAAACGGGAGGTCCGCGAGATCGTCGGGGTGGCCCCGGAGTTGAACGTGTTGTGGTCCTCGCGGCGTGCGGAGATCAACGACCAGTATGAGGTGCTGGCCCAAGAATTCGTGACCGATCACGGCCGCGAACCCGCCACCACCGAATCCATCGCGCTGCGTCGTCGAGCCAACCTGACGACGCGGGAGGCCCCACACCAGCCTCGCTCACAGACTGAGCAGCGCCAGCAGTGGCGCACCGAAGCGGTGACATGCCTGGGCGGTGAAGACAACCTCACCGCAATGCTGACCGACTGCCTGTCGAACAAACCGGCGCCGTGCAGCGTCGACGTCACCGAGGCGTGGGTGGATGCTCAAGCCGCTGCCGTGATCGCCACCGTGTCGGCAAGCCGGGACACCTGGGCGCGCACCAACGTCGTCGCTGAAGCCCAGCGCCGCATCCGCGCCACCGGACACGCCACCGTCGACGGGTTAGCGCAGCGGATCATCGAGGCCGCGCTGCGTCCACCGCACAGCATCGCCCACCCCGCAAGCGCCGACGACGATCCCGACGAACCCGGGGTGCCGCGTCGCCGCGATGGTTCCAGCGTGTTCCGCCACGCCGGCACCCAGCGCTACACCAGCACCGAAATCCAGGGCCGCTGAAAAACCCACGGAGTTGACCGACGGGATCGGTCACCGCTGGTGCCAAGGAGATGTCCGGGGAGAGTTCGGCACTGGCCACCGCCTCGTGTCGAGCCAGCTGTCCGCGCGGCGGCAACCGCGCACCAGGCGTTAACCACCACCGCCCAGCACTGCTCACGCTGCTGCTCGTCGTCCTCATCGGTCTTCGTCAGCCACCGATCCGCCCACCTGCTTCCCGTTACTTGCCACGCAGCACCCCCACCTACCTACCGGCTCACCACACCTAAATTCCCAGCCACCCGCCAAAACTTTGGCACATTTGCACAGTGCGTGCGATGATCAGGCGGGCGGCGCGCCGGGCGTGCCCTGGCCCGAGGTGTTGTGGTGATCGGGGGTGGGCTAGGTGTTGACGATTGCGCCGTTGAAGTTG
>CAZCHU010000269.1:0-3042 GCA_964498215.1 uncultured Mycobacterium sp. | reverse complement strand
TGGCAGACATGAGGTAAAGCAGCATGAGCACGTCGGCCTGCTTGGATGCCTGGTAGCGGTTAACGTCGTCGTCTTCGGCTTCCAGGATGCGGTCCAGCCGCTGGATGTTGCCGTACTGCCTGCGAAGACGTTCCCAATCCAGTTCCGCCAAATCGCCATAACCCTCGAACTGGCTGATGACGCCGCCGTGGAACGGAACGTACATCCGTCGGCTGACATCGTCCCAGTGGGCCAGTTCGTCACTGGTCAATCCGAGCGTTTCGCGCAGATCCAAACGGTTGGGCAGCGGTAGCAGGCTGAGTGCCTCAAACGCCCGCATGATCACCCAGACCGCCATCACATTGGTGTACGCGTTGTTGTCGATGCCCTCGTAGGGGGCGTCGGGGTAGCCGGAGTGGAACTCGTCGGGCCCGATCACACCGCGGATGACGAACCGTGCGCGATCTTCGTCGTAGGTGGCCAGGCTGGCGAAGAAGCGGGCGATCTCGATGAGCATCTCCGCGCCGTAGTCGATCAGGTACGCCAGGTCGCCGGTGACCTGATAGAACTTCCACGCGTTGTAGGCGACGGCGATGCCGATATGGTGTGCGCGCGCACTGGCATCGGGATTCCAGCGTCCACTGCGTGGGTTGAGATGCAGCAGTGGGCTTTCCTCGCGCCCGTCGCTGCCGGACTGCCAGGGATACATCGCGCCGCGGTGACCGGCGGTGCGGGCGGCATGCCGGGCCTCGTCGAGGCGCCGGTAGCGGTACCTGAGCAGCGAGCGGGTGACCATCGGCAAGCGCAAGTTGAGTACCGGGAAGATGAACAGCTCGTCCCAGAAAATGTGGCCGCGATAGGCCTCGCCGTGCAGCCCGCGGGCCGGCACGCCGGCGTCGAGGTCATCGGTGTTCGGTGACACCGTCTGCAGCAGATGCAGCATATGCAGGCGCAGGATCCGCAATTCGTCGCCGAACCCGTCGAATTCGATGGATAGCCGTTCCCACAGGTGCATCCAGTCGGTTCGATGCCCGGCGAGCAGTTCGTCGAACCGGCCCAGCCGGGTCACCACGCGCGCCGCGTCGACGGCCGGTTCAGACACCGCCACATCTCTGCCGGTGTAGACCGCCACTATCTTCTCCACGGTGACGCGGTCACCGGGCGACAGCCGCACCACGATGTCGTGGCCGATTTCGGCGTGCTGATCGTAGAGGTGGTAGGTGGCCGGGACCGGTTCGCCGTCGCGCGTCACCGTGTTGCGGGCCGCCATGGCGATGGGAATACGTGACTGGGTGGTCTGCGTCGTCAGCAGTACCGCGTTGTCGCCGACCTCGCTCTTGTCCACCGGCCCGAGATGCTGATTGTCGAGGTCGCGGTAGCGTTCGACCAGCGAGTTCGTCACACCGCCGTCCAGGGTTGAGCGGAATTCGATTGTTCCGGACCAGTTCTCAGCCACGACGGTCGTCTCCAGGGCGCCGACGTGGGGCAGGTGCATCGCCACGAATCGTCGCTGCGTCAGCGAACTGGTCCGGCCGGCGTCGTCGGTGAAGCGCACCTGCCGTGTCAGCACCGCGGCGCGAAGGTCGAGAGTCTGGCGGTACGACAGCACCTCCACCTCGTCGATGTCGAACCAGTCGCCGCCGTCGATCCGGAATGTCAACGGGAGCCAGTTGGGCAGGTTGACCAGGCTCTCGTTGTCGATCTCAGTTCCAGCGAGATCGTCGACGAGCCGGTTGAACACCCCGGCGGCGTAGGTCCCCGGATAGTGCACCTGCCCGGCCTTGCACTCCGGGGCAGCGCCTCGGGTGGCGAAGTATCCGTTTCCCACGGTGCACAACGCTTCGCGAAGCTTCTCGTTCTGCGGGTCGTACCCGTCGAAGACGTAATCCCATGCCTTGTTCGATATCTGCTGCTTGTAGGCAAGCCACCCAGAACCGCGCTCGATGAACTCGCGAACCTGTTCAGGGCTCCGAAGAGTGAAGTGGGCAGCAGACTTTCGGTCGCCATCCTCGTCGTGGGCGACGACGATTCCGATCCCCTCGAGCCGAACCTCGTCGAATGCGTCCTCATCGGTGAGGTCGTCGCCGATATAGATCGGCAGCGTCGAACCGGACGGGTCGATCCGGTCGCGGATCCAGGCCAGCGTGGATCCTTTGTTCCAGTCGATGTCGGGGCGCAGCTCGATGATCATCCGGCCACCGGTCACCCGCAGACCCTCGCGCATCCCGAGGGAATGCGCGGCCGACACCACCTCTGCGATGCGCTCGGGCGCCACCTCGCGATAGTGCACGGCGACGGCGAAGCGCTTGTGTTCGACGCGCACCCCTGGAATCTGAGCCAGAGTCTCTCTCAGTTCGGCAGCGGCATTCTCGAGGACGGGGATGAACTGTGCGGCCGTTTCGTTCTGATGCTGGGTGCCGTCCGGCCCGGTCAGCTCGAAACCGTGGCTGCCCGCGTACCAGAGTCCGGGGATGTCTACTCTGCTGCGGACGTCCTCGAGGTCACGACCGCTCAGGATGGCCACCGGAGATGATTTTGCCGCGTGCGTCAGGGCTTCGGCTGCACCCGCGACGAGCGTGGCCGCGGCGGGATCCGACACGATGGGGGATAGCGTTCCGTCGTAGTCCAGGAACAGCATCGACTCGCGGGTGCCGGTGATACCTACCAACTGGCCGTAAGCCTCAAGTGCGTTCGGCAGGTCCGAGATGCGGGTGTCCCCATTGCGGACGGTGATGTCGGCCAGGTCGCAGACCACGCTGTCGGCGCCGCTGCGCGTCAGCTCATCGGACTGGTCGCCGATACCGATGACGAGTGCGAACCCGGCGTCGCGGCCCGCCGCAACCCCGGCCCCGGAACGCTCGAGGACGACACAGCGCTGCGGTCGCACACCGAGCCCACGGGTGGCCTGTCCGAGCACCGCGACGTCTGGGTTTTCTCCGCCCCCCCGCGCGGTGTTGTCCCCGGCCCCGCGCCCGCCGACGCCGTCGACGCAGACATCGAACAGGTCGTCGAGCCCGGCGTCGGTCAACTCCCGCCGGAACTGCGGGCGCGAGGAATACGCCG
>CAZCHU010000268.1:0-3047 GCA_964498215.1 uncultured Mycobacterium sp. | reverse complement strand
TCGGTGTCGGACAGGTTCTCCACCAACGCCTTGGTGCGCGGGTCGCGGGCGAAGAAGTGATCCCGTACGTAGCCGCCGTCGTTGGCCTTGTAGGTCTGGTAGTCACCGTCGGGGGTGGTGTTCATCAGGTTCACCAGTGCGCCGTCGCGATCGGCGTGCAGGAGGGCGTCCCACTCGCGGCCCCACACCACCTTGATCACATTCCAGCCTGCGCCGCGGAAGAACGACTCCAGTTCCTGGATGATCTTGCCGTTGCCCCGTACCGGACCATCGAGACGTTGCAGGTTGCAGTTGACGACGAAGGTCAGGTTGTCCAGCCCCTCGAGTGCGGCCACATGGGTCAGGCCACGGCTTTCCGGCTCATCCATCTCGCCGTCGCCCAGGAATGCCCAGACGTGCTGGTTTGAGGTGTCCTTGATTCCCCGGTCGTGCAGGTAGTGATTGAACCGGGCTTGATAGATGGCGTTCATTGGGCCTAGGCCCATCGACACCGTGGGAAATTCCCAGAAGCCGGGCATCAGGCGAGGGTGGGGGTAAGACGGGATGCCACCGCCGGGGTGGCTGTGCTCCTGGCGGAACCCGTCAAGTTGGTCCGCCGATAGGCGTCCTTCCAGGAACGCCCGGGCATAGATCCCCGGCGACGCGTGGCCCTGGATGAAGATCTGGTCTCCGCCTCCGGGGTGGGACTTGCCGCGGAAGAAATGGTTGAAACCGACTTCGTAGAGGGCAGCCGAGGATGCGTAGGTAGAAATATGGCCACCGACGCCCACCCCGGGCCGCTGCGCGCGATGCACCATGATGGCGGCGTTCCAGCGAATCCAGGCCCGATAGCGACGCTCGACGTCTTCGTCGCCGGGGAACCACGGTTCCAGCTCGGTCGGGATCGTGTTCACGTAGTCGGTCGAGGTCAGCGCCGGGATGGCGACCCGCTGTTCGCCCGCCCGCTCGAGTAACCGCAACATCAGGTAGCGCGCCCGGGCGGGGCCGGAACGCTCGAGGAGGCCGTCGAAGGATTCGAGCCACTCACCGGTTTCCTCGGGGTCGATATCGGGCAGGTACGACGCGACACCTTCCCGGATCACCCGCACCCGGTCGGGTCCGGCGGTACTGCTGGAGTCTTGGGCCAGATCCTGGCGCACGAACTCGGTGGTCAACTTCCGCTCCTTGTTAGGCGGTGCAAAGGCGTGCGCCCCTCACGTGCACGGTGGACTTCATCGCTGTCTAGATCGTCGTTGTCTCAATCCTCGCCTAATCCTGCCCCATCCGCACCGCTGCGTGGGGCCAGTGCGGGGAACCGCCGATCGGCAGCTTGAAGTGTGATCGATCAAGGGAACCGGTAACGTCTGCTCCGTGCTGATGGGTTGGCTGGGCGCGCCGCGCGCGCGGGGCGCCGCATTTTTCACCGGCACTGTGGCCGCTTTGGCGATGATCGTCGTCGGTTGCACCAACGTCACCGACGGCGATGCCGCGGTGGCCCAGGGTGAAGCGCCCCTGTACCGGGCGTCGGTGTCGGCGTCGATAGAGGAATCCGCGGCGAGTTCGAGCGCGCGTGAGTCGGAACGTCAGGCGTCGCTGAGTACCGAGGCTGTTCAGACCTCGTGCGAAGTGATGAGCTCGAGCAGTGCTGACGCCATTGGCGCCGTCAACAACTACGTCGACGCCTTCAATTCCAATCCTGCTGACATTGCCTCTACCGAGGGGCCCGCGGTAGACGCGCTGAACCTCAGCGCGGACCTGGTCGCGGGCAGCCTGTCCGATCCGCTTGCCCTTGATCTGCGGGACGCACTCAACAGCTGGGTGGAAGCTGCGCGGATGGTGGCCACTGCGATTGCCGGCAACTACGGGACCGAAGAATTCAACGCCGCGATCACTCGTCTCAACGAAACCAAGACCACCGCACTGGATCGATGTGATGCGGCGTTCCGGTGAACCTGCCATCACCCGTCCGCTCTGATGGCGAGGCGTGCGACGATAGGGCGAGAATATGGCACAGCGCACACAATTGAGTCCATTGACTGAAGGAGGAACAAAGGTGGTCTCGGCGGGTAGCCCCCCGAACTACGCCCGCAGACTGGGCATCGAAAAAGATCAGATCGTTCAGGAGTTGGGCTGGGACGAGGACACCGACGACGATATCCGGGCCGACATCGAGGACGAATGCGGCGGTGAATTGGTCGACTATGACTCTGACGAGGTCGTCGACGTGGTTCTGCTGTGGTGGCGCGACGGCGATGGTGACCTCGTCGACAGATTGATGGACGCCATCACACCGCTGGCCGACGACGGTGTCATCTGGGTAGTCACCCCCAAGACCGGCCAGCCCGGACACGTTCAACCCGCCGAGATCGCGGAGTCGGCGCCGACCGCTGGCCTGATGCAGACATCGTCGGCCAACCTGGGTGACTGGATTGCCAGCCGGCTGGTTCAGCCGAAGTCCAAAGCCGCCGCCCGGCACTAACCGTGCTGGCCGTCGGTCTGGACGCACCGGACTTCGAGCTTAAGGATCAGAATAACCAGCCGGTGGTGCTCAGTTCCTTTCGCGACGCCAAGAACGTGCTGCTGGTGTTCTTTCCCTTGGCCTTCACCAGCATCTGCACGCGTGAACTCGATGAGATCCGTGATCATCCCAATGACTTCGTCAACAACGAGACCGTCACTCTAGCTATCTCGGTCGGACCGTCACCGACTCACAAAGTGTGGGCGACCCAGCGCGGCTTCACCTTTCCGGTGCTGGCCGACTTCTGGCCCCACGGTGCGGTGAGCCGGTCCTACGGCGTGTTCAACGACGTCACCGGATTCGCCAACCGGGGTACGTTCGCGGTGGATACTTCAGGGATCATCCGGTTCGCCGAGTGCTTGGAGCCCGGTGAGGTCCGTGATCATGCGGTGTGGTCAGATGCCCTGGCGGCGTTGCGGTCGGGCTGAGGTGGATTTCCGGTGCCACGGCTTTGGCGTGTAGCCTGCCCGGGATCGGGCGCGTAGCTCAGTGGTAGAGCTCTGGTTTTACACACCAGCGGTCGGCGGTTCGATACCGTCCGCGCCCACCA
>CAZCHU010000267.1:0-3080 GCA_964498215.1 uncultured Mycobacterium sp. | reverse complement strand
TACTGGCGCGCGCCACGTATGCGCGAAATGCTGGACACCCAGGCTCACCATCGAACTCTGCCGATCGGAGGACGCAGTGAAAATCGCGATCAGTGGCGCCGGCATTGCCGGACCGACGCTCGCCTACTGGCTACACCGAGCCGGTCACGTCCCGGTATTGATCGAGCACGCACCTGCGCTGCGCACCGGCGGTTACGTCATCGATTTCTGGGGCCTGGGCTACGAGGTTGCCCGGCGGATGGGCATCGAGGCGGCAGTTCGCAAGTCCGGCTATGACGTGCACGCCCTGCGCGCTGTCGACGCCGCAGGCCGCCGGCAGGCCCAAGTCTCGGTCGACGCGTTTCGCCGCGCCACTGACGGGCGCTACACCGCCATCGCCAGATCTGATCTTGCCGCCGCCATCTACGGCGCCGTACGCGACGACGTCGAGACGATGTTCGGCGACAGCATCACCGCCATCGACGATCGACCCGACGGCGTCGAGTTGACGTTCGCCACCGGGCCCACACGGGAGTTCGACCTTGTCATCGGTGCCGACGGGCTGCATTCGACGGTGCGCGCCTTGAGGTTCAAAGCCGCGGGCACCGGGGAACGTTTCCTGGGTTGCAAGGTGGCTGCCTGCGTCGTCAGCGGCTATCGGCCACGCGACGAGCTGACCTACGTCACGTACAGCGTCCCCGGACGTCAGGTCGCACGGTTCGCCCTCCGCGACGATCGGACGCTGTTCCTCTTCGTGGGGCGCTCCGACGAGCCCGGTGATGTCGGTGATGCCAACGCGTGCCGGGCGTGGCTTCGCGCTGAATTCGGTGACGCAGGGTGGGAATGCCCCCAGATTCTTGCCGCGGTCGAGGCAGCGGAAGACGTGTACTTCGATGTCGTGAGCCAGATTCGCCTCGATCGGTGGTCTCGGGGCCGCGTGGCATTGGTCGGCGACGCCGCGGCATGCCCGTCGCTGCTTGCGGGCGAGGGAACCGGGCTGGCGATGCTCGAGTCCTACGTGCTGGCCGGCGAACTGCATACAGCCCATGGCGACCACGCCAAGGCCTTCGCGGAATACGAACGGCGGCTTCATTCATTCATTGAGGGGAAGCAAGACAGCGCTCTGCGAATGGTCGGCTTCTTCGCCGCCGAGACCAAGCTGGGAATCTGGCTTCGCACGCTCGGGATGCGCGCTGCCCAGCTTCCGATAGTGGCGAACATTCTGGTGGCACGCGCCTTTCGGGACGATTTCGAGCTGCCCGACTATTCGATGTGACACCGGGCGACCCCGGCGTCAGGCGCTCTCGGCGTAGTAGACGCGACGCTTACGGACCGGATAGCCGTTTCGTTCAGCCAGCGATTTGAGCTGACGCAAAGCGAACGTCCGCCCGCGGCCGGCTTCCGGTATGTAGATTCCGGCCCACAGTCCTTCGGCGCGGGGCGATTCGTATGCATCTCGCGCGCACAACCACCGGCGGGGGCACGACCGGCAGATGGTCTTGGCCTCGTCGTCGGCGGTCGTGGTCCACCGCTCGGGCTCGCTGGTACACGCACCGACCGGAGTTTCGTCGTCCGGAAATACCTTCATGTGTCACTCCTCCAGGGACAGGGCGGCGCGCTCGCCGCGGGCGCTGCAAAACTTAACTCATAAACCGTAGCATTGCAACGGTTAGTGCAACGGAATTGTGGCTGTCGGTCTCCGGAAGCCCGCGCGTTGCACTGCTCGACGGCCCCGCAGATAGCAGTTGAACAGGCGCTTTGCCAGCGCCACGGGCAGCTTCATCAGGGTGAATACCCGGGCAACTCCGCCGGCGCTGGTCCCGCTATTCGCGTCGCGAAAGGTGTAGCTTTGATACGGAACCATCGCATTCTTGATGAACTGAGCCGTAGCATCGCACCGGCCTCTGGGGCAGGTGTTGGCACCGGTACGACTACAGCACGAGGAATCCCGGTAAATGACCAACGCGGAGTCGACCAACGCATCGGCTGGCGCGCCGGATCCCGGAATGCTCCGAGCGGGGGCCGCTGCGGCCGCGAGGCGGCGTGAACTCGACATCAGCCAGCGCAGCCTTGCCGCGGACGGGGTCATCAATGCCGGCGCGCTGATCGCCTTCGAGAAGGGGCGAAGCTGGCCGCGGGAACGGACCCGGGCAAAGCTTGAAGAAGTTCTGCGGTGGCCGCCGGGGACAATCTCGAGGCTGCGCAGAGGCGAACCCCTGCGACAGGGCGATCTCGCGGCGGCACCGACTGAGGCGAGCGGCGACGAGGTGTCGTTGATCGCACAGGCGGTCCTTGCCGCCGTCGGTACGCTCAGCTCGACCACCTCATCCCTGCCGCCTATTCACGACCCCGCGTTCACCCCCCGCGCAACCGCGGTTCTGTCGGACCTGCGACAACTCGAAGCGGTCGCAGCGCGTGCGGCGCGGATCGGCCGGGTGACGCCGGCACTGATCAAGGCGCTCGGGACGGTGCGCAGTCTGTACGACGATCTGATGGTGCGTGCAGCGGGAGCACCGCATGCCACGCTGGGGCAGCGACTTTATGCCGCCCGGCGCGGGGCAAATCTCACAGTGCTCGAAACCGCTCAGGCAGCCGGAGTTTCCGAGCGAGCTATCCAGCAAGCCGAAGCCGGAGAGTCAGTTTCCGACAGTGAGGTCACAGCCATCGAAGATCTGATCGTCCAGATCCTCTGAGCGCAGCGTCGGCGCCGTTCACACGTCGGGTCGTCCCGCGACGGAAGGTTCGCGGCCAGTGCGGGCACAGCTCTCGAAAACCGCTGGCGACTCTCGCGCGGCACCTCCCCCAGCATTCTCAGCAAACTAACTGCAAGTTCACAGCAGCGCCCTGCATTGCCTTTGACGCCGGCATCCAAACGAATTTCAACCTAGCCGGCGAGCTTCGTTCCGACCGCGCCGGCGACAGCGAGGGCTAGCGTCGCCGCACGCCGACAGATGGCCCATGTTCTATATAACACCAGTTCAGAGCAGTATGATGAGTTGGCAATGGCCTGTCGGTCGCATGCGGCCGGCCCAGCCCGAGCCCAAGAAACTCATGCAGTGGAGGAGTTCAACCGCTGGTACGCTGCGACAGGGAAGGGGGTG
>CAZCHU010000266.1:0-3086 GCA_964498215.1 uncultured Mycobacterium sp. | reverse complement strand
ACGTTCGCGATCATCAACATCCCGTTCGCCGGGCAGCGGATCACCCCGCCCTACGTCGCGGCCTACATACTGCTCGACGGCGCCGACATCGGTTTCCTGCACCTGGTTTCCGACATTGAGGCCGACCAGGTCCGGATGGGGATGCGGGTGAAGGCGGTCTGGAAGCCTCGAGACCAGTGGGGGCTCGGCGTCGACAACATCGAGTACTTCCGGCCGACGGGCGATCCCGACGCCGACTACGACACCTACAAGCATCACCTGTAAAGGGACTGTTCATGGCTTTGGACGATGGAGTTGCAGTCGTCGGGTTCGCGCACGCACCGCATGTGCGTCGCACCGACGGCACCACCAACGGTGTCGAGATGCTGATGCCGTGTTTCGCCTCGATCTACGCCGAGCTGGGACTCCAGCAGACCGACATCGGTTTCTGGTGTTCGGGATCCTCGGATTATCTTGCGGGAAGAGCATTCTCGTTCATCTCAGCTATCGACTCGATCGGCGCAGTGCCGCCCATCAACGAGTCGCATGTGGAGATGGATGCGGCCTGGGCACTGTATGAGGCGTACATCAAACTGCTTACCGGCGAAGTCGATACCGCGCTGGTCTACGGCTTCGGCAAATCCTCGGCCGGCACCCTGCGGCGAGTTCTCGCACTGCAAACCGACCCCTACACGGTCTCCCCGCTGTGGCCCGACTCTGTCAGCATGGCCGGCCTACAGGCACGAGTGGGTCTGGATTCAGGCAGGTGGACCGCTGAGCAGATGGCGCAGGTGGCATTGGACTCGATGACAGCCTGCCCGCGGGTCGACTCGGTGCAGCCCGCAGACAGTATCGAAGCGCTCCTGAGCCGCCCCTTCTTCGCAGATCCGTTGCGCCGCCACGACATCGCCCCCATCACCGATGGCGCCTCGGCCATCGTGCTGGCCGCCGGCGACCGGGCCCGCGAGCTGCGAGAGCGACCGGCTTGGATCACCGGGTTCGAGCATCGGATAGAAACTCCGGTGCTGGGGGCCCGCGACCTGACGACCTCGCCGTCGACGACCGCCTCGGCGCGAGCCGCCACCGGAGAGGATGTTTCCTCTATCGAGGTTGCCGAACTCTACGCCCCGTTCAGCCATCAGCAACTGATCCTCACAGAGGCGATCGGCTTGTCAGAGCGCACCAGGATCAACCCCTCGGGTGGCGCGTTGGCAGCCAACCCAATGTTCTCGACGGGTCTGGAACGCATCGGTTTTGCCGCCCAACACGTTTTCGACGGCAACGCCTCCCGGGTACTGGCCCACGCGACAAGTGGCCCTGCACTGCAACAGAACCTGGTCGCCGTGCTGGAAGGAAAGAACTAGTGGCCAAGAACCTCGCCGCGGTGCTGGGAACCGGACAGACCAAGTACGTCGCCAAACGCAAGGACGTCTCGATGAACGGCCTGGTGCGCGAGGCAATCGACCGCGCGCTGGCCGACGCCGGGGCAACGATGGCCGACATTGACGCGGTCGTAGTGGGCAAGGCGCCGGATTTCTTCGAGGGCGTCATGATGCCCGAACTGTTCATGGCCGACGCGACGGGCGCCACCGGAAAGCCCCTGATCCGGGTGCACACAGCAGGCTCGGTGGGCGGCTCAACCGCGATCGTGGCCGCCAGTCTGGTCCAGTCGGGCAAATACCGCCGAGTTCTGACCATGGCCTGGGAGAAGCAGTCTGAGTCCAACGCCATGTGGGCGCTGAGCATCCCGGTGCCGTTCACCAAGCCGGTCGGGGCCGGCGCGGGAGGATATTTCGCTCCGCACGTGCGCGCCTACATCCGCCGCTCCGGCGCCCCACACCACGTCGGTGCGATGGTCGCGGTGAAGGACCGACTGAACGGCGCGAAGAACCCCCTGGCACACCTGCACCAGCCCGACATCACGCTGGAGAAGGTCATGGAATCCCCGATGTTGTGGGATCCGATCCGCTATGACGAGACATGCCCATCCTCAGACGGCGCGGCCGCCATGGTTATCGCCGATGAAGAGGCCGCGTCGGCTCATGTTGCCAATGGTCACCCGGTGGCATGGATTCATGCGACCGCGCTGCGCACCGAACCGCTGGCCTACTCGGGGCGCGATCAGGTCAATCCCCAGGCCAGCCGAGATGCCGCCGCGGCGCTCTGGCGGGCCGCCGGCATCAACAGCCCCGTCGACGAGATCGACGTGGCCGAGGTGTATGTGCCGTTCTCGTGGTACGAGCCGATGTGGCTGGAGAGCCTGGGCTTCGCACCCGAAGGCGAAGGCTGGAAGCTCACCGAGGCCGGAGAGACCTCCATCGATGGTCGCATTCCGTTCAACCCCTCCGGCGGGGTGCTGTCGTCCAACCCGATCGGCGCGTCGGGGATGATCCGGTTCGCCGAATCGGCCATCCAAGTGATGGGCAAGGGCGGCGACCACCAGGTCAAGGGCGCACGCAAAGCACTGGGTCATGCTTACGGCGGTGGAGCGCAATACTTCTCGATGTGGGTAGTGGGTGCTGACAAACCAGGGTGGATGGCGGGGCAAAAATACTGAGTAAGCACATACGTAGTTGACGCGTAGTATCGTGATTGGTCGACCATGACCAAGTTGACGAGGCGAGCAGCGCTGGCGGCGTTGACCACCGGCGGAGGCTTGCTCGGCCTGGGATACCTCCTGCGCGGCGCGATCGCACTGCCAGTCAGCCACGCGCAGCCCGGAATGGGCGGGATGTCAGGCACGGACATGCGCAACTACCGGAACATGTTCATGCGGCATGGCGAGCTCAGACGCACAGTCGAGGACGTTCCTGGCGGTGTTCGCACCCTGACCGAATCCGATTCTCCCGATCTTGTCGCCGAGCTGCAGGCGCACGTGTCTGCCATGTACACCCGGCTCGACCAGGGGGTCGAGGTGAGCTGTATGAGTGCGACGTTGCCCACAATGTTCCGTCGGGCTTCGGACTATCAGCGCCAACTCAGTTACACGCAACGCGGCGTAGCCGTTGTGGAGACCTCTAACGATCCCGAACTGACCCGGGTTATTCGCGAGCACGCCCACGAAGTCACGGGGTTCGTGATCGACGGAATGCCGGCCATGATGCGCG
>CAZCHU010000265.1:0-3100 GCA_964498215.1 uncultured Mycobacterium sp. | reverse complement strand
TCCAGGAATCGGCGCAGCGCGCCCGGCTCCTGCGGGAAATCGACCAGGAAGTAGTGCTTGAGACCCAGGTGCACCAACGAGCGTTCCAGCACCTCGCCGTAGCGGGACACATCGTTGTTGCCACCCGAGATCAGGCACACGACGGTGGATCCGGGCTCAATGTCGGCATCAGCCAGCGCGGCCACCGACAGAGCGCCCGCCGGCTCAGCGATGATGCCGTCGTTTTGATACAAGTCGAGCATGGCGGTGCACACCGCACCCTCGTCAACCGTGGTGATCGACACCATGTCCCCGGCCGCCGACAGCGCCGCGAACGGAAGCTTGCCCACCCGGGCGACCGCGGCACCGTCGACGAACTGGTCGACGTCCTCGAGCGTCACCGGCGCACCGTTGGCCAGCGCGGCCACCAACGCCGCGGCCCCGGCAGGCTCCACCCCGAGCACCGATGTCGCGTTCGCCCGCTCCGCCAAATAGGTCGTGATCCCGCTGACGCACCCACCGCCGCCGACCGGGACGATCACCAGATCGGGTTCGGCGCCGAGCTGCTCGAGGATCTCCACCGCGATCGTGCCCTGGCCCGCCATCGTGCGGACATCGTCGTAAGGCGGCACCAGGGTGGCTCCTGTACGAGCGACGTCCCGGAGAGCGGCTTCAGCCGCGACGTCATAGGTCTTACCCCCGACGATCAGCTCGATGAAGTCGCCGCCGTGGTACCGGATCCGGTCTCGCTTCTGCTTCGGGGTCTTGGCCGGAACATAGACACGTCCGTGAACGCCCATCGACCGGCACGCCAGCGCGAAGCCCTGAGCGTGGTTTCCCGCCGACGAGCACACCACCCCGGCAGCCTTCTCCTCAGGGCTCAGCTGCATCAGCAGGTTGTAGGCGCCGCGCAGCTTGTATGAGCGCACCGCCTGCAGATCTTCCCTTTTCAGATAAATCTGCGCACCGGTGAGCTCCGACAACCGATCGCTGAGGTGCATCGGCGACTTCGACACCACGGGAGAAATTCGCTGAGCGGCCTCCTCGATGTCCGCGGCACACAAGGGTGCCACGGGATCGATACATGGGCGATGGCTCAGCTCAGCGGACACCGCACAATGGTGCCACCGCTGCCCACCTCAGCAAAAATGGGATTCAGCGGACCGGGGTCAACACGAACACCGGAATCTGACGATCGGTCTTTGTTTGGTAGTCGGCATAGTCGGGCCAGGCCGCCACTGCGCGCTCCCACCATGTGGCCTTCTCCTCACCGAAAACCTCTCGGGCGTCGTAGTCGGCGGTCTCGGTACCGTCCTGCAGTTCGACCCGCGGGTTGGCCTTGACGTTGTGGTACCAGACGGGGTGCTTCGGGGCACCGCCGAGGGATGCGACGACGGCGTATTCACCATTGTGCTCGACCCGCATCAGTGGGGTCTTCCGGATCTTTCCAGTCTTCGCGCCGATCGTGGTCAGCAGGATGACCGGCCTGCCCTTGAGCTCAGTTCCCCTGGTACCGCCGGATGCCATGTACTCCTCGGCATTCTTGCGGGCCCAGTCCAAGGTGCTGGGTTCATAATCTCCGGTAAGAGGCATACAGCCAGCCTAGCGAACTCGTGCATCCTCAATCAGTACTTCGGCTACCCGAAAATTCTTCTACGAGCTATCGTGATCTCCATGACCAGTGTCGAACAGTTCCGCCAAGCCATAACGCGCTCGGCCTCGACTGTTTCGATCGCCGGCGTGCCCTGGCCCGCCTACAAGGTGGTAGCGCTGCTGCTCGGCCTCGGCGTTTTCGCCCTCGTCGCGGTGGCAACCGCATCCGCCGCTCCCGCGGTGCTCAGTGGCGCAGGTGTCGGTGCGCTGGTGTGGGTCAGCCTGGGTGCCTCACTCAAATGAGCTCGCGCGCGTCCTAGCAGGAATTTTTCTGGCGGTCGGCTGCTGCCAGTAGCAGTTCGGCGAACTTGGTGCCGGCGGGTCCCATATGTTCATGCTTGGGCCAGGCCAGGAAGATTGTCCAACGCACCGCGGGAACGACCGGTACCGCCCGCAGATCGGGGAAACGGCCGGTTTCGCTAGCGGGCATGAAGATACTTCCGAGCCCATGTCGCACCAAGCGAGCCGCGACCGAGAAGTCAACGGGCACTTCGTAGGGATTGCGGGGCGTGATGCCCGACGCGCTAAAGGCATTCTCGACCACCCGTCGCAGTCCGACGTCGGAGGGAAACCCGAGAAGGTCTTCCTCGGCGAGTTCGCCGAGTTCGACCTGGTCCCGCGAGGCAAGGTGGTGGTCGTCCCGACAGACGAAAAGCATCGGTTCCTCGGTGAGCAATCGCATCTCGATGTTGGCGGGGAAGCGATCCGGCGCCGATACCAACGCCAGGTCCAGTGAACCATCGGCGATCGCGGCTAAGTGCGCCCCGCGTCCAGCCAGGCTGTTCCGCAGCCTGATTCGCACGAGTGGATAATCGCGGTGAAATTCACCCAGGATTCCGGGCACATCCAGTGTGCTGAACGAGGCAAGTGATCCGAATTCGACGATTCCGGATAGCTCTCCGCGATAGTCGCTGATCGAGTCCTTCGCCAGCCGCGCCGCATGGATCACGCGGCGTGCATGTTCGCGGAACAACTCACCGGCGGGGGTGATCTGGATCTGCTGTCGTGATCGGTCGAACAGTTCGACTCCGAGTTCTTTTTCCAGCTTGGCCACCGACGTCGATAGCGCAGATTGGACGACATGAACCTGTTGCGCGGCCCGGGAGAAATTCAGCTCACTAGCCGCGGCGATGAAGTACTCGAGCTGACGGAGTTCCACCCTCCTCACACTATCAATATTTTAGATGACGTAGATCATAATTAGTCGCTGGACTGAATCACTGCGGGTTGCTGTGATGGTCACATGTTTCGCCAAGTGGCCACGCCGCCGCCATCAAGCTGTTCACGCTATGTCGGGCGCACAGGCGCGCTCGCGGTTGCCTTAGGCATCGGCATGGCACTCGCCGCGGTACCTGCAGTAGCTTTTGCCGACGCCCCCGATTCGGACAGCTCGAGTTCGCCCGCGACGGAGAGCGAGTCCGAACCGACGTCGCAGCCGGGACCGTCGAGCGCTGACCCCACGATCGAG
>CAZCHU010000264.1:0-3109 GCA_964498215.1 uncultured Mycobacterium sp. | reverse complement strand
TGAAGTTGGCGAAGTAGCCGGTGAGCTGCGGATCGCTCATCATCTGCCAGCGCGGAGCCAGCAGCTTCATATAGCGCTCCACGTAGAGGAACTGTTTCCCGATCAGGACCAGCTCGCGGGGCAGCTTGACGTCATAGGCGTCGGCGAGCGCCGAGAGCTGCTTGCCGATCTCGGCGTAGCTCAGGTCGCCGAGCGTCGTCATGGTCAGCGGCGTGGCGAATTTCTCCAGGTCCTTGGCGGCCTGCGCCTCGGGCTTGACGGTGCCAACCGCGCCCATCATCACCACGATCTTGCCGGCCGTCGCGTGATCCTTCTTCACCAGCAGCGCGTGTACCAGCTCACGCAGCAGCCATCGGGTCCGCGGGTCGATGCGGCCCATGATGCCGAAGTCGAAGAACACGATCTTGCCGTCGTCGTCGACGTACAGATTTCCCGCATGCAGATCGCCGTGGAACAGGCCGTGGCGCAAACCGCCCTCGAAGAGGCTGAACAGCAGAGCCTTGACCAACTCGGTGCCGTCGAAACCCTTTTCGCGGATCGCGGCGGCGTCATCGATCCGGACGCCGGTGACGCGCTCCATAGTCAGCACCCGCTCGCTGGTCAGATCCCAGTACACCTGCGGCACCCGGATGTTGCTGCCCAGTGGGGACGCGTGCATGTGTGAGACCCACGCGTCCATTGACTGGGCCTCCAATCGGAAGTCCAGTTCCTCGGCTAGGTTGTCGGCGAAGTCGGCGACGACATCCTGGGCCGATAGCCGCTGGCCGAGTTTGGCCAGCTCGACGAGTCGGGCCCCCCGCTTGAGGATCTGCAGATCGGCCGCCACCCGGCGACGGATCCCCGGCCGCTGGATTTTCACCACAACTTCTTCGCCGGAGTGCAGCGTGGCGTAGTGCACCTGTGCAATGGACGCCGAGGCGAAGGGCTTCTCGTCGAACGATTTGAACAGGTTGGCCGGTTCGTCGCCGAGATCCTCCCGGAACAGTTTGTGCACGGCGTCGGTGTCGGCGGGCGGTACCCGGTCGAGCAGGCCGCGAAACTCGCGGCTCAGCGGTTCGCCGAAGGCGCCCGGGCTGGACGCGATGATCTGGCCGAACTTTACGTAGGTAGGCCCAAGGTCGGCGAAGGTCTGCGGGATCTGTCGGACGATCTTCTGTTGCAGTGAACCGCGACCCAGGAGCTTGGTGGCGACGCGTGCACCGGTGCGGCTGACCTGCCATCCCGTCACTCCGATACGGGCTGCCTCTACCGGCAACGGCACTTGGTCCAGCTTGGCGATCTCGCGGTGCTGCGACTTTCGCGTAGTGCTCATAGCTGAAGTCTCTCAAAATCTGCCGGATGGCGGAAAACGGCTGTGCCCGCGGTCACATCCCTTCCTCCGGCGTCGAAAGGGCACCTGTGCAGGCGCTCGCTCGGTGTTGCGCTGCCCGGTCGCGATTTCGGCGAAAGGACGATTGCGGCCGGGTGGGGAACGGAAGATTGAACAATGCCCATCGAGGTGCTTGTGGCGGAGTCGACCGACCTGTTCCCCGGCGATCCCCGACGGCCCGACAACACCCGTCGACACTGATGGCCGATCGCATACTGGCACTCGACATCGGTGGCACCAAGCTCGCCGCCGGTCTGCTTGACCGTGACGGGACCTTGTTGCACCGCCGCCGGCGACCCACGCCGGGGGGTGACGCCGAGATGGTGTGGGCGGCCGTCGAGTCCCTGCTCATTGAGATGCTCAAAGAGGCCGACGGGACGGTGGTGGCAGTAGGCGTGGCATCGGCAGGCCCGGTCGACACCACGGCTGGAACGGTCAGCCCGATCAACATCGCCTCGTGGCGAGGTTTCCCCATCGTGGAGCGTGTCGCCGGGATCACCGGTGTCAGCGTCGGTCTGGGTGGCGACGGGCTGTGCATGGCGCTCGGCGAGTCCTGGCGGGGAGCCGGATGTCATGCGCAGTTCATGCTGGGGATGGTCGTCTCCACCGGCATTGGCGGAGGTTTGGTGCTCGACGGTGCGCCCTATCGCGGGCGTACCGGCAACGCCGGCCACGTCGGGCACGTCGTCGTCGACACCGACGGTGTGCCGTGCGCATGTGGCGGCCGTGGATGCGTCGAAACCATCGCCTCGGGTCCGGCGCTGGCCCGGTGGGCGCACGCGCAGGGCTGGCAGGCACCCGCGGAGGCCGGCGCGAAGGCCCTCGCTGAGGCCGCCGACCGCGGCGACCCAATCGGAGCACGTGCGTTCCGGCGCGGTGCGCGCGCATTGGCGGCGGCGATCGTGTCGGTCGCCACGGTGTGCGACCTGGACCTCGTCGTCGTTGGCGGTGGCGTCGCACGGGCGGGCCCGCTGTTGTTCGACCCGTTGCGCGCGGCGTTGAGCGAGTTCGCGGGACTGGACTTCATCCGAGGGCTGCAGGCGGTGCCAGCCGGGCTTGGCGGCGATGCCGGCCTGGTCGGCGCCGCCGCACTGGTGCGTAACGGTGTGCAGTAACCGCGCCGTAGCGCCGTGCCGTTCCGCTGTGCCATAGCTCCGCGAGCGCGCGCAAAATGCCATCCTTCCCGGCGCGTCGGTGTGCAGACATGCCCGCTCGCGGTGAACGTGGTGAAGGGGCGCCGGTTTTGGCTGATCGGGCCGCAGCGCGCTATTGTTGCCCGGTTCCACCGAAGACCGTCGGTCACCGAGAAATCGGTTGAAGGTCCGGATTGCCGGACGGCCCACGCAGGAGGACGAGGCTCGCATCTGCGCCCCGACCTGTCTGTGTCGGGGCGTTCGTCGTTTCTCGGCCCTGCTGCTTTCTGGCCCGTGGTCACATACAGAAACGAGGAGGCATGCATGGCCAAGGCTGAAAAGGCCACCGCGGTTGCCGACATCGCCGAGCAGTTCAAGGGGTCGTCGGCGACGTTGGTCACCGAATACCGCGGGCTGACCGTCGCCAACCTCGCCGAGCTTCGCCGGTCACTCGGCGACTCCGCTACCTACACCGTCGCCAAGAACACCTTGGTGAAGCGGGCGGCGGCGCAGGCGGGTATCGAGGGTCTCGACGAGCTATTCGTCGGCCCCACCGCGATCGCGTTCGTCAAGGGCGAGGCCGTCGACGCCGCCAAGGCGATCAAGA
>CAZCHU010000263.1:0-3124 GCA_964498215.1 uncultured Mycobacterium sp. | reverse complement strand
GAGGTCGATCACGTCGGCAAGCTGATGGACTCGATGTTCGCCCGAGCCATGAGCGACGGCGAACCCACCGAGGAGCAGTACCACATTGCTCGGGTGATCTCGGACGTGTGGCTGTCCAATCTGCTGGCATGGCTGACGCGTCGCGCCTCGGCGACCGACGTGGCCAAACGGCTGGACCTGGCCGTACGGTTGCTGATCGGGGACGGCGACCAGCCAAAGGTCTAGAAACGCCAGTCAAGAACGCGACGACCCGAGGATGCTGCAAGTGCGCGACCTACCGACGGAGTTGTCGACCGCCCTGGCGCGGGCCGCGCGGAGCCCCCGCCTGCTGGTCACCTCTGACTTCGACGGGACGCTGTCGCCGATCGTCAACAATCCGGCCGACGCCCGGCCGCTGCCCGAAGCGCGGGCGGCCCTGATCGCGCTCGCGGCGCTGCCGGCGACCGCGACTGCGCTGATCTCCGGACGCGCACTAGAGAATCTGCGGGTGCTGTCGTCTATGCCGCCGACAGTGAATCTGGTCGGCAGCCACGGCGCCGAGTTCAATTCAGGGTTCACCCACGAGATCGATCAGGAACTGTTGCAGACGATCTCCCGCACATTGGGCTCGATCGCCTCGGGCAAGTCCGGTGTCACGATCGAGACGAAGCCGGCAAGTGTTGCGCTGCATGTACGAAACGCGTCGCCAGCCGACGGCGAAGCCGCCCTGGCGGCCGCCCGAGACGCTTCGGCCGGATGGGACGCACACGTCATGGCCGGCAAGGCAGTACTCGAATTCGCGGTGATCGTCACCGACAAGGGCGAGGCGATCGACATTCTCCGCGAGCAGCACGACGCGACTTCGGTCGTCTACTTCGGCGACGACGTCACCGACGAGAAGGCCTTTCGCCGTCTCCATGAGACCGACATCGGGGTGAAGATCGGGTCCGGTGAGACGCTGGCCCGCTACCGGATCGACTCACCGCATGACGCGGCGGTGGCCCTGAGCTATCTGCTCGATCAACGCGGCAAGGAGTCAGGCGAACCGGCCTGACGCTGGGAGCCTGACGCCAGGCGCGGCATCCGACTACCCACCCAGACCACGAGCCACACAGCGCACGCGATCGACACGATCACGAAGCTCGGCGGCAGGTTGAACATCGCCGAGAGAGCCACGCCTGCCCATACCGAGACCAGCCCGATCACCGCCGAGACCGCCATCGCAAGAACCGGCCGCGCCGTCAGGATCACTGCCGTCGCAGCAGGTGTGACGACGAGCGCGAACAGCAGCAGGGTGCCCACCGCCTGCACCGCCATCGTGATGGTGATTCCGAGCAGAACCATGAACATGATCGACAGCCCAACTACCGGCACACCTTTGGCTTCGGCGACCTGGCTGTTGACCGAGGTGAACAGCAGCGGTCGATAGATGAACGCAATGCACGCGGCCAACACCACCAACAGCACGAGAAATCCCAACAGCTGACCGTTGGTGATCGCCAGAACGTTCCCGAACAGCACGTTGGTCAAAGTCGATGAGTTTCGGGTGGCCAACGAATTGAAGAACAGGCCCAGGCCGGTAGCGAAGGCGAGCACGGTGCCCGTCGCGACGTCGCGATCGTTGGCCCGCTTCCCCAGAGCGCCAATCACCAATGCACCGCCCACACAGAAAACGCCCAAACCCACTACCGCGGGCAATCCGATGAGCACCGCGCCGGTCGCTCCCGGTAGACCGATGTGTGCCAGCGCATGCGCGGCAAACGACGAGTTTCGCACGACGATGAAGTAACCCATCACCCCCGCCGCCAGTGCCACGATGGTGCCGCCTAGCCACGCGTTACGCATGAAAGACGACCCAAGAATCTGCACCCAGTTGTCCTGATAGCCCACCATCGCGACGATGTCCCGCGTCATCACACGCTCCGCATGTACAGATCGCCCTGCAAGGTGTGCGCCACCGCTATGGGCGTGCCGTACATGTGGGTGAGTAGTTCGGAATCGACCACCTGGTCGATGGCCGCGTGATGAGCGTGCCCGTCCAGCAGGTAGATAGCGCTGTCCAGGATCGCGAGCAAAGGATTCAGATCATGCGCCACGACGAGGATGGTGACACCGAGTTCACCTTTGAGGCGAGCAAGGAGCCTGACCATCTCATGCTGATTGCGTAGGTCCAGCGATGCTAACGGCTCGTCGAGTATCAGCATCCGCGGTTTCGCGACCAGGGCACCGGCCAACGCAATCCGCTGGCGCTGTCCGCCAGAGAGTTCTGACAATCTGCGCTCCGCGATATCGGTGGCTTCGACCCATCCCAGAGCTTCGTCGACCCTCTGGCGATCTGCGGCGCTACGCCGGGCGAAACCCCAGCGGCGCCCCGTCAGCCCGAGTAACACCGCATCTATTCCACGCATCGCTTCACTCGCATTAGCGTCGTAATGCTGTGGAACATAGCCGATCTCGTTGTTGAGCACACCAGGCCGCTCGCCGTAGACCCGGACCTTCCCCTTGGCAACGGGCACCAGTCCGAGGATCACCCTGAGCAGGGTCGTCTTACCCGCGCCGTTCGATCCGATGACAGCGACGATTCGACCGGCCTCGATCTGCAGAGTCGAGTCCGACCAGATGGTTCGCCCCCCGCGAACGACGCTGACATCGTCGAACGTCAGAGCGCAATCAGCTGCTCCGGGTTCAGACGGGGACACCGAGCGCTTCCGCGAGGGAGTCGAGTTGGGCGACCTGCCAGGTCTCGAACGACTCGGTGTTGGGCGGCACCGTCTCGGTGACCTCAACCACCGGTACTCCAGCCTCCTGGGCCGCCGAACGGATCTGCTGGGGTATGGATCCTTCTGTCTGAGTGTTGTAGATCAGCACGTCGACACCACGCTCACCGAGAAGTCGAAGGAACGCATCGAGGTCTGCCGGCGTCGGCTCGGCATGGTTCGCTGACGCCGTCTGATAGCCCTCAGGGGTTCGATTCTGCAGCCCCAGCGCATCACCCATGTCGTCGAACACGCTCTCGGTGGCCGCGAAGCTCTTTCCGTCAGCACCGGACTTGATGGCGGCGATGGTGTCGAAGTACGGCGCCATCACGTTGTCGAACGCGCTGTGACGCTCATCGAAATAGTCGGCGGCCCCTGGTGCCAATGTG
>CAZCHU010000262.1:0-3126 GCA_964498215.1 uncultured Mycobacterium sp. | reverse complement strand
ACCGACGTGGAAGCTCACCGCGGAAGCTGGGCTGCCGCTTCCTCGTCCAGCAGCCACACCGTGGCCTCTCGGCCGACAGCACCCGCTGCGGGGACGTCGACCGGGTCCGCGCCGCCGACCGCCGCGGCTACAGCTCCTGCTTTGGCGGCTCCGGCGACCACCAGCCACACTTCTCGGGAGCGCCGCACGGCGTTCAGTGTCAGCGTGATTCGTCGTGGCGGCGGTTTCGGGGAGTCCGTCACGCCGACCACCAGCCGCTTGGGCTCGCGCACGGCCGCACTGTCTGGGAACAACGAGTTGATATGGCCCTCGCCGCCCATGCCCAGTAGGTGCACGTCGAACTCGGGTTCGGGCGCATCGAATGTGGCGGCAAGCAGTTGGCCGTACCACTGCGAAGCAGCGTCGAGGTCGTCACCGAATTCACCGTCGCTGGCGGGCATCGCGTGCACATTAACGCTCGGGATGTCGACGTGGTCGAGCAGCGCTTCGCGCGCCTGCTTGTCGTTGCGTTCGTCGTCGTCGGCGGGCACGAAACGTTCATCTCCCCAGTACAGGTGGACTCTGTCCCAGGCCACCTCGGTGCTGCGTTCGCTCACCCGTCTGAGCAAGCCGATGCCGGTGCCGCCGCCGGTCAGCACCACCGCCGCCTGACCGCGCTCGGCGATGGCGTCAGTGATGGCCGCCACGAGCCGGTCGCCAGCAGCAGCGACCAAAGCGGCAGTATCGGAATAGGTTTCGATGATCGGAGTCATCGATACATCACCTTGGCGATCCCTTCCAGCGCTTCGTGGTAGATCTCATCAGCATCGAGTCGGCGCAACTCCTCGGCCAGACATTCCGGAACATCTCGGCGCGCCAGTGGAACCAGGGCGACCGGACGCGACGTACGACTCAGCGTCGCGGTCAGTCCTTCCTGCGGGCGGCTCAAGGTGACAGTTTCGCCCGCCCGGTGCAACTCAACCTTCAGCGTTCCGACCAAACGCGTCACGGTTCCCTCGATCCTGCTCGCCAGCCAGCCCGCCAGTATGTCGAGTGCGGGTTCGGCTTGCAGGCCGGACACCACCGCCGAGTCGATCGGTTCATGGGGTGACTGGTCGATCGCCGAAGCCAGCAGCGCGCGCCAATAGGTGATGCGACTCCAGGCTATGTCGGTGTCGCCTGCGGCGTAACCCGGTAGGCGGTCCTTGAGCGCGGCCAACGGGTCCGGCGCTCTTGTGGCGTCGGTGATGCGCCGAATCGCCAGTCGCCCCAGGGGATCCTGGGCGGGTACTGCGGGGGCCGCAGCCGGCCACCAGGCCACGACCGGCGTGTCGGGCAGCAGGAACGGCAACACCACGCTGTCGGCGTGATGAGCGAGCTCGCCGTGCAATCGCAGCACCACTACCTCACCTGCGCCCGCATCCCGGCCAACCCGTAGTTCGGCGTCCAATCGGGATTTCGCCGCCGCGCGGTCACCGGTCAGCACGACGATCACTCGGCAGGGGTGTTCGCGGCTGGCGAGGTTCGCCGCCTCAATCGCTCCTTCGAGGGCGGTCTCGCTATCCGGCGCGATGACCAGCGTCAGCACCCGGCCGAGGGTGACCGCACCGCCCTCCTGGCGAAGCCCGTCGATCTTCTTGTTGATTTCGATGGTGGTCGTATCTGGAAGCTCGACGATCATTACGGCCGTCTCCATTCCCGCTGCAACCGGTGCGCCATTTCATGCGCCGACTGCGGGCCCCAGGTGCCGGCTTCGTACGGCTCGGGACCCATCGATTCATCGTTGAGCCGTTGCCAATTCTCTAGGATCGGATCCAGTATCTGCCAAGACAATTCGACCTCCGCGTTGACTGGAAACAACGAGGGTTCACCGAGTAGTACATCCAGGATCAGGCGCTCATAGGCTTCCGGGGACTCTTCGGCGAACGCCGAGCCGTAGGAGAAGTCCATGCTGACATCCCGGACCTCCATTGCGCTGCCAGGCACCTTGGAGCCGAACCGGGTGGTGATTCCCTCGTCCGGCTGAATCCGTAGCACCAGCGCGTTCTTGCCGAGTTCCTCGGTCATCGTGCTGTCGAACGGAAGGTGAGGCGCCCGCTTGAACACCAGCGCCACTTCGGTCACCCGGCGTGCCAGCCGCTTTCCGGTGCGCAGGAAGAACGGCACACCCGCCCAGCGCCGGGTGTCGATTTCGAGGGTGATGGCCGCGAACGTCTCCGTGTAGGAGTCTTGGGAGAAGCCGCCCTCCTCAAGCAATCCGGGCACCTTCTCGCTGCCCTGCCAGCCCGCCGCGTACTGACCGCGGGCGGTGGTCAGGTCCAAAGGTTGCATCGGTCGGGTCGCTGAAAGCACCTTGATTTTCTCGGCCTGCAATTCTTGCGGGCTGAAGCTGACGGGCTCTTCCATCGCGGTTAGGGCCAGCAACTGGATCAGGTGATTCTGGATGACGTCGCGCGCGGCGCCGATTCCGTCGTAGTAGCCGGCCCTGCCGCCCAATCCGATGTCCTCGGCCATCGTGATCTGCACGTGGTCGACGTAGTGCGCGTTCCAGATGGGTTCGTAGAGTTCGTTGGCGAACCGCAGCGCCAGGATGTTCTGTACGGTTTCCTTGCCGAGGTAGTGATCGATGCGGAACACCGAGTCCTCGGGGAATACCGTGTTCACCACCTTGTTGAGGTCACGCGCGCTATCCAGGTCGTGACCGAAGGGCTTTTCGATGACCACCCGGCTCCAGCGACCTTCCTGCTGGCGGGCCAGGCCCGACTTCTGCAGCTGTTCGCAGACCACGGGGAACGCTTTGGGCGGAATTGACAGGTAGAAAGCATGATTGCCGCCGGTGCCTCGTTCGGCGTCCAGCTTGTTCAGCGTCTCAGACAAACGGTCGAAGGACTGGTCGTCGTCGAATGTTCCTTGTACGAAGCGGATTCCTTCGGCGAGTCTGTCCCACACCTCCTGGCGGAACGGGGTCCGTGCATGATTCTTCACGGCGTCGTAGACGATCTGACCGAAATCTTCGTCCACCCAGTCCCGGCGGGCGAATCCGACCAGCGCGAACGTCGGCGGCAGTAATCCGCGGTTGGCCAGGTCGTAGATCGCCGGCATCAGCTTCTTGCGGGCGAGGTCGCCCGTCACGCCGAAGATCACCAC
>CAZCHU010000261.1:0-3151 GCA_964498215.1 uncultured Mycobacterium sp. | reverse complement strand
CCGTGGCTGAGGAGCTTGCGGATCAGCCCGACGAGAGTGCTGAGGAGCTTGCGGAATTCACCTTCACCGACGAACAGGGCCAGCTACGCGCGGCCGTTCGGGCGTTCTGCGCCGAGTACGCCGACCTCAGCGCCGTGCGCGCCTCGATGGAATCGAACCCGCCGTTCGACTCGAGGGTGTGGGCGCGGCTGGGTACCGAGCTTGGCGTGCTGGGGTTGGCCGTACCCGAGACCCGGGGCGGCGCCGGTGGCACCTTGGTCGACCAGGCGGTGGCGGTCGAGGAGTTGGGTGCGGCGCTGTCGTGCGGGCCGCTGTTCGGCACCGTGTACCTTGCCCTTCCCGCGCTGGTGGCGGCCTCGGCAGGTGGCGACATGGTGGCGGCGCTGGTTGACGGCACCCGCACCGCGGCGTGGGCCGTCGGTGACATGGTCGGCGAGTTCGACGCCACGGCGGTCACCGTGGATGCGGTACCGGGGGATCACGGCTGGGCATTGACCGGCACCGTCGAGCGGGTTGTCGACGCGGGCGCGGCCGACATCCTGCTGGTCGCCGCCAAGGGCGCGGACGGCGTCGGACTGTATGCCGTGGACTCAGATAGTTCCGGTGTGCACCGTGTGTCGTTGACGACGCTGGACCTGACCCGCCCGCAGGCCACCGTCCAGCTATCGGGTGCGCCGGCGCAGCTCATCGCGGAGTCCGGTGAGGCCCCCCGGGTGATCACCCGGGCGCTGCAGATTGGTTCGGCGTTGCTGGCTGTGGAACAGGTCGGCGCGGCGCAGCATCTGCTCGACCTGTCGGTCGAGTATGCGAAGAGCCGGCTTCAGTTCGGCAGGCCGATCGGGTCCTTCCAAGCGGTCAAGCATCGGCTGGCTGACGGACTCGTCGCGCTGGAGCATGCCAGGTCGACGGCCTACCACGCCGTGTGGGCGTTGTCCGGCGGGTCCGGGGACCCGCTCGATCCGGCGCTGGCGGTAAGCATGGCGAAAGCAACCTGTTCGACGGCGTTCACCCGGATCGCGGGCGACACCATCCAGGTGCACGGTGGTATCGGATTCACCTGGGAGCACCAGGCCCACCTGTACTACAAGCGGGCCTACACCGACGCGGCGCTGTTGGGAACCGCCGAGCAACACCGGGCCCGGGTGGCCGAACTGGTACTCGGCGTGCCCGAGAAGAACGCCCCACGCGTCGCCACCGGAATTCCGGGCTGAGTCCCGTCCATGAACGCGGTGGATCGCTTCTTCGAGATCTCGGCCCGCCACAGCACCGTCGGCTCTGAGATACGCGGCGGTGTCGTCACGTTCATCGCGATGGCCTACATCATCGTGCTGAACCCGATTATTCTGTCCGGCTCCGCGGACGTCAGCGGCAACAAGCTCGACTTCGCCCAGGTGTCGGCAACGACCTCGTTGGCTGCCGGCGTGATGACGATTGTATTCGGCCTGGTCGCCCGGTTGCCGTTCGCGTTCGCGGCGGGCCTCGGCATCAACTCGTTCCTCGCCACAACCGTGGTCGGCTCGCTCACCTGGGCCGAAGCGATGGGCCTGGTGGTGATCAATGGGCTGATCATCGTGCTGCTCGCCGTGACCGGGCTGCGCCGACTGGTGTTCGACGCGGTACCGATGCAACTCAAGCTCGCGATCACCGCGGGCATCGGTTTGTTCATCCTGTTCATCGGATTGGTGGACGCGGGCTTCATCGGGTCGACCGGCGTGGCATCACCGCCGGTGGGCCTCGGCGGCGGCGGGGCCGGCTCGATCAGCACGGTGCCCACCCTGGTCTTCGTCCTCACGTTGCTGCTCACCGCGGTGCTGGTGGTGCGACGAGTTCGTGGCGGCATCCTGATCGGCCTGGTGGCCGGCACCGTCGTCGCGACGTTGGTCGAGGCGATCTGGCACCTCGGTTCGGCGGCGGAGCGGCCCGGCGGCTGGAGCCTGTCGGTTCCAGCCATGTCGGGGTCCCCGTTCGCCGTGCCGGATCTGTCGCTGGTCGGCGACTTCAGTCTCAACAGTTTCAGCCGGATCGGCGTGCTGGCCGCAGTGATGTTGGTGTTCACGCTCGTGTTCGCCAATTTCTTCGACGCAATGGGCACGATGACGGGGCTGTCCCGGGAAGCCGGGCTGTCCGACAGTCGCGGCAATTTCCCCCGGCTGCGTTCGGCGCTGATCGTCGAGGGCGCCGGCGCGGTCGTCGGCGGCGCGACGTCGTCGTCGTCCAATACCGTCTTCATCGAATCCGGTGCGGGCATCGAGGAAGGAGCCCGCACCGGGCTGGCCAACCTGGTCACCGGCGCGCTGTTCCTGGCCGCGATGTTCGTCGCGCCGCTGGCCTCGATCGTGCCGACCGAAGTGGCGGCCGCGGCGTTGGTGGTCGTCGGCGCGATGATGGCGTCGCATCTGCGCCACATCGACCTGTCGGATTTCTCGGTGGCCCTGCCCGTCGTGCTGACCGTGGCGGTGATGCCGTTCAGCTATTCGATCGCCAACGGGATCGGCGTCGGCTTCATCTCCTGGGTGGTGTTGCGCACCGCGGCGGGCAAGGCGCGCGAGATCAGCCCACTGCTGTGGGTCGTGGCTGCCGGGTTCACGGTGTACTTCGCCCGAGCGCCACTCGAGTCGGTGATCGGTGGCTGACCAAGGTCGGCTGTCATCTGAGGCAGCGCCCCTGCTGGCTTAGACTCCGGGTCGATGGAGGACCACCGTGCTGTGCAGTTCGTCGGCGCCGGCCCCGGTGCCGCAGATCTGCTGACCGTGCGCGCCGCGCGGATGCTCGGTGACGCCGACACCGTCCTCTACCCCGGCAGCTACCTGGACCCCGAAATCCTGGCGCATTGCTCGCCGAACGCCACCCTCGTCGACACCGCAGACCTAGACCTGGATGCCATCGCCGAACTCTTGATCGGCGGCTACCGCGCCGGCCGCCGTATCGTGCGGCTGGTGTCGGGAGATCCGTCGGTGTATTCGGCGGTGGCCGAGCAGACCCGTCGCCTCGATGTGGCCGATGTGCCGTGGTCGGTGACGCCGGGGGTGCCGGCCTATGCCGCCGCGGCCGCGCGGGTCGGCCGCGAATTGACCGTTCCGCTGGTCGCCCAATCGGTGGTGCTGACCCGCACCCGGCAGCGTTCAACCGCGATGCCGGAAACCGAGTCGCT
>CAZCHU010000260.1:0-3156 GCA_964498215.1 uncultured Mycobacterium sp. | reverse complement strand
GTGACACCGGTGACGTAGCGTGCGGCGTCTGACACCAGCCAGAACACCGCGTTGGCGATATCCTCGGGTTCCAGGGCCTGCACCGGCAGCGCATTGCCCATGTCAGGACCGCCCTGATCCTGTTGGGCCATCCCGTCCAGCCAGGACCGAATGAAGTCGTTGTCGATCATCGGGGTGTTGACCGCTGTCGGGTGTACCGAGTTGACCCGAATACTGTACTGGGCCAGGAAATTCGCGTATGCGCGCATGATCCCGACCATGCCGTGCTTGGCGGCCGTGTATCCGAGGGAGCCGGCGATCGGCGCTCCCAATCCCACCATGCCCGCGACGGAGCTGACGAGCACGATCGAGCCGCCCTTACCGAACTTGATCATCGGTTTCATCGCGACGTCGACGGTGTTGTAGACGCCGGTGAGGTTGACATCGATGACGTCCTGCCACGCATCGGCGGCGGCCATCGGTGCGATACCCGCGTTGGCGACCACGATGTCGAGGCGATCGCCGAGCGTCTCTGTCCCCTCCCGCAGCGCGGCCTTGACGGCACCGCGGTCTCGTACATCGGCGCGGCAGGCCACGATGCGTGCGCCGGTGTCCTCTACGAGCTTCACTGTGGCGGCCAGGTCGTCGGGGGTGGCCAAGGGGTAGGGGACGGAGTCGATCTGGTCGCACAGATCCAGGGCGATGATGTCGGCGCCCTCCGATGCGAGCTTTACCGCGTGCGCGCGGCCCTGGCCCCGCGCGGCGCCGGTAATGAATGCGACCTTGCCGGTGAGCTCACCCATGTCGGTGCAACCTATGGCCGCAGTTGGCCCTTGGCCGGGTCCCCGGCCACCACGGGTTGCAGCATCTTGATGTCTGGCGCGCCGTCCAGGTGCTCGCCGATGGCGCCGAAGAGGGTAGCTACAGACGGTGCCTGACTGTGTGCCTGCAGTGCGTCGGCATCAGCCCACTGCTCGACAAAGACGAAGGTCCGGTCGGCCTCGTGCAGTGCGTACAACTCACAACCCGGCTCGTCGTGCACCGTGTCGATGGCCTGCTTGCACGCGTTGCGGACGACCTCGACGGACTCTGGCTTGGCGGTCATGGTGGCGATCACGACTATCGGCATTGAGGGCAGCTCCTGGGCTTAGGACACATCAGTTGGACAGGTGTCCACCCTATTATGGATCGACATCATTCTGTGACCCGTGTTGCAGATGGTGCATCTGAGGTGGTTGCGACTAGGCTGGGCGGTATGGCAAGTAAGACCGCGGCTCGATCTGCTGCCCGTCCGACCAGGTCAAAACCGAATTCGCGGGGTGGGTCGGGCACATCGCGGCGGGCGAAGCCGGCTAGCCCGCGGCGCAAGCCCGCCCGCCGGGGGCCTTCTGCCATTTCGGTCGCCGGCACCGCGGTCGGTCGCAGTGTGCGGGCGGGCTGGTTGGTGCTGGCCAAGGGCACCGGCAGCATGGCCCGTTCGGTCGGCCGGGCGCACGACCTGGAACCCGGACATCGCCGCGACGGTGTTGCTCTGGCGCTACTTGGCCTCGGCGTCGTCGTCGCCGCGAGCTCGTGGTTCGATGCCGCGCGGCCCGTGGGTGCCTGGATCGACACGTTCCTGAGGATGCTGATCGGCGGGGCGGTCGTGCTGGTCCCGATCGTGCTGGCCGGACTCGGTATTGGGCTCATGCGCTCGGAGCCCGACCCGGAATCACGACCGCGGTTGATCCTCGGCAGCGCGATGATCGCGCTGCCCGCGCTCGGGCTGTGGCACCTGTGGTCGGGCGCACCGCTGGATCCGGTCGCCCGGCAGCACGCCGCCGGATTCTTCGGCTTCGCGATCGGCGGCCCGCTCTCCGACGGGTTGACGGCGTGGATCGCGGCACCGCTGTTGTTCCTCGGTGTGGTCTTCGGGCTGCTGCTGGTGACCGGGACGACGATCCGTGAGGTGCCCGAGACGCTGCGGGTCATGTTCAGCACCCGGTGGCGCGGCGAGTATGACGACGAGTACGACGACGAGCTTGACGACGACCGCGGTGACGACTACGCCGGGCAGAACGAAGACTTCAGCGACGGCTACTACGACGATCCGGAAGGCTACGGACAGGACGAAGCGCAGTCGTGGCGGGCACCGGCTCAGCTGAGTGAGCAGGCGGCTTCGGCAGCAGCCGGTACGCCGATGGAGAACTACCCCATCGAGGATGACGCGCCGACTGCCCCCAAACAGCCGACCCGGTCGCGAAAGAAGAAGCCCAAAGAGCAGACCCTTCAACTGGACCGAGTGGTGGAGGGGCCATACACACTGCCGTCGCTGAGTCTGCTGGTCGCCGGCGATCCACCCATGCGTCGCAGCCCGGCCAACGCCCAGATGGAAGACGCCATCACCTCGGTGCTGCAGCAGTTCAAGGTTGACGCCGCCGTCACCGGCTGCACGCGGGGCCCCACCGTCACCCGATACGAGGTGGAGTTGGGGCCCGGAGTCAAGGTCGAGAAGATCACTGCGCTGCAACGCAATATCGCCTACGCGGTTGCGACTGAAAGCGTGCGTATGCTCGCGCCGATTCCCGGCAAGTCAGCTGTCGGCATCGAGGTGCCCAACACTGACCGCGAGACGGTCCGGCTGGCCGACGTTCTCACCGACCCCAATACCCGCGGCGATCACCATCCCCTGGTGATGGGCCTCGGTAAAGACATTGAGGGTGAGTACATTTCAGCCAATCTGGCGAAAATGCCGCACCTGCTTGTCGCCGGCTCCACCGGATCGGGTAAGTCCAGCTTCGTCAACTCGATGCTGGTGTCGCTGTTGGCGCGGGCCACCCCGGAGGAGGTCAGGATGATCCTGATCGACCCGAAGATGGTGGAACTCACTCCCTACGAAGGTATTCCACACCTGATCACGCCGATCATCACACAGCCGAAGAAGGCCGCCGCGGCCCTGGCCTGGCTCGTCGAAGAGATGGAGCAGCGCTACCAGGACATGCAGGCCTCCCGAGTGCGCCACATCGACGTATTCAACGAGAAGGTGCGATCCGGTGAGATCACCGCGCCGCTGGGCAGTAACCGCGAGTACAAGCCGTACCCCTACATCTTGGCGATTGTCGACGAACTGGCCGACCTGATGATGACCGCGCCGCGCGACGTCGAGGACGCCATCGTGCGTATCACCCAGAAGGCCCG
>CAZCHU010000259.1:0-3208 GCA_964498215.1 uncultured Mycobacterium sp. | reverse complement strand
CCGTTCGAGCAGGTCGGTGCGTCATGGCTCGATGCGCCGCGCGTGGTCGAGACCATGAACGCCATGCAGCTCCCGGGCATCCGCTTCGAGGCCATCACCATGTCGGTCGCCGACACCGCACTCAAGTATCCCGGCCAGACCATCCCAGCCATCGGGCTGGTGGTCACCGATCGGCAGCTGTACCGGCCGGTCCGAACGGCACTGTTGCTCATCGACTCGATTCGCAAGCAGCATCCGGACGACTTTGCCTGGGGTCCCTCGATCGACCTGCTCACCGGATCAGATCAGGTGCGCCTAGCGATTGGTGCCGGTCAACTCCCGCCGCTCCTCGAGGAATGGGACCGTGAAGCCGCAGCCTTCCAGGAGAGCCGAACGGCTTACCTGTTGTATTAGGGGGTCACTCTTCCAGTCCAGCAACGTGGCCGGTATAGAGGATGTTGATTTTCAACCGGGGCTATAGCGGCGACAGGCGGTCAAGGTTGACCACGATCGCTTCCTGCGTGGTCCGGGCGATCACCACCTCGGCGGGCTCGTTGGGATCCGGGTTCTCCTCACGGTGGGGCAGATACGGCGGCACGAAAATGTAGTCGCCGGGCGCGGTGACGATGCGGACCTCCCGCTCACCGTCGTGATAGACGAACTCGGGGTGACCCTTGCGAACGAAGATTGCGGTCTCGGACTCGCCATGGTGGTGGTTGGCCGAAGCCATCGCCGGGGCGACATGCGTTTCCCCCATCCACAGCCTGTCGGACCCGACCATGCGACCGCTGATCGCTGAGAAGCGCTGCATGCCGTCCGTCTGCGCGGTATCGGCGTCGATATCCGCAGCTCGCACGTGGTGGACCCGTGCGCGGGCCGCCGCGCTGCCGGTCAGATCGGGGTGAAATGCGTCGCCTGCCATGATGGAGACGATAGCCGCGCCGCTCCCCAACGCGTGGTGGTCGGTCACCTGACCTGTCCGTTAGTTGGCGTCCGCCGCGAGGTCTGTGGACCGCGTCTGACCCGAATCTTGATACAGCGCACCGAAGTTGGGCACCTCAAGGGGACCGTCTCGGCGTGCGGCCGCGATGGCATTGCTCAACAGCGGAGCCAACCCTGCGAACGAGCCCATATCGAACAGCATCAGGGTGAGAAGGCGATTGTGCACGTAACCGAACGAACTGCCGGTGTCTGGATCGGCCCAGCCGATGGTTCCGCCCAACCCGATATGGCCGTAGCCCGCTAAGAACCCCGGGATCGGTGAGGACTGGAACCCTCGGTGGTAGGAAAACGGTATCCCGAGGTTGATATCGGGCGACAGATCGACCTCCCCCACTAATCCGCGGTTCAGTTCCGAGGACAGCAGTCTGGTGTTGTCGATGACGCCGTCGTTGGCCAGAGCCCCGTACATCTTGGCCAGAGCTCGCGCTGTCACCACACCGTTGGCGGCAGGCATCTCAGTGTCGAGAAACGGCATATCGCCTTGAAGCAACGACGTGATGCCGGGAAAATACACCGCGCCGAGCATGCCCGAGAACGACAATCCGGCGACCTTTGGCGCGACAAAGTCGAAAATCGGTGTGGGAATGCTGCTTTGAGGGAAAAGTGTCTGGGCCGCCACCGTCGGGGCGCCAGTCGGTGGGCGGCCCAGATGAAGGCCATCGGTATCGAGGGTGCGTGCAAGTTCGTCGCGGAACAGCTCACGCATCCCCATTCCGGTCACCGCCCGGGCCAGCCCGGACAACAGCCACCCATAGGTGACGGCGTGATAGGCCGGCGTGCCGTACGTCGAATCCAGCGGTGCCGCGGCCAGCCGTTCCTCCATGGCGAGGTGGTCGAGGACCTCGTCCTTGCCGACTCCCTTCAAATGCGCCAGCCCGGCGCGATGCCGCAACACGTCGCTGACCGTGATCCCGGCCTTACCGTTGGCCCCGAACTCGGGCCAGAACTCCGCGACCGGCGCGTCGTAGGCGATCAGCCCCCGGTCAGCGAGCCGATGAATGACCGTAGCGGCCAAACCCTTTGTTGCCGAGAACACCATCGCACCGGTATCAGCGGTCCACGGCACTTCACCGCGCCGATCTGAACACCCGATCCACACATCCACCACCGGTTGGCCGTCGATATAGACCGAAAGGGCTCCACCGCCCAACTGGCGGGCCGGGTACAGCGCGGCGAACGCCCGGATAACTCCGCCGAAGTGCGGATCGGCCCCGCCGTGAACGCCGGAGGGGAGGCCGTTCCCGGCCGTGAGAACAGACTGCGCCATGGCGTCAACGATGCTCCCGGGAGGCTGCGGCTGTCCAGGAATCGCGTTTTTTGCCCAGTCATGAACTCGGTGGTCGATGCGAACCGCCGCTGAGCGTCCGGCTAGTCTATCGACGACATCCCGTTTAACGGCAAAATCCGTCGCAAGATGGCCCGAGTCACTACCATCACTGGCGGAATAGCTCACGATGGCGCCAAGAGAGGTGCAATGACCAGCGAACAAGGCATAGAGGCAGTCGGTGTCGAGGGAAGACTCGGATGGCTGCGAAGTTCGATGACCAGCGAGCCAGCCGGTGCTGCCGAGGCAGCCTGGGCATGGATCGTGGAGCTTTCCGAGCGGCCCAAGACCGAGGCGGCACAAGCGGACGCCGAACTCAACGAGTTGTTCCGGATGGGCACCGTACCGACTGATCTGCACGGGCCCACCGAGGGCATTCTCGTGATGACGACGACCAACCCCAAACTCGACACCGCGGTGCGCGCCGTGACCGCGATGTGGATGCCGTGGCAGGGAAAGCGGTTCGATTCGGACGCCGGCACCGGCGACAACCGCCTCACCAAGAGCACCGGTTTGGTGTCCAAGCTGCTCTGGCCGCTGTATTCGATGCGCGACGCCGAAGCGGGCAAGTTGGCCTTCGATTTCAAGACCTACGTCGAGGCCGGCAAGGACGACCCGGACCTGCAGGTGATGGTCATCGACTACGCCGACGTGGAGAAGAACCCACGTCTGATCATTCGCAGCGTTCGCGACGAACTCGTCGAACTCGTCCCCGGTGTCTACCTCGGAAAGATTCTGTTCAACTCCGGGGACAAATTCAGCAAGATCGGCTACTTCGCGCTCCGCACGCCGCGCTGAATCAACAACCGCCGTCAGCCCCGTCAATCACAGAAAACTTCAGAAAGTTAGGAAACCAAGGTGAGCCGTCAGTGGTATGAGCACCCGTCGTTGATCCTTCAGGCC
>CAZCHU010000258.1:0-3220 GCA_964498215.1 uncultured Mycobacterium sp. | reverse complement strand
ATTATCAACGCCAGATCACGCTCATCCCCAGCGGCGTCGTCGTGGTCGAAACATCTAGCGACCCCGAACTGACCAACGCCATTCGCGAACACGCCCGCGAAGTAACGGGATTCGTCGTCGAAGGGATGCCCGCGATGATGAGCGGAATGATGGGCGGCGGGATGATGGGGCCTGGCATGGGGCACGGAATGATGGGACCAAGACGCTGAACCAGCAAGCCCGCCGACCCGACGGAGCCACAAGCATTAGTAGGCGCCGCAGCAGGGCACAGCGTGGGTGACTGACGGCACGCCAGGAATTTCCACGCCGAGAGCTTCGTCAAGAAGTCCTGATGTGCGATGCCGTCGGCGCGGGCGATGACCAGCTTGCGGGCCAGCTCATCCATCCGCGTGTAGAGGACTTGGTGTTGTGGCAGGCGGCGATACCGATCGCGCATGCCAGGTAGGTTTTGCCGGCCCCGGTCAGTGAAATGACCAGTAGGTTGGTCGGCTCGGTGCGCCAATCATGTGCGCCGTAGCGGCGCATCCTGGTGGGGTGGATGCCCCGGCCCTCGCGGTAGTCGATCTCGGCGATCGTCGCGGTCGGGATCGGGAAGCCTGCTTGCCCGGATCAGCTTGTCGATCCTGGCGGCCCGTCGCGCGTCGAGTGCGTCATCGACGGCGGTCAAAAAAAGCTGCTCGGGGGTGAGTTCGCCGTTGCCCTCATCACTGATCAGCTGCTCGAACCGGGTGGCCACGTGCGTGATCCGAAGCGCCCGAAACTTCCCGTGGTCGACACCGGTGAACATCACGCTCACCGGTCTTGCCGGTAGTAGTCCGCGCCGCGGACCAGCGCGCCCGCGGCGGTGTCCGGTGACGGCGTGTTCTTGCGGTTGGAGGCCGCGGCTCGGCCCGGCGCGGGGTTTCTTCTGGTCGCTGTCGATCGCGACCATCAGGCGCTTGATCATCGAATACGTTGGGTAGCCGCGCAGGTTGATCAGCTGCTGGCTGGCAGCCTCGAGCTTGGCCTTGTTGCGCCGCCCTAAAGTCTCGAGGATGTTCTGGCAGTCCAGCGGATCAGCCATCAGTACCCGGCGGCCTTCGGCGAGCACCGCGTTGTTGGCGGTGTTTCAGAGTGGAAGTTGTTGCTATGGATCGATTTTCAGGGTTCAAGTCCGCCAGCACCGAGGAGCTGCCCGACGCGGTCGCGGTGATGGATCCCTTCCATGTGGTCCGCCTGGCCGGCAACGCCCTCGATGAGTGCCGACGCCGCATACAGCTGGCCGCCTGCGGGCACCGGGGCCGCAAAACCGACCCACTCTACCGGTCGCGGCGCACCCCGCACACCGGGGCCGATCTGCTCACCGACAAACAGAAAGCCAGGCTCAACGCCCTGTTCAGCGTCGACGCCCACGCCGAGGTCGAAGCCACCTGGACGATGTATCAACGCACCGTGGCCGCCTACCGAGAACCTGACCGAAAGACCGGCCGCACCATGATGGCCGCGCTGATCACCACGCTCAGCGCCGGTGTTCCCAAGCCTCTGCAGGAACTGATCACCCTCGGGCGCAGCTTGAAGAAACGGGCCGTCGATGCCTTGGCGTACTTCGACCGGACCGGCACCTCCAACGGTCCCACCGAGGCGATCAATGGCCGCCGCGAACATCTGCGCGGCTCAGCCCTGGGATTCCGCAACCTCACCAACTACATCGCCAGATCCCTGCTGGAAACCGGCGGATTCAGACCCCGACTACACCCTCGATCATGAAGAGACCTCAATCACGCTGGGGCCGAAGAGACGGGTGCGTCAACCGGACAGATTCCAATCGGCGGGCGACGCTCCAAGTCCTGCCGAAGAATTGCAGAGAACCCATGTCGGAGAACAACCGGTCCGGACGAGGGTCAAAGGTAACTCCCCGAATAGTGGTAAGCGTATGGGCGGCAACGCGAGTTTGGATTCGGATGCCTGATCGGGTTGGTGGACCCCAAGAAGACATGAAGCTTCGAAGCTAGCCAGAAACGATCTGCGGAACCTCGGTACCATTCTCCCGCACAATGATTGGGTCACCCACGTTGACTATATTCAAGTACCATTCGGCATCCTGGGTGCTGATCCCGATACAACCATGGCTTGTATTCTCGTAGCCCATTTGATCAACTGCCCATGGAGCTGAATGCACGAATAAGCCACGCCACGTGAAACGGACTGCGTATTCCACGTCCAGCAGGTAGCCATCGGGGTCATCGATGGGGATGCCGACGCTACTCGAATCCATAACGATGTCACGTTCTTTGGCCAATACTGAATAGACACCAACCGGGGTCGGGTAATCAGGGCGTCCCATTGAAGCTGGGAACACGCCCGGTTGTCCCCAATTGGGTCGGTGGTGCGGCGCTGGTAGCTCGGAGGGCGGTGCGCCGTCGATGGTCACGGTGAAGGTGCGGTCCGAGACGTTGGCGACGCCGACGACGGCGGCACCAGTCTGGAAGTTTCTGGTTGGCAAGTTGCCCACCGAAAGGGAAATTGTGCTGTGTGCAGGCCAGAACTGGTCAGGTACCCACTGCGCGACATCGTTTTCAATCCATTCGAACTTGCCAGTCATCGCCGGCAGCGACTTGATATCAACCGCGCGTTCGGCCGCCCGCCGATCGGCGACAGGGCGGTTGAACGTGATCACCACAGGATGGGCCACGCCCACGACCGCGCCCTCCGCAGGTAACAGCGACGCGACATCGGGTCGACTGGATGAACTCGCGGCCCTACTGACGTCCACGGGGCCCGCAACGATGCTCGCAGCCAACATGGCCGCGGCGAGAACGCTACGAATAGTCACGCGCATCGTCTTTTCGACACCCCTCTTCGAGTTATTGCCCTCACGCGAGGAGCTTGTTGCCCTCGGCGAGCTTGCGGACGATCTGACCCGGCGTGTGCCGCCCGCGCTTGCTCGATGCCATGTCGTTGCTATTTCTTCCTGCCCGAACACCGGGCAACAAAGTCCCACAACGACTGGACCGCTACTAAAGGGCTCCCATCACACTCTGCGGTATCGCATCGCCCATGTAGCTAATGGTAGGGCTGCCAGGGCATGTCGCGAAAGCACTTGCGCGCCTTCAATAAGGTTAAGGGTTCGTCACGCTGCGGCCACGGTCCACAGGTCCGAGCGCCCCCTTGCTCCCCGGATGAGCACTTAGCTTAGTCTTGAGCCCGAGACATCGAGGTTGCGACGATCTCCGGCGTCGCC
>CAZCHU010000257.1:0-3221 GCA_964498215.1 uncultured Mycobacterium sp. | reverse complement strand
TCACCGATCCGCCCGAACGTGATCTGGGCGATGGACTTCCAGTTCGACACCACCGAGAGGTGGACCCCGTCGGTTGGACAGGCCGCGGCGGTTCGTAAGTGGAGGACTGCTGGTGTTACGCCGCTTGCGGTAGCGGCTCGGTCTGATGGTAGACCTCATCGGGGGTACGCCGGCTCAGGCCCTGGTGGCGACGCCGGCTGTTGTAGAACTCGAAGTAGTCGCCGAGTCCTTGCCTGGCCTGGGTGCCGTTCTCATATGCCTTGAGGTAGACCTCCTCGTATTTGACGCTGCGCCACAGCCGTTCGATGAACACGTTGTCCATCCACCGGCCCCGACCATCCATGCTGATGGTGACACCGTGCTGATTGAGCACGCCGGTGAATGCCTCGCTGGTGAACTGGGACCCTTGGTCGCTGTTGAAAATCTCCGGTACGCCGTAGCCGTCGATCGCGTCGGTGAGGGCATCGACGCAGAAACTGGGATCCATCGTGTTGGACAGCCGCCAACTGAGCACCTTGCGGGAGTACCAGTCCATGATCGCAACGAGGTACATGAAGCCGTCAGCCATCGGAAGATACGTCACATCGGTACACCACACCTGGTTGGGACGGTCGATTTTCAGCCCGCGCAGCAGATACGGGTAGACCCGATGCCCGACCGCTGGGATCGTGGTCCGCGGTTTCGGATACAACGCCGTCAGCCCCATGATGCGCATCAGGCGCTGCACTTTCTTGCGGTTGACCACGATGCCGGCCTCGGCCAGGGCGTCGACGATGCGCCGACTGCCCAGAAACGGGTACTCCAGATGGATTTGATCGATCCTGCGCATCAAATCGATGTCGTCCTGCGGCATCGGCTCAGGCTGGTAGTACACCGTCGAACGCGCCACCTCCAGCAGCTCGCACTGGTCGGTGACCGGCAGCGGGTCGTCGCGGTCGATCATGGCCCGCCTCACTTGGGGTCCAAGCGTGCGAGCCCGCGATCTAAAAAATCGCGCTCCATGGTCAGCTCACCGATCTTGGCGTGCAGCTCCCTGATCTTGGCCTCGTCATCGCCGGCTGGCGCCGAACCGGAGTCCTGACTTCGGACATGGTCGGCGAGTTTTCGATCGGATAGGTCTTTGACCTGTGGTTCTGTCTGCCTGGGTGCTGTGTTTGGGGTACTAGGCGAGTAGGTTCGTGCGGTGGCGTACGTGCGGAAGGTGCGCACGACCTCGGGCGCGGTGGCGGTGCAGGTCGCGCGCAAAGAGCAGGGCAAGGTGGTGATCCTTGCGCACTTGGGTTCGGCGCATACCGATGCTGAGCTGGGCATTCTGCTCCACGCAGGTCGCCAGATCGTTGCCGGTGGGCAGGCCGCACTCGATTTCGAGGTGGCGGCGCGTGCGGAGTCGATGACCGAGGTGCCCGACTTCCGCGGGGAGCGGTCGCTGATCGCCGAGCCGACCGAGTCGGGTGTGGCTCCAGTGGTGCCGCCGGGGCGCACGATGGGCACCTGTTCGCGCCTGCTCTACGACGTCCTCGCGGGCGTCTACGACTGGTTGGGGTTCGACGTGGTCGCCGACAGTGTGTTCCGGGATCTGGTGATCGCTCGGATCGTGGAGCCCACGAGCAAGGCCGATGCAGAGCGGGTGTTGACCGATCTGGGCGCGACGACGGTGTCCTACCGCACGGTTGCCCGGCACCTCGATCAGGTTGGCCCGGGCGGGTATCGGGAGGCGATCGCCGCCAAATGCTTTGACTACAGCGGTGATTGCGGTGGTCTGTCGCTGTTGTTGTATGACGTGACCACGCTCTATTTCGAGGCCGAATCCGAAGATGATCTCCGCAAAGTCGGGTTCAGCAAGGAGCGGCGCATTGACCCTCAAATCGTCGTCGGGCTACTGGTCGATCGGACCGGGTTTCCTTTGGAGATCGGCTGTTTCGAAGGCGACACCGCCGAGACGAGCACGATCGTGCCGGTCATCACCAGGTTCCTGGAGCGCCACGGCTTGGCCGACACACCGATGGTGGTCGCCGCTGATGCCGGGATGCTCTCGCAGAGCAATCTCAAAGCGCTCGACGAGTTGGAGCTGTCGTTCATCGTCGGGTCCCGTGTCACGAAAGCTCCCGGGGATCTGGAGTCCCATTTCCATTGGAACGGTGACGTGTTCATCGAGGGGCAGATCATCGACACCGTCACACCGCGGCACGGCAACACCACCGTCAACGACGCCAAGTTGCGTGCTGAACCCGTCTGGGATCCCGAACACGACACTGGGGCGTGGCGGGCGATCTGGTCGTACTCAGCCAAACGCGCCCGACGTGACCAGAAGACCCTCGCCAAGCAGGAGGCCCGGGCTCGGGCGATCGTCGCCGGCGAGAAGAAGGCCAAGTCCGCGCGATTCGTCAAGGTCCGAGGCGATGACCGCGCCCTCGACGAGGCCAACCTCGCCCGCGCTCAATCCCTGATCGGGCTCAAAGGCTACGTGACAAACGTGCCGGTCACGGTCATGCCCGCCGCCGAGGTAATTGCGAAATACCACGACCTGTGGCACGTCGAGAAGTCGTTCCGCATGTCAAAAAGCGACCTGCGCGGCCGGCCGATGTTCCACCACACCCGCGCCGCCATCGAAGCACACCTGACCATCGTGTTCACCGCACTGGCCGTAGCCCACACCATCCAATCGCGCACCAGACTGTCGATCGCCAAGGTCGTCAAGCAACTCCGGCCACTGCGTAGCGCCACCATCAACATCAACGGGTCGACCCAGACGTTCCCGCCGGCCATTCCCGACCCTCAGCGCAAGATCCTCACCGATCTCGGCAACCAACCTGGGTACTAGGCAAAATGTCCGAACTCAGGATCATGGCCCGCCTCCTGAGTTAGGACATTTGGCTTAGTAAGCCACCTTGATGCCGAGGTCGGTGAGTATTTGTCCTTGCGCTGGCGGAATTTCGGGCGGGAAGGCCTGGGTAGCGCCGTTAATGGTGATGGTGGCCGACCGCAGCGGGCGCAGCTTCTTGATGACGTTGGCGATGGCCAGGCCGCTGCGTTCCTGGATACAGTGTGCGACGGCGAGAGCGGTGAACACGATGGTCAGGTGGGCTTCGATGGCCTCGCGGGTGTGGTGAAACATCGGCCGGGCCTCGAGGTCGGTCTTCGACATTCGAAACGACCGCTCGACGTGCCACAGATCGTGGTACTTCGCGATCACTTCCGTAGCTGGCATGACCGTGACGTCG
>CAZCHU010000256.1:0-3246 GCA_964498215.1 uncultured Mycobacterium sp. | reverse complement strand
GGCCGAAAACCGTATGGACGTACACCAGAAGCGCGCCGAACCGTGGAACGTTACCCTCGTCGAAACCGGCGATGACTCGATGACCGGGGGCCGACTGAAGCGCGTAGCCGAGTATGTGAAGGATGAGGAAGCCTTCTTCTTCACGTATGGCGACGGCGTCGGCGACATCGACATTAGCGCGACACTGGCCTTCCACCGGGCGCACGGCAAGAAGGCCACGCTCACCGCCACCTATCCGCCTGGCCGCTTCGGAGCGCTCGACATTCAGGGCGGCCAGGTGAAGAGTTTCAAGGAGAAACCCAAGGGTGACGGCGCCCTCATCAACGGCGGCTTCTTCGTGCTTTCACCCCGCGTCCTGGAATGCATCGATGGCGACCTCAGCGTTTGGGAGCAGGAACCGATGATTAACCTGGCCGCCGACGGCGAGCTCATGGCCTATGAGCACAGCGGCTTTTGGCAGCCCATGGACACGCTGCGTGACAAGCACCTGCTCGAAAGCCTTTGGGCCAGCGGCAAGGCTCCATGGAAGAACTGGGACTAATGAGCCAGCACATCAACGGTGCCGTCGATCCCGCCTTCTGGCATGGCAAGCGAGTCTTCCTGACCGGTCACACTGGCTTCAAAGGCGGTTGGCTGTCGCTGTGGCTGCAGGTCCTGGGGGCCGAGGTCAAGGGTTATTCGCTGGCTCCGCCCACCGAACCTGCGCTGTTCGAAGTAGCTCGCGTGGGCGAGACCATGTACTCGCAACTCGCCGATATCCGCGACTTCCCCACGCTAGCGGCCAGTCTGGCAGAGTTCCGTCCGGAAATCGTCATCCACATGGCGGCGCAGCCGCTGGTGCGGACTTCATACAGGGAGCCCGTGGACACCTATGGCACCAACGTCATGGGCACTGTACACCTGCTGGAGGCTGTGCGCGCCTGCGAGGGCGTGCGGTGTGTTGTCAACGTCACCACCGACAAATGCTACGAGAACCGCGAGTGGGTCTGGGGCTACCGAGAAGACGAGCCTATGGGCGGCCACGACCCCTACAGCTCAAGCAAAGGCTGCGCTGAGCTCGTGACTGCGGCCTGGCGTCGTTCCTACTTTTACGACAACGCAAGTCCCTCGCTCGCGTCGGCGCGCGCTGGCAACGTCATCGGCGGCGGCGATTGGGCCGAAGACCGCCTCATCCCGGACATCCTCCGCGCTTTCGCCGCAGGTCGCCCGGTGACGATACGCTATCCGCACTCAACGCGGCCATGGCAGCACGTGCTGGAGCCGCTTTCCGGCTACCTCGTACTGGCGCAGGCGCTGTGGACCGAGGGGCAGGCTATGGCTGAAGGCTGGAACTTCGGGCCTGCCGAGGGCGACGTCCAGCCAGTTAGCTGGGTCGTGGAAAGGCTGGTGCAGGATTGGGGGCAGGGAGCCGCCTGGGTGCTTGATGAGGCATCGCAACCGCATGAGGCCGGTTACCTCAAGCTGGACTGCTCCAAGGCCCGCGCCCGCCTACACTGGCAGCCGGCCTGGTCACCGGAGACAGCTCTAAGCCGCATCGTGCGCTGGGAACAGGCCTGGCGTGGCGGCGCTGACATGCGCGATTACTGCCTCCGCGAGATTGCCGACTTCCACAACGAACGCAACAGGTTGATTCCATGACTCCCGATATACTCCGCCAACAGATTGCCGACCTGGTCGCCCGCTACGCCGAACTGGCTCATGCCCCGAAGCCCTTCGTGCCCGGCGAGAGCGTGATCCCGCCCTCAGGCAAGGTGATCGGCGCGCGCGAGCTGCAGTTCATGGTGGAGGCGTCGCTAGACGGCTGGCTCACCACTGGTCGCTTCAACGCAGAGTTCGAGAAAAAGCTGGCCGCCTTCCTGGGCGTGAAGCACCTAATCACGGTTAATTCCGGGTCCTCCGCCAACCTGGTCGCTTTCAGCACGCTGACCTCGCCCAAGCTCGGCGAGCGCGCCATCCGCAAGGGCGACGAGGTTATCGGCGTGGCCGCGGGTTTCCCCACCACGGTCAATCCCCTTGCCCAGTTCGGCGCGGTGCCGGTGTTCGTGGACGTTGACATGGCCACCCACAACATCGATGCCGACCTCATCGAGGCCGCCATCACACCGAAAACCAGGGCCATCATGTTGGCCCACACACTCGGCAACCCCTTCAACCTGGCCAAGGTCAAGGCGCTCTGCGCGAAGTACGGTCTTTGGCTCGTCGAGGACTGCTGCGACGCTCTCGGCGCCACCTACAACGGCCAGCTTGTCGGCACGTTCGGCGACATCGGCACGCTCAGCTTTTATCCGGCCCACCACATCACCATGGGCGAGGGCGGCGCAGTCTTCACCAACGACCCGCAGCTCAAGCTGATCGCCGAGTCCTTTCGCGACTGGGGTCGTGATTGCTACTGCGCGCCCGGCTGCGACAACACCTGCGGCAAGCGCTTCTCGCAGCAGTTCGGCTCGTTGCCGGACGGCTATGACCACAAGTACGTCTATGCCCACCTCGGCTACAACCTGAAGATCACCGACATGCAGGCCGCTTGCGGCCTTGCCCAGCTCGAACGTGCCCAGGAGTTCATCGACGCCCGCAGGCGCAATTTCCGACTGCTGAGCGAGCGCCTGGCCGGCCTGCAGGACTTCCTGGAGATTGCCCAGGCCACCCCGGACAGCGACCCGTCCTGGTTCGGCATGCCGCTGACGCTGCGCGAGAGCGCGGGGGTGAAGCGCGTCGACCTGCTCAAGTACTTGGACCAGAACAGGGTCGGAAGTCGCCTGCTGTTCGCCGGGAACCTGACGCGCCAGCCCTACTTCCACGGCGTAGAGCATCGCGTGGTGGGCGAGCTCACCAACACTGACCGCACCATGAACCAGACTTTCTGGCTCGGTGTGTACCCAGGGCTAGACTCCTCGCATTTCGATTTCGTGGGCGAGAAGCTGGAAGAGTTTTTCGGACTCAACTTCTGAGAGCGCCGGCCATGCGATTTCTCATCACCGGCGCCTTGGGTTTTCTCAACAGCGCGCTCGTCCACAAGCTGGGCGCGGGCCGGACATGACGGTCGTGGCCGTGCGGTGTGTGCCGCACCGCTGCCAGCAATCGCTCGCAGCTCCTGGCGAGCATGGTCCGAAAGCATTGGAACCGTCAGGGCTCGACGGATCATCCAGCTCCGTTCAGCGACCGTCTGCGCGAGCTACGTTAGGTAAACCACCAACTAGTAGTGCAGCCGCACTGAGTCCGAGCCCCCAAGTGTACGCTCGGTTTAAC
>CAZCHU010000255.1:0-3246 GCA_964498215.1 uncultured Mycobacterium sp. | reverse complement strand
CTGCTCGAGTTCGGCGATATCGGCCAGCGCCCGGGCCCCCTCCCCCATCCCCAGAGGGTCGCTGCCAGAGAACCGTTGCGAGCCCGTCCAGTCTTCCCCGGGCCGAGCGGCCTGCAGGTGACCGTCGAGGCGACTCAGTGCATTCATCAAAGATGGTGACCCGAAAGCCTGCTGCGCCAACGCATCAAGTTCCGCCCGCTGCTGCTCAGACAGGCTGTTGCGAAACCGCTGCGCCGCTGCGGCGCGATTAGCCAACGAGTCCAGCAGTTCGTCGATGTTCTTTGGATTCTCGGGGAAGAACTGGCCGTGCTTGGCCATGAAGTCTTGAAAGTCCTGTTTCGAGTCGGTACCGCTTGCGTGCTTGTCCAGCAGTTCGTTGAGGTCGTCGAGCATGTCGTTGACCCGTCGACGGTCATCATCGGTGGCATTCTCCAGGGCCTGTTTCATCCCCGCGAACCGCTGGTCGAGCATCTCTCGTCCAAGCAGATCCTTGATCTGGTCGTACTTCTCACTGGCTTCCTGTGAACGCCAGGCGTACTCGGCGAGCTCCTGCACAGCCTTGCCCGGAGAGGGCGAAAGCGACTCCAGCTGTAGCTCACCGAACCGAGCATCGTCATCCAGTGCGCGCGCCAGCTCTTTGCGCTCGGCCAGTACAGCTTCATCAAGCAACTTCTTGACCTCGGCCAGCGTCCCGTCAAGATTGTTGTGTTGCAGCAGTTCCCGTCTACGCCGGTTGGCTTCTGCCGCCAGTTTGTCGGCACCCGGAATGCTCGCCGATCCGCGCCTCAGCAGCTCGGACAGGGCCCGCCGCGGGGAGGTGCCTGCCATGACGTCCTGTCCGATCGCCTCAAGCGCTTCGCGTAGGTCGACCGGAGGTGCCAACGGATCGGGACCGCCGGTGTAGGGGGAATAGCGGGTGGTCCTAGCCATAGACGGTTCGGCCTTCATCGGAAACCTTGTCGATACGCTTGGCAAGGTAGAGCGCCTCGAGCGCCAATTCGATTGCGGCGGCGCGCTGGCCATCGGAGTGAGCGTCGAGCCGGCGCTGAATCTCGGCGACCGCGGGCACTTCGGGAAGCGCGGCCAGTACTTCGCGCGCCGACACCCGCGCTCCTGTGGTGACGGCCGAACCGTGCTCGATCGCGGTGACTATCGGCCCGACATCCATACCTCCGAGCAAGCGCTGCGCGGTGTCGGCGGTGGCCCGCCGCAGCAGATGCTCGAGCACGGCCTGTTCGCGTCCCTCCTCACCGGATTCGAACTCCAATTTGCCGCGGAGCACGTCGATTACCGTGCCGAGGTCGATAACGCGTGCGACCGGGTCTTGCTCACCGAGCACCGCAGCCCGGTGGCGCGCGGACGCTGCGACGGTCTCGGCGCCTGCGATCGCGAACCGCGCGGACACCCCGGACCGCTGATCAATAGAGCTCGATTCGCGCAAACTGCGGGCGAATCGGGCCAGTATTTGCAGCAGATGGTCCGGCACTTCGGCGGCCAGGTCTGCCTCCTGGCCGATGACACCCACCTCGGCGTCGAGTTCGAGCGGGTAGTGCGTGCGGATCTCGGCGCCGAAGCGGTCTTTGAGAGGCGTGATGATGCGGCCGCGGTTGGTGTAGTCCTCGGGATTGGCACTGGCGACGACCAACACGTCCAGCGGCAGGCGCAGGGTATAGCCCCGCACCTGGATGTCGCGCTCCTCCATCACGTTGAGCATCGCCACCTGAATGCGCTCGGCGAGGTCCGGGAGTTCGTTGACGGCGACGATGCCGCGATGTGCTCGCGGGATCAGGCCGTAGGCGATGGTTTCGGGGTCCCCGAGGCTGCGGCCCTCGGCCACCTTCACCGGGTCGATGTCACCGACCAGGTCGGCCACACTGGTGTCTGGGGTGGCCAGCTTCTCGGCGTATCGTTCACCGCGGTGCCGCCAGGCCACCGGTAGGTCGTCTCCGGAGTCCGCGGCTCGACGGATCGACTCAGGGGTGATCGGGCTGTAGGGGTGCTCCCCGAGCTCGGCACCGGCGATGACGGGTGTCCACTCGTCGAGCAGGCCGGTCAGCGCACGCAGCAGGCGAGTCTTGCCCTGACCACGTTCCCCGAGCAAGACGAGGTCGTGCCCGGCGATAAGCGCCCGCTCCAGCTGAGGTATGACGGTGTCGTCGAAACCCAGAATGCCGATCCACGGGTTACGCCCCTCGGCCAGCGCGGACAGCAGATTCTCGCGCATCTCGGCCTTGACACTGCGCTCTTGATGCCCCGATACCCGCAGCTCGCCGACAGTGCGAGGGAGGTCGTTAGGTGAAGTCACCACTCCACGCTACGACCCTTCCCCGCGAGCGCGCGTGTCAGCACCCGACACACCGTCGCACGCTGGCATTTTGCGCATGCTCGCCGGCGGCCGAGTGCCCGGTCAGTGCGCGAAGTGACGGGCTCCGGTCAGGTACAGCGTGATTCCAGCTGCAGCGGCCGCAGCGGTCACTTCGTCGTCACGGACCGACCCGCCGGGATGCACGACTGCCTTCACCCCGGCCCGGATCAACGTTTCCAGTCCGTCGGGGAACGGGAAGAACGCATCCGACGCCCCGACCGCGTCCCGGGTGCGGTCACCGGCCCGTTCCACCGCCAGCCGGGCGGCGTCCACCCGGTTGACCTGGCCCATACCCACCCCGACTGTCGCCCCGTCTTTGGCGATCACGATCGCGTTCGACTTGACGGCCCGGCAGGTCCGCCAGGCGAACACCAGGTCCGCAAGGGTCTGCGGGTCAGCCGGTGACCCGGCGGCCAGAGTCCAGTTGGCGGCGTCATCGCCGGTGGCATCGACAGCATCCCGGTCCTGAAGCAGCAGGCCGCCACTGACTTGTCGGAATTCGATTCCGCCCTGCTGCGGTTCCGCAGCGACCAGAACCCGGATGTTCTTCTTGCCAGCAAGGACTTCCACTGCTCCCGGCTCATACGCAGGCGCGATGATTACCTCAGTGAAGATGCCGGCGACGGTCTGTGCCATGTCGACTGTGACCTCGCTGTTGGCCGCGATCACCCCGCCGAACGCCGACAGCGGATCACAGTCGTGGGCCTTGCGGTGGGCGTCAGCCACCGAAACCGACGACACCGCGATGCCGCACGGGTTGGCGTGTTTGATGATCGCCACACAGGTGTCCTCGTGGTCGAATGCCGCACGCCACGCCGCATCAGCGTCGGTATAGTTGTTGTAGGACATCTCTTTTCCATGCAGTTGCTCGGCCTGCGCCA
>CAZCHU010000254.1:0-3253 GCA_964498215.1 uncultured Mycobacterium sp. | reverse complement strand
GCGCATGGGGAGTACTCCGGCTCAAGGCGGGGCACGGCAGCCGGTCCGGCGAGCGGCCGGAATCGTCGCGGTTGAGGTTTTCCCTCGATACTCGCAAGCTGCGTGCCCTCGGGGGCTGCTCGGCATAATCCGAGTGGCGCAAATTGTAGCGGGTGGCGCACAGTGTCGCAACCGCATGTGGTGTTGACGGGCGCCCAGTTGCGCGCCGCACGCGCGCTGCTCGGGTGGTCCGCCGCGCGGCTAGCCGACGAGTCGGGCGTGAGCCGGACGACTATCGTGCGGGCCGAGCGGCAAGGCGACGCGCCCATCAGCACCATGCCGGCCAACATCGTCGCGCTCGTGCGGGCGATCGAGGCCGGCGGCGTGGTGTTGATCGGGCGGGATGCGAGCGGCGGGGCGGGGGTGCGGCTGCGGAGTTAGGTTAGGTCGCGGTCCGGCCAGCCGCTCGCGACGTTCACGGCCGCCACGGCGGCCAGCGTCTCGCACGCGGCCACAGCGTTCTTGAGACCGGAAGCGTAGACCCAGGTGCTCATGAACCAGTCGCGGCCGGCCGTCATCGCGTCGAGGAGCTGTTGGGCGGTGATCGTGTGGTCGACGTTCTCCTGATCCCGGAACGGCGCGGGGAACTCGGCCGAGCCGTTGCCACCGTCGACCATCGCCTGCGCCATGAGACGCAGCTCGCCGTAGCGGATCATCTCGCCGGGGTCGCGGAACGTGATCGTGCCGTTCTGGTCGGGGAACGGGTAGAGGCACCCCGCCGCCAGCTTCGCATCCCGCGCCGCGTTGATCTCGGCCGCGCGCTCGGCCTTCACCGTGGCGAGCGGCCGGTCGGCCGTTGACCAGCTCACGCTTTCCGGCAGAGGGTCGGTCTCGACCGACGTCGGTAGCGCCACGGTCTCCCAGGTCTCCGGAGTCGGCGGGTCACCGTCCACCGGGACCCACGCCAGTCCCTTGCCCTCCGGGAGCGTCGGGTGGGGGCGCGTCACCACGTCGGTGGTGGTGACGGTCTGGGTCACCGGGTCGCCCTGCTCGTCGAGCACAGGGTCGCCCTGCTCGTCGAGCACCGGCACCACCTCGGTGGTCGTCACCGTCTCGGAGACGCCGTCGCCGAAGTCCTGCGAGCGCAGCACGGCGCCGTCCGAAAGGCGCACGAGGATTGCCCACGCCATCAGTAGTTCTCCTCGATCGTGATACCGGGATCACCGCCCGGCGTGTCGCCGTCGCTCCCCGCGTGATCGCCGCCGCCGCCGCCGCCGAAGTCCTCGCCCGGGTCTCCGGTGCCGCTGGGGCCTCCGGCGCCGCCAGCACCGGCGTCGTCCACGCTCGGATACCCACCCGCAGCGCCGCCCTGACCGCCGTCGCCGCCACCGATCTCCGGCGCGCCGCCGTTTCCCGTTGCGCCGGTGTAGTTGGTGTCGCCGCCCGAGGCCGTGCCGCCGGCGCCGCCGCCACCTGCGGTCGAGCCGCTCGCCGTCCCGCCGTTGCTTCCGGCGTTCGCCGTCATCGTGTCGAAGGTGCAGGTGGCCGAGTCCGTGGCGTCGTAGGCGAATTGCTGCCCTGGCGAGACGCTGTAGGTCTTGACGGCGCAGCCCCCGCCACCGCCACCGCCGCCGCCGGCGACGGCGCCACCCGCACCGCCGCCGTCGCCGCCCCGGGCGTGGCACTTCACGCGGATGCGCCACACCCCCGCCGGCACCGTGTAGGTGCCCGAGGTGAGCGTGTGCGTCACCTTGTTGTACGCCGCCTCGTAGCGGCCGGTGGCACCCGATCGGCCCGTGAGGATCAGCATGGCGTCAGCTCGTCGGGAACGCCGCGGTCGGAACCGGGCCGTTGGTGATCGATAGAGCGGCGTTCTTGAGGATCACGATGTCGTCGATGTGGCCGGCGTAGTTGTTCCCGCCCCCTGACGTCGACCCGAATATTAGCCCAGCGCTTCCCGCGTACATGGCGCTTGCCGAGCTAACTGATCCGACGACGACACCGTTCAAAAACAACAACCAAGCGGTGCCAGCGCGCACAAGTTGTACGTCATACGCGGTGTTTATTGCGACTGCCCCACTTCCGATCGCCGAGGCGATATTCCAGGCGCCGCCTGTGCTTGACGCATAAAACCTTAGATTTCCGTTTTCTATCCCAACCCAGAACTCAGCGGTCCCGCTGCCAACAATGCCTTTGGTCAGGATTGTGCGAGACCCAGACACGTCCGATGGACGGATAACGCACCGGATGGTGAAATCGCTGGACGCCATCTGTAGGGAGGCGTGGCTCGCGATGGAGAGATAATCTCCAGTCCCGTCGAGCAGCAGGCTCGCCGAGCCGAACGCGCTCCACGCCGTGTCGAGCTGCGCGTTACCGTTGAAGGTGACGGTGTGCCCCTGCGGGCTCACGTCCGTCGTCGAGGTCGCGCCGTCGCTGCCGTTGAGCGGCAGGTGCAGGGAGCGCAGGTCGAGGATCGAGGTCGCGAGGAAGCCGTTCGTCAGGCCGCTGTCCTCACCGGCACCGATCGGGATCAGCACGTCGGCTCCGATGAACGCGGCGTCGGACGCGTGCGTGTCCTCGGAGACGTCGCGGGTGATCTTGATCACCGCATGCCCACCCGGCTTCGGCGTGCCGCCTGGCCGCGCCCCGGTGCCGGAGATGCCGTGCAGGTCGTCGGCGGCGATCACCGTGTCGGTGAGCGGTAGTGCCGTGCCGAAGCTCGTGGTGCCGAGCGCGCCGTCGTTGCCCTGGTAGGCGACGGAGAAGGTGTACGTCACCGTCCCGCCCGTGGAGCCCGTGGTGTGTCGGACATGCACGCCCCAGCTCTTGGTCGTGTCGAGGCTCGCCGGCACCGGCACGATGCCGACGATGCCCTCGTCGCTCGCCGTGTCGAACAGCCACACCGGGATGCTCGCTCCGGCAATCGTATGGGTCCCCCCGTCAGCGCCACCGCTCGACAGCGCCGTGAACGCCGCCGCCGGCATCGGCGCCGTGTGCCAACCTTGCGAGAGCTGCTGCGCATCCACCACGTCGGCCGCGGCCGTGCCCGTCACGGTCACGCCGCCGGTGCCGATGTCCAGCACCTTGGAGCCGCCGGCGGCGAAGCCCGCATTGTTGGCGCCGATGCGGTAGAGGCCCGTGTCCGGATCCGCCGTGAAGGTGATCGCCGGCGAGGCCGCGGAGCCGTCGCCAGCGCTGCTCACGCTCCCGGTGTCGCCCTTGTCGCCGGTGCGGGAGAACGACATCATCACTTCGTCGCTGGCGCTGAACGGCG
>CAZCHU010000253.1:0-3282 GCA_964498215.1 uncultured Mycobacterium sp. | reverse complement strand
ACCGAAGACGGGTTCGACACCCAGATGGGTATCAATGTTCTCGGCCACTGGGCGCTGATCTCCCACTTACTTCCCATCGTCGTGGCCACGCCCGGTGCGCGGGTGGTTACGCTGTCGAGCACCGCACAACACATGGGCCGCGCCATCAACCCCGCCGACCCGCACATGCGCGGCAACTTCGAGAAGTGGCGGATGTACGGCCAGACCAAACTGGCGATGCGGCATCTGGCGGTCGGGCTGCAGCACCAGTTCGACCGGGCCGGTATCGAGGCTAAGGCGCTCTCGGCTCAACCAGGAATGACGAACTCCGATCTGCAGACCACCACCGTGCAAGCCAACGACGGCATCATGCGGCTGGGCAACTTCTTTGAGCGATGGACCAAGACCGCGGGTATGTCCACCGCCTACGGCGCACTCAGCCAGCTACGCGCGGCCGTCGACCCCAAAGCCCCCGGTGGCGGGTTCTACGGCCCGCTGTTCGTCACCAACGGGCCGCCAGTGCTCAAACCCCTCGTCCGGCCCGGCAGCGACAACGCCATCAAGAACCTCTGGCAGGCCGCAGAACGCGAAACCGGTTTACAGATCGACGTCGCGGACGTCGTAGAGAAATCAGCCGACTCCTAAGCCTGGCGGGGACGGCCAGGGCTGCGGCACCGGCCGGGGCCGGACCACTTGCGGCCACCAGAACCATTTTCCGAGTAGGGCGGCGATGGACGGCGTCATAAATGATCGAACCACCAGCGTGTCGAACAACAGGCCTAAACCGATGGTCGTACCCACCTGCGCAAGAACGGTCAGGTCGCTGACGGCGAAGGACATCATGGTGAACGCGAACACCAGACCCGCGGAGGTCACTACCGATCCGCTGCCTCCCATCGCGCGGATAATGCCGGTGTTGATTCCGGCGTGCAGTTCTTCCTTGAGACGGGCGACCAACAGCAGGTTGTAGTCGGCGCCGACGGCCAGCAAGATGATCACCGCCATCGCCAGCACCATCCAGTGCAGTTCAATCCCGAGCAGGTGCTGCCAGAGGAGCACCGAAAGACCGAACGAAGCCCCCAGCGACACCACCACCGTTCCGACGATGACGGCGGCCGCGACCACACTGCGGGTGATGACCAGCATGATTCCGAATATCAGTGCTAGCGCGGCGATTCCGGCGATCAGCAGGTCGTAGGTGTTCCCGGTGGACATGTCCTTGAACATCGCTGCGGTACCGCCAAGATAGATCGTGGATCCCTCGAGTGGCGTGCCTTTGACTGCCTGTTTGGCGGCGTTCTTGATCGCATCGATGTGCGCGATGCCTTCCGTAGTCATGGGATCGCCCTCATGGGAGATGATGAAGCGCACCGCATGCCCGTTCGGTGAGAGGAACTGTTCCATGCCCCGTTTGAAGTCCGGGTTATCGAACACCTCGGGGGGCAGGTAGAACGAATCGTCGTTCATCGACGCGTCGAACGCCTCGCCCATGGCCGCCGCATCCGCCTGCATGGCGGCCTGCTGGTCCTGCATACCCTTTTGGGTCGAATACATGCCCAGCACCATGGCTTTCATGTTCTTCATGGTCTGGATCATCTCGGGCATCATCGCCGTCAGTTCGGGCATCAGCGCGTCCAGGCGTTCCATGAGGGGCAACAAGTTCTTGATGTCGGCGGTCATAATATTGACGCCGTCGAGGGTGTCGAACACCGAACGTAGAGCCCAGCAGACCGGGATGTTGTAGCAGTGCGGCTCCCAGTAGAAATAGTTACGGATCGGGCGGAAGAAGTCGTCGAAATTGGCGATACCGTCGCGCAATTCCTCCATATTGACGACCATCCCCTTCATCTGGGCGACCATGCCGTGGGTGACGTCGGCCATCTGCTGGGTGAGATTTGCCATCCGCTGCATCTGATCGATGGTTGTCTGCATGTCCTCGGCCTGCTGCATGGTCTTGGCCGTGAGGTCCTGGTTGTACTTCTCGGTCAGTTTCTGGCTGGTGCCTTGCATGCTGATCAAGAACGGAATTGAGGTGTGCTGGATCGGCTTGCCGTCGGGCCGGGTGATGGCCTGTACCCGCGCGACACCGTCCACCGCGAAGATCGCTTTCGCGATCTTGTTGATCACCAGGAAGTCAGCTGGATTACGCAAGTCGTGATCGCTTTCGATCATCAAGACTTCCGGGTTCAACCGGGCCTGGGAAAAGTGCCGCTCGGCGGCCGCGTAGCCCTCATTGGCGGGCAGGTCGGCCGGCATGTAATTGCGGTCGTTGTAATTGGTTTGGTAGCCGGGCAGGGCGAGCAAACCGACCAGTGCCAGCGCGATCGTCGCGACCAGGATGGGTCCGGGCCAGCGCACCACAGCCGCACCGAGCTTGCGCCAGAACCGCACCCGCATGGCGCGTTTGGGCTCCAAAAGCCCGAATCGGCTGGCCACAGTAACCACCGCACTGCCCAGTGTGAGGGCCGTGATGACCACGACGACCATGCCGATCGCCAGCGGAACCCCAAGGGTCTGAAAGTAGGGCAGCCTGGTGAAGCTCAAGCAGAAAGTCGCACCGGCGATCGTGAGGCCCGAACCCAACACCACGTGGGCGGTGCCACCGAACATCGTGTAGTACGCCGATTCTCGGTCCTCACCGACCGCTCGGGCCTCCTGATAACGCCCGATAAGGAAGATGGCATAGTCCGTCGCGGCGGCGATCGCCAGAATCACCAGCAGGCTGGTCGCGAACGTCGAAAGCCCGATGATCTGGTGGTAGCCCAGGAATGCGACGACGCCGCGCGCTGCGCTCAGGGACAGCACCACCGAGACGAGCACCAGTAGCAGCGTGGCGATCGACCGGTAGACGAGCAGCAGCATGGTGATGATGACGATGAACGTCGTGATCTCGGTCATGCGCAGGCTTCGGTCTCCGGCGATCTGCTGGTCGGCGGCCATTGCCGCAGCGCCGGTCACATACACCTGGACGCCGTCCGGAGGCTGCAGGGATTCGATGATGTTCTGCACAGATTCCACGGACTCGTTGGCCAGTGTCTCGCCCTGATTGCCGGCGAGCTTCACCTGAACGTAGGCGGCTTTGCCGTCGCTGCTCTGTGCGCCGGTAGCGGTCAGCGGATCGCCCCAGAAGTCCTGCACGGACTCGACATGCTTGGTGTCGGCCTCGAGCTTGGCGATCATCTGGTCGTAGAACTCGTGTGCTGCGGCGCCCAGCGGCTGTTGACCCTCCAACACGATCATCGCCGAACTGTCGGAGGTGCCCTCCTCGAAGACTTCGCCCATCCGCTGCATCGCGATCACCGA
>CAZCHU010000252.1:0-3304 GCA_964498215.1 uncultured Mycobacterium sp. | reverse complement strand
GAGCGCTACCGTCAGCAGTAGCCGTGAACCTGCTGAGACCTGATGTGGCGCCACCTTCTTTTGTTGTGGACGAAGATGTCGCTAGCCTGTCGGAGTGCAGGCTCCGCGGACGCAGTTCGCCAGCTGCGGCGATACCGACATCGCTTACCAGGTTCTGGGAGACGGTCCGGTTGACCTATTGGTGTTTTCCGGTCCGCCTATTCCCGTCGACTCGGTCGACGACGAGCCATCGATGTACCGCTTCCAGCGCCGCCTCGCTTCCTTCAGCCGCCTGATCAGGTTCGACCAGCGAGGTGAAGGTTCCTCGTCACGGGCCCCGCTGGACGCTATCGGGCCCCGCCAGTGGGCGCAGGATGCGTTGTCGGTTCTCAACGCCGTCGGTTCCGAGACGGCGACGATCTTCGCCTCGACGTACTTCGCAGCGAGCGCGCTGCTGCTGTCCGCCGAGCACCCGGAACGGGTACGCGGCCTCGTCATCGTCAACGGTGCGGCCCGGACGTTGGAGGCACCCGATTACCAGGTCGGCGCGAAGTCAGGACTGGCCACTCAATTCTCGACGGTCGGGTTGGAGCAGGACGCGGTCAACAAAGGATTCGACGGGCTGCGGGTGGTCGCGCCGTCGGTGGCCGGCGACGACGCATTCCGCGCCTGGTGGGACCTGGCCGGTAACCGGGCGGCATCACCGAGTATGGCGCGTGCTATCCATCGGGCGCTGGTGGAGGCCGACACCCGCGACGTGCTCGAGAAGATCACTGTTCCGACGCTGATCATCAGCCGCGACAGTTCCCCCTTCGTGCCAGTGGGGCATGGCCGCTATCTCGCTGAGCACATCGCAGGGGCACGCTATGTGGAGTTGCCCGGAGCTGATGCGTTGTATTGGGTCGGCGACACCGCCGTGATGCTGGATGAGATCGAAGAGTTCGTCACCGGCGTCCGCGGCGGTTTCGAGACCGAACGTGTGCTGACCACCATCGTGTTCACCGACATCGTGGGTTCAACCGAGCGGGCGGCCTCCCTGGGTGATGATCGTTGGCGTGATCTGCTCGACAAGCACGACAGAATCGTCCGTCGAGAGCTGGCGCGATACCGCGGTCGCGAAGTGAACACGGCCGGTGATGGATTCGTCGCGACGTTCACCAGTCCGAGTGTCGCCATCGATTGTGCACAGGCAATCGTTGATGCGGTTTCCGAAATCGGTCTACAGGTGCGCGTCGGTATGCATGCGGGCGAAGTCGAGCTACGCGGCAGCGACATCGCCGGCCTGGCAGTGCACATCGGCGCACGCCTCGGGGCACACGCCGGGCCCGGGGAGGTCCTGGTTTCATCCACGGTGCGCGAAATCGTCACCGGATCACGCCACAGATTCACCGATCGCGGTGAACATCAACTCAAAGGCGTTCCGGGCCGGTGGCGAATGCACGCGCTGATTCACTAAGCAAGAACGAACAGTCAGTGAGCTCACCGGCTGCGAATAAGGAGGACATGTGGCACCCCCGAAGAAACTGCGCGGCAAAGAGGCGGTCACCGAAGCTAGGCGGCTGGGTGGCTGGGATTTCGCGACGTGGCGCATGGCCACCGACGACCCCGTGATGCGCTCAACCATCATCGGCCTGCTGGTACTCGAGACCAGCCCGAACTGGGACGTGCTGTGTGAGCGCTACGAGCGGGCCACGCGCCTTGCGCCGGTGTTGCGCTCAATCGTCGTGGAGGGCCCGCTCGACCTGCAAACCCCACGCGTCGTCGTGGACCCGAACTTCGATTTGGCGTACCACATGCGGCGTTTCAGCATGCCCAAAGGGTCAGGCTGGGACGACGTGCTCGCCGAGGCCCGCAGACAGAGCATGTCAGACTTCGACAAGGATCGGCCCCTCTGGCAGGTCACCGTTCTGGAGGATCTACCCGACGGAAAATCGGCCCTGATCATGAAGTTGCACCACGCCATCGCCGACGGTCAGGGGACTGTTCAGCTGGGCTTGGCGCTGTTTGACTTCGCCCCGGAGGGAACCGATCTCGGACCGATGCCGCCCGAACCAGAACCGGCCGTGCTCGACAACAGTGGCTTCATGCAGGCCGTGATCCGCAACAACGTCGGCTGGGTTACCAAGGCCGCCGAGGATGCCGTCAAGGGAATCGGACCGCTGGCCCTGTTCGCCATCAAGAGCCCCAAGCAGCTCATCGGCCAGGTCGTGGAAACCGCCGCGTCGCTGGTGCGGTTCACCAAAATCCCACTTCCGCTAGGCCCGCTGTCACCGCTCATGCAAGCCCGTAGCCTCAACTACCACTTCGCCACCATCGACACCGACTTCGCGCAGTTTCGCGCGGTCGCAAAGCAGCGCGACCGGACGGTCAACGATCTTTTTCTGGCCGCGATCAGCGTCGGCATGCACCGCTACCACGAGAAGATGGGGCGTCCCGTCGACAAGCTGCGCATGAACATGCCGATCTCACTGCGCACCTCCGAAGAACAGACCAACGCGGTGACCATCGCGCGCTTCGAGATTCCCGTCAGCGACGCCATCGACGACGTGCTGGAGGCGGCGGCGAACACGGTGCGCAGCTGGCGCGCCGAGCCGGCCTTGAAGCTGTCCGACTACCTCGCCGAGCTCAGCCGCTTCCTACCGCCGGAACTCGTGTCGGCGGCCGCCCAGACCTCCGACCTGACCGCCTCCAATGTGCCCGGCGTGCCGGTACCGGTGTGGTTGGCCGGAGCCAAGGTAGAGCGAATGTACCCGCTGGTCGGGACGATCGGCGCGGCGATCAACATCACGATGCTCACCTACGAGGGCACCGCGAGTGTGGGGGTCAGTACCGACGACGCCGCGGTTGACGACCAGCAGGAACTGGTGGCCAGTCTGCGATACGGCTTCGGCGAAGTCCTCGGCGGCGCGGCGCTATCCGAGGACCCGTTGATCGAAGGGTCTGGGAACTGATGGCAGATGCTCAGCTCCAGGTCCTGGACAGCGCGGGTACGTTTCCGAAAGCCGTGCTGTTCGAGCCGAATTCATTCGGATACGTCTTGGCGGGGGCGGTCGTTGACCGTCGCCCGCCGTTTGGCTACACGCTGGAAAGCCGCGGTAAGCGGCGGTTGCTGACTGAACTGCGCGCCGCAGTGAGCGATCTGCGGGCCGATCCGGTGGTTCGTGAAGCTGTGGCGCTCAAGGCTTTGGTGCGCCCTCCGGGACGGGGTGCGTTTCTGAAGAAAAGGCCGCATGTCCATATTGCGCGCTACGACGTCGCCGTCTGGGTGGAAACCGATGACCCTGGCTCGGCCTCGCAACTTCTGGACAGTCCGGCGTGGCGTCGG
>CAZCHU010000251.1:0-3352 GCA_964498215.1 uncultured Mycobacterium sp. | reverse complement strand
CTCCGCCGCCACCCCCGTCGCCGCCGGTGCCTGACATCAACGCGTTGCCGCCGGTCAACCCACAGGACTACGCCGTGTATGACGGGTCGGCCTATGTCTTCGGCTCGGCGGGTTTGACCTGCATGCTGCAGCGCTCCGGGGGCTACGGGTGCAATGGCGTGATCCCCGGAGGTCCGGACGGAGCGAACCTGGTGGGCGGCGGCTCGGGTGGAGTGCCCGTGTTCGGCGTTTCGCCAACCCCGATGTACGGCGGGCAGGTCAATCCGCTCCCGCCCAACACACGCCTGAGCTTCGGCACCGTCAGCTGCGGAGGGGACGGCGCGATGGTGGCTTGCGTGGACGCCCGAAATCAATCGGGTTTCGTCGTCAGCCCAGCAGGCTCCTACATTCTCAACGCGACGAACCCGTTACTTGTGCGTCCAGAGGGCACCAACCCGTTCGCCAACTGAGCCTCAGCCCGCACCGGGGTTTGCTCAGAAACCGGATCCGTGCACCTCATGGCCCGGCTTCTCGGCGACCAGCCCGCGGTAGGCCTGTTCGACGGTCGACCCGTGGTTGACCACGCCGTCGACCTCTCGGGCGATCGGCATCGAGATCCCGAACTTTTCGGCGAACTCCATGATCACGCTGGCTGCCTTGACGCCCTCGGCCACCTGGTTCATCGCCGCGATGATCTCTTCGATGGACTTGCCGGCGCCGAGCTGTTCGCCGACGTGCCGGTTACGACTGCGCTGGCTGGTGCACGTCACGATCAGGTCGCCCATGCCCGCCAGACCGGCGAAGGTGTCCCGATCGCCGCCCATGGCCACCCCGAGCTTCGACATCTCGGCCACCGCGCGCGCCATCACCATCGCCCGGGTGTTTTCGCCGATACCCAGCGAGTAGCCCATGCCGACCGCGATCGCGTAAACGTTCTTCAGCGCACCGGCCATCTCGACGCCCACCACGTCGTCGGTGGTGTAGGTCCGGAACCGCTTGGTGCGGAACAGCTGTGCGAGATTGGCTGCCAGGCTCTGGTCGGGCATCGCCAGTACCGCGGCGGCGGCGTAGCCCTCGGCGACCTCGCGGGCGATGTTAGGTCCGGCCAGAATGCCGGCCGGATGGCCGGGCAGGACCTCGTCGACGATCTGGCTCATCCGGTAGTTGGTGCCCTGCTCCAGGCCCTTCACCAGCGACACCACCGGCACCCACGGTCGCAGCTCCTTGGCCAGCTCGGTGAGCACACCCCGGAAACCGTGTGAGGGAACGCCCATCACGATCACGTCGGCCGCCGCGGCTGCCTCGGAGAAGTCAGTGGTGGCCTTCAGGCTATGGGCGAGTTCGACCTCGTCGCCCAGGTACCGCGAGTTGCGGTGGTGGTCGTTGATGTCGGCTGCGGTTTCGGCCGAACGTACCCATTGCAGTGTCGGTCCTCGCCGGGCACAGATAGAGGCCACGGTGGTTCCCCAGGAACCGCCCCCGAGAACGACGACTTTGGGTTCGCGTTGCGCAGGTGCCATGGCAATCACACTAGGTTGACGGCCGCGGCTCGAGGGCGCGATTGGCAGGCTTTGCCAAACAGGTCAATCACGCCTGGCCCACTCTGCGGCCTAGCCGAGCGTCGTCGCCGTCCCAGTTGGGTAACGCGGCGGCGGAAATCCAGCCGACAAACCGCCACTGCGTTACACAGCTGCGCGGCGACCTCAGCGATAGTTGACGAACTGCACCGCAAAGTCGAGGTCGGCGCCCCGCAGAAGCGCCTGAACGGCCTGTAGATCGTCGCGTTTCTTCGAGCTGACGCGGATCTCCTCGCCCTGGATCTGCGCCTTGACGCCCTTGGGGCCTTCGTCGCGGATCAGCTTGGTGACTTTCTTGGCGTTCTCGCTACTGATGCCCTGCTTGATGCTGCCGATCACCTTGTAGGTCTTGCCGGATGGCTGTGCTTCCCCGGCGTCGAAGGCCTTCATTGAGATGTCCCGGCGGATCAGCTTTTCCTTGAACACGTCGACGGCTGCCTGCACTCGCTCCTCGGTCGAGGAGGTCAGGATGATGCCCTCCTCGCCCTGCCAGGTGATCGTGGTGTCGGTGCCGCGGAAGTCGAAGCGCGTGGCCAGCTCCTTGGCGGCTTGGTTGAGCGCATTGTCGACCTCCTGTCGGTCGACCTTGCTGACGACGTCAAACGATGAATCCGCCATGGGCCGCATTCCTCCTTCGGTGTGGTGGTGCTCGGCTCCATCTTCGCCACACCCCGCGACGGCCGACAAACCGACCCCGGGCTGGGTCCGCCACCCGCTGGTTTGTGCCCGGGGCAGGTCCTCGTTGTATTCTGCTGAGCGCGCTTGCAGCGCACATGCAGCACCCAGGCAGGTTGCCCGAGCGGCCAATGGGAGCGGACTGTAAATCCGTCGGCTTACGCCTACACAGGTTCGAATCCTGTACCTGCCACGCAGTTCAGAGGCTAATTGGCCCCGGACCAGTGTCTTGCCACTGCCGTCGATCGTCACATCGGTAGCGAATGTGGCTGTTCCGGAAGACGTTGGACGCATGATGTGACCTGTGCTGGACTTCAGGCGGGCTATTCGCAACATCAGAAATCACCTTGAAGTGAAAGGCCGTCGCCTCGACGGGGGCACCCGCAGCGTGGGAATTGACGTTTTCCAGACGAGATTTCTGAGGGTCAGTTACGGTCTGCACTCATGAATACTTTCAACACTGTTCTTACCCGCGCAGCTGTCGCCTCCGCTGCGCTGTCGATGGCCGCCGTCGGTTTTTCCGGCCTGGCTGCCGCCCAGCCTCCGGCACCTCCGGCTCCTCCCGTAGACCCTTTCGCGGTACCCACTGCCCTGCTTGACACCGAATGTTCCCTCGATCAACTTCTCGCCGCGACAAAAGAGGTGGATCCGGTGACGTACGGCGCCTTGGTGGAACGGTATAACTCTGAGCCGACCTGGCTGCAGCCGCATGTTATCGATCACGTCAATTTGCTACTGGAAAAAGATCCCGCAGCCCGGCAGGCCGAGGTTGACGATTTGGCCAAGCATTTCCCACAATTCGTTCCCCTGTTCAGGACCAGCGAATCAAACGCCGATGCGATCGCGGACAAGTGCCCGTCGTTCCCGGCTGAAGATCCCTCCATCTTGGCGATGCCCTAGAACCAGCTCTGATGCCCGACCCAGGGCTGGAGACGATGCGGCCGGTGCGCTGGGTGTCGGCAGCGAGCGGCAGGAAGAACGCCGTACGTTGCGTCTGAGCACCCGAAGTGTGGGCAGGGCGCCCGCCAGCGCTAGGAACCAGGCGCTTGGCCGCGGCGGAATCGCCACGGCTCTGTGTTTGGATACTCACCGTGGAACCTCTGTTCAACGCAGTCCTGGCC
>CAZCHU010000250.1:0-3367 GCA_964498215.1 uncultured Mycobacterium sp. | reverse complement strand
ACCAGCTGAAGTTGATCCACGCCCAGCAGACCCCGAACATCGCGAAGAAGAAGCCCGACAAGCCGGCAGCGATGTGCCCGGCGGCCAGCAGGTGCGCAAACTGCGCAGCGGTGATACCGAACGCGATGACGAATGTGAGGTCGAACAGCAACTCCAGCGGGGTGGCTGCCCGATTCGGCTCGTGTGGATCTCGACCGGACATCGACCGGACCCAATGCACCTCCACGGCTGCGCCCTGCGGCTGCGTTTCGTCGCTCACCGTGTTCCCCTTCCCGCTCGGCGTCGACCGTACCGGCGAGCAGTCCAGCGTCTACCTTCCCAGCGCATCCCCCGCGATACTGTTCTTCACATGGGCGCGGCGGTCGGTGTGGTGTTGGCGGCTGGTCTGGGCACCCGGGTGGGGGCCGACGGAAACAAGGCCTACCTGCCGCTATCCGGGCGCAGCATGCTGACGTGGTCCCTGGACACGCTTGCCCAGTTGCCGGAAGTCTCGCGAACCGTTCTGGTGTTTCGCCAGGGTGAGTTCGAGCTCGCGCGGGACACGGTCGCACGCGAGCTTCCCGACGTACCTGTGGAACTGGCCGAAGGCGGCAGCACCAGGCACTCATCGGAGTTCAATGCGCTGCAGTATTTGGCCGCTGATATCGAGACGGGCGCGGTCGATGTGGTCGCCATCCACGACGCCGCCCGGCCGCTCGCCAGACCGGAGATGTTCGCCACAGCGATCTCGATCGCCCGTGAATTCGGCGGGGCGCTGCCGGCCTTGCGAACCGAAGGCTTGGCGCGGCTGGGCAAAAACGGCCTGGAGTCGCTTGCCGACCTGGGCTTACTGGTCCGGGTGCAGACGCCGCAAGCGTTCCGAGCGCCTGACCTGCTGCAGGCCTACCGCAGCGCCGAACGCGACGGGTTCGAAGGCACCGATACCGCGTCCTGTGTCGAGCGGTACACCGACGTGAAGATCCGCACCTTCCCGGGCAACGCCGCCAACCTCAAGGTCACCTACGCCCGGGATGTGGCTGTCGCACAGCGCCTTCTCACCGGCCGGCCGCGTCCTTTCGCCCCTCGATGAGGGCGGACAGATAGTCTGCGTCGCGCGGCAGCTCGATGCTCAAGGCTTCGTCGTCGCCGGCGATCAGGGTCAGCGACGTTCCCTCCGACAGCACCGCCTCAAGTTCATCGAACGTTCCCGATCTGTCGTGTTTCACCAGCTGCGCCAGCGTCTTGACGTCGAACCCGCGTGGATACTGCACGGTGCGCAGCTGTGAGCGGTCCAGCGTCGACGTCAGCAAGCCGCCTGCGGTGATCGCTTTCACGCTATCGGTGACCGGACAGGCCGGCATCACCGCGACCGCGCCACCGCGCAGCGCTATGACGACACGGTCGATGGTGCCGACGTCCACTAGCGGCCACCGGATGTCGTGCACCACGACGTGTTCGTCCCCGGCGATCCCCCGCAACCCCGCTGCCACACACTGCGCCCGCCCCCCAGGCAACTCCGACACGACCACCCGAACCCTCGAAAGGCCTTGCCCTACAAGTGCCTCACCCACATCATCAGCGAGCACTCCAGCGGTGGCGATCATGACGTCGCACCTGGTTTCCAGGGCCCGAACAATCCGGACCAGCGGGGACATCCCGGCTACCGGGAGCAACACGGCGTCGCGCCGTTCGGCCAACCCCACGGGCACGGGGAGAATTGCCGTCACGGCCACGGCGGCGAACCTCCCTCTACACCGGGTCGAATGACGCGATGAGCCAAGCGCCGTCGATCTTCTTCAGGCCTACCTTGACGCTGCTCGCGGCGAACGCCCCGTCCGGATTCTCGTTGCTCGTGGTGGTTTGATTGATGAACACCAGAACTTCGGCGGAATCTGGATGGATGTCCGACACCGCGGCCCGCACCACTGATGCTTCGGTTCTAACGGACTTCTCCATGGCAGCCGGGGTGACGATCTGCTCGGTGAATTGTGTGTAGTAGGACAGGAAGTCGCCGGTCAGCCGAGCCTTAGCCGCTGCAAAGTCTTGGTCCAGCGAATCCGGCGCGTAAGACAAAAGGGCGATCGTCCCGCTGGAGGCGGCGTCGAGTGCGACCTTCCTCGCAGCGGCGTCGGTTTGTTGATCCGGGCGGTATTGGTTCAGGTACAGCCAGGTCGCCAATCCCGCGGACGCGATCAGGGCGCTGGCCAGCAGGATGGCGCCCATCCGGGCGCGCACGATGGCCAGCGGTCTCCGGGCGGTGGCGCCAGAGACTGGCTCACCCGGCTCGTCATCGGTCGCGGAGGCGTCATCCGTCACATCGGTGTCGGTTTCGATGTCAGCCTCGGTGTCGGTTTCGGCGTCGACGGTTTCAGAATCGGTGGGTGTGCGGTCATCGCTCACGGGACGAACTCGACTTTCGACATCTTGATCTGCCCGTCTTCTCTTTGCAGGCCCACGCTGAGTCTCCACGTCCGGGGTTCCTGGTTAGCGCCCGAAGCGTTGGTGACCCGAGACGCGGCCGCCACCAGAACGACCGCCGATTCGTCGGTCATCGTTTCCACCGCGGTGGAATTGACGGTGACGTCGGTGACGACCTCGGAATCCTGTGCGACCGCGATGAAATCAGCTGCCTGTTGTTCGAAGTCATCCCTGAACTGGCCGGTCGAGTTGTCGATAATGCGCTGCACATTCTCCTGCGCCGTGTTGAAGTCCAACGACATCAGCGTCACTACACCCTGCCGGGCCGCCGCGGCGTACTCCGCGTTCTGCTGCAGCAGCTTCTCGGCCTGGCGATGGTTCCAGATCATGTAGCCACTGCTCGCCAACAGCGCCACCGTGCACACCACGACAACCGAGGCGGCAATCCCCTTCCACGTCGGGTGTGGCAGTCGCCGCCACCGCGACTTGGCGGCCGGACCCTCAGCATCGTCCACGTCGGGAGTGCTGTCGTCAGCGTCGGCATCCGACTCAAGGTCGACCGGTTCTGGTTCGCTGCGCTCGCCCCCCTCCCCGACCTCGTCGGCTTGTTCAGCCTCTCGGCGAAGCCGCAACGCCCGCGCGCGCGCACGAGCGGCGGCCGCCACCGCTTCCGCCTCCGCGGCCTCAGCTTCGGCTTCCTCGGCAAGCGCTCGGGCCTGGCCCGCATCCGCCACAGGCTCCGGGGGGGATTCGCCGGCGTCGCCGGCGTCAATCACCGCATTACGGCGCCTGAAAGACGGCACTCCGACCTCCTAATGTCTGAATACGCACGGTGTCCGATAAGCCTCAGGACCTCGCTGAGACCGTCATTCCCTGCACGTATTGCCGCGACGATACCTGCCCGCGCCGCGTGGCGGCAAAGCCCCACTGCCTGCGGAAACACCTTCCTACCTGCCAAGTGTGCGTTCAG
>CAZCHU010000249.1:0-3371 GCA_964498215.1 uncultured Mycobacterium sp. | reverse complement strand
CATGGATGCGCTGCAGTTCTCGCAAACCGAGAGTGCGGAGTAGGCCAGGATTATCCGGCGCGCTGACCGGCCGCGCCGTGCGCGGTCGAGGAGCTGGCGGCCCAGCTCAGGTAGGCCTTGGCAACTGGTGATCACGGAACTGCTCGCGAAGGTCACGCTTGAGTACCTTGCCGGTTGCGGTGTGCGGCAACTCCTCCACGAATACGACGTCATCGGGAAGCCACCATTTGACCACCTCGTCGGCCAGGTGTTCCAGAATTTCCTCGCGAGTGGCGCTGCACCCCTTGCGTAACACCGCGATGAGCAGCGGCCGCTCTTGCCATTTTGAGTGCGCTACCCCGATGACAGCGGCCTCGGCCACCGCAGGATGACTCATGGCGGCGTTCTCCAGGTCTATCGAACTGATCCACTCCCCACCTGACTTGATGACATCTTTAGCCCGATCCACCAGCTGGAGGTATCCGTCGGCGTCGATGGTGGCCACGTCCCCGGTGGGAAAGAAACCCTCAGCGTCAAGCTTTTCGCCGCCCTCACCCTTGAAGTAACCGCTGGCGATCCACGGACCACGCACCCATACCTCGCCGAAAACCTCGCCATCCCAAGCTAATCTGTTGCCATCGTCGTCGACGATCTTGAGCTCCACGCCACAGATACCGCGCCCCTGCTTCAACCTGATCTGCCGCTGTTCTGCGGCATCCAATCCCCGGTGTTTGGGCAGTAGCCGGCCGATCACGCACAGCGGGCTGGTCTCGGTCATGCCCCAACCCTGCATCGTCTCCGCGCCGAAATCGCGCTCGAACCGCTCGATCATCGAAAGCGGCAACGCCGCCCCTCCGGTGCCGGCCACTTGCAACCCCAGCTCGTGCGGGTCGATCTCGGGGTGCTCGTCCAGATAAGAGAACAGCATCATCCATACCGTGGGCACGCCCTGACTCTGGTTGACCCGTTCGGATTTCATCAACTGGTAGACCGACTCACCGTCGAGATGCGGGCCGGGTAGCACGAGTTTGGCACCAACCATTGCCGCGGTGTACGGCGTCCCCCAGGCGTTAGCGTGGAACATCGGCACCACCAGCAGTATCGATGAGCCACTGTGAATGTCGTTGGTGTCCCGGGCAGCCGCCATCAAGGTGTGCAGCATTGTCGAACGATGAGTGTAGAGAACGCCTTTCGGATTTCCGGTGGTACCAGAGGTATAGCAGAGCGACGACGCGCTGCGCTCGTCAAACTCTGGCCATTCGTATTGCGTCGACTGCGAACTGATCAGCTCATCCCAGCACCGCAGACGCCCCTCGGGAATCCCGGGGATAACGGGCATGTGCTCACGATCGGTCATCGCCACGTAGGTGTGCACCGTGCTCAACTGCGAAGCCAGCTGACCGACCAGCGGCGCAAAGGTGATGTCGAAGAACAGCACACGGTCCTCGGCGTGGTTGATGATGTAGGCGATCTGGTCGGGGAACAACCGCGGATTGACGGTGTGCATGACAGCACCCGAGCCGGAGACGCCGAAGTACATCGCGAGATGGCGATCGCTGTTCCAGGCCAGCGTCGCGACCCGGTCTCCCCGCTCGATACCGAGCTCGGCCAGTGTGTTTGCCACCTGCTTGGACTGCTCACGGAGCTGCGACCAGGTGGTGCGCCGGACATGCCCCTCGGGTAGCCGCGACACGATCTCGGTGTCGGAGTGAAACGCCGCCGCGTGTTCGATCAACGACGAGATCATCAAGGGCCGGTCCTGCATCAATCCCAGCATTCGGCCAGGCTATCGACCGACACAGCAAGTGTCGGCTGTGATGTCTCAGGAGATCGGTGACAGTTCTGTATCAGGACATCGGTGACAGTTGATGTCTCAGGAGATCGGTGACGTTTCATCGGTCTTGTCGTGGGCCGCGGGGTTTTCCGTTGCCGACGTAGTGCACTCCGGGTGTGGGACGGGTGTGCTCGATGAGGACTTCGCCATCGAGGTCGGCCACGGTGATGCTGTCGGCGTTGATGGCGACCAGGACTTGTTCGTAGGCCAGGCGTCCGTCGACCATGTAGCTGACGCCGGCGAGTCTGACAGCACCGGCGCTGCTCAGCGTCATGACGCGGGTCCCGGTGGGCAGGTCCTTTGGATGTGGTGCGGGCCGTTTGGGCTTGGGGCCCGTGGGATGAACCATGGCTCGTCGGGTTTTGGGCGGGGTGGATCCACTTTGGGGGTCGCCTCCCACGCGGTCAGCGGTGTCACGCGCTCGGGCAGTCCTTGGTGGGGGCGTTCGGTGTTGTAGATGTGGTCGAACGCGTCGACCTGGGCTTGCAGTTCGGCCAGGGTGTCAGCCAGTGGCTGTTTGTCGAGGTAGCGGAACAAGGTTTGGTGGAAGCGTTCATTCTTGCCCTGGGCGGTCGGCTTGTAGGGCTTGCCGGTGATCGCGTCCACGCCGAGGCGCCCGACGTGTTTGACCAATCGGCCCAGCACTCCACGCCGTGAGGGGTTGAGCGCGAGGTGGTTGTCTGACAGCAGTCGTTGGGGCACGCCGTGGGTGGCGACGGCCTTGTCGAAAACGGTGATCGCCGCCTCGGCGGTCTCTGCCCACGCCACATGGGAGGCGACCGCGTAGCGGGAGTGATCGTCGATGAGCTGGAAGATCACACATGTGCGTCCCTCGGTGAGCACATACTCGGTGGCGTCGAGTTGCCAGCACGCGTTCGGGGCCGGATAGACAAACCGTCGCCATGCCGAGCGGGGCTTCTTCTTCGGTTCCAGACGGGCCACGCCGGCATCACGGAAGATGCGTGCCAGCGATGCCACCGAGGGCACCGGATCCAGGCCCAGCGCCCGCATCTTGTCGTGCACACTGATCGGCCCGTGGTCCAGGCCGGAGGCCTCCAAGGCGGCGCGCACGGCCACGGCCCGCGCCTTGACCTCATCAGTCAACTGCGACGGACTTGACTTCGGCCGTCGAGTCCTGGGCTCGAGTGCCGCGGCCGGACCCTCGGCCTTGACGCGTTTGCGCAACTCGTAGAACGACTTTCGTGAGATACCGTGCTCGGCGCAGAACGTCGAGACCGCACCGCGCGGCGCATCATCAGGCCACTGAGAGATCGCGAGGCGGACACGGGGATCGATGGGTTCATTGACAGCCACCGCCTGAGCCTCGGGCCAAAAGTGTCACCACAAAGACCACCCGAACTGTCACCGATGTCCTGATACAGAACCGTCACCGATCTCCTGAGAGATGACACAGCAAGTGTCGGCGCGCGAAGGTAGTATCGAATGTATGTTCGAGTCCTCTCAGGCGTCGGCGGTGCGGTCGATCGTGGACCGGATCGTCGGGTCCCGCCGCAGCGAGAACCGGGCCGCTGCGCAACTGTTGATCGATGTCGATAAC
>CAZCHU010000248.1:0-3381 GCA_964498215.1 uncultured Mycobacterium sp. | reverse complement strand
GGCCGCGTCGTTGAGAAGCTGGCAGCCCAGCTCAGGTAGGCCTCGGCAACTGGTGGTCACGGAATTGCTCGCGAAGGTCACGCTTGAGCACCTTGCCGGCCAGGTGTTCCAGAATGTCCTCGCGAGTGGCGCTGCACCCCACCTCAGGCGGTGCTGGCGCTGGCCGAGTCGTCTCCCAACAGTTCACGCGCCGCTTGGCCGAGCAGCGACTTCGGGTGGTCGGCGTCGCGGATGTCGCTGTCGAGCTCCCAGAACATGACGCCGCCCAGGCCGAGCTCCTTGATGTAGTCGAGCTTGTACTGCAACGCCTGCGGGCTGTCGTAGCTGATGAACGTGCCACCGTTCGCCGCGCTGTAGATGTAGGACGCCTTGGCCTGATCGTCCCAGTGCACGTGGTACAGATCCGGCTGCTCTTCCAGCAGGTTCACGATGTGCCAGTAGTCGATGATGCCGGGCTCATAAGTACCCGGCCCCTGCCCGCTGGCGGCACTGTTGACGCCGAAGTCGTCGCCGGCCTCGACCCCCCTCCAGATGTGGCCGTACATGGGTGCTCCGAGGACGATCTTCGACGCATCCATTTGCTCTAGATACAGCTGGACGGCGTTGTCCACGAAGTACGTCGGCTGGGTGGAATCCGGCGTTGCGTACATTCCGGAGGCGTGCCCGGTCTGGTTGGGTTGCCACCCCGGCCCGTGCAGGTCATAGCCCATCAGCTGGAACCAGTCGAGATGGGGCGCCATCGCCTCGAGGTTGTAGTTGACGATCTTGTCGTCGCCCGCCGGCCCGGCGATGGTCAACAGATAGTGCTTGTCGACGCCGTCGCCGGCCTCGAGCGCATCGAGCTGCTTGCGGACTTCCTCGACGAGCAGGACGTAGTTCTCCGTGTCTTCGGGACGGGTGGTGTTCGACGCCAATCCGCCGGAAACCGGGTATTCCCAGTCCAGGTCGATGCCGTCGAAGCCGTAGGTGGTGACGAACTCGACCGCCGACGCGGCGAACTTCTTGCGTGATGCCTCGGTGAGTGCGACGTCGGAGAAGTTGTCCGACAGGGTCCAGCCGCCGATCGAGATCAGCACGTTCACATCGGGGTTCTGCTCCTTCAGCTTGGCGAGCTGGTTGAAGTTGCCCCTGATCGGCTGGTCCCAGGTGTCTCCCGGGAAGTACTTGTCGATCGCTGCTTCGCGATCGAACAGCACCACCCTGCCGTCTTCGCTGATATCGGCGAACGCGTAGTTGATGTCGGTCAGCTTGTCGGCCGGGATCTTCGAGACTTCGTACCCACGGGCCCAGACACTCCATTCCGTGAAGTAGCCGACCACCCGGTACTCCGGCTCTTCGCCCGCGTTCGGATTGACATCGTCGTTCACGATCAGTCCGACACCGTCGGTACCGTCGAACTGGGCTCCGGAGACATTGGTGAGCACCAGGATGAGAGACTCGTTGCCTTCGTAGTTGCTGTCCCCGTTGATGACGACGTGCACCTGCTTGTTGGTCTCGCCGGCGGCGAACGTCAAGACACCTTCGGTGGCCACGTAGTCGCTTCCAGCCGCGGCCGTGAAATCTTCGGTGTGGTAGTCCACCGTGACGACATCGGACGCAGGCCCGGAAAGTTTGACATCGAAGACCATCATCTTTGTCCCGCTATCACCCTCCTGCACACTGGGATTGGTGACCGACAACAGCGGGATTGCCGGCGGCGGATCGGTGTCGGCATCGTCGTTGGTGATGGTGCCGGTGGCGGTGGCGTCTGCCAGTGTGGCGCCGGTCGGGTTGGTCAAGGTGATGGTGAACGTTTCGTCGGTTTCGACGGCGGTGTCGCCGTTGACTGTCACCACGATCGTCTGCGAAGTCACCCCGGGCGCGAAGATCACCGCGCCCGTCTTGGCCACATAGTCGGCTCCCGCGGTCGCGGTGCCATCGCCGGTGGCGTAGTTGACGGTCACCTGATCATCAGAGGCCTGCGACAACGACACCGTGAAGCCCACATTCGAGGTACCGCTGTCGCCTTCAGCGACCACGGCATCACCGACCGACACACTGGGCAACGACGGACCCGCATTCGACAACAAGTTCGTCCACTTAGTCACCGTGTTGGCATCCAGCGCCACGATGTTGCCAATCTGCATCTGGCTCAACGCCACACCATCGAGGGTGTAGGACTGATCATTGTTCACGATCTCGATCCGCGTGGACCCGGACTGCTCACTGACAGTGAAATTCGACGGCTGGAACCAGCCGAAATCCAACTTGTCTGCGGCCGGATCGAAATCGAGCACCTTATGGCTGCCCCAACTCCACGTGATCACCGTGGTGGTACCGCCCTCAACCGGACCGCCGCCGGTGCCACCACCGGTGCCACCACCGGCACCGAGATCCATGTCATTGACCGTGCCGTAGTCATTCCAGACATTGCCGAAACTGCCCTCGGGCTCATCGATACCCGATGCCGTGGGCGATGCCTGCCCGAAACTGCCCGGGGTATCGCGGGTCACCGACCACATCGAGATCATCCCCAAGCCCTTAGCAATGGCGAAGTCCTCCAACGCCTGAGCATCAGCAACGGTGAACACCTCGGTGGTCACATCGTTGACCCCGATCATCGGCGTCACACCCAACTGATTCCACCCGAACTGCTGACCATGCGAAGCGAACAACGCCGTCATCTGAGCATGCGTGGACTCCGCAGCATCAATCGCATACTGACCCATCGTCTTGGCATTGGGGCCACTCGTCGGCGCCGCCGACTCGCCGTAATCCATCGCCATCACGTTGACACCGTCGAGCTTGACCCCGGCAGCCAACGCCGAATCAACGACATTCACACCATCATGAGTCAACCCACTGGGCAACACCGGAAGCGTGTACCACACCTCCACATCCGGGCGAGCCTGCTGCATCAACGCAATCGCCTCGCTACGCAACGCCACCGACGCAGGCTCAGCCACCGCCGCGCCCTCGATATCGAAATCGATCCGATTCAACGAATACGCATCCACCACGCCCACATACACATCAGCAAGCTCAGCCGCCGAACGCCCATTCTGGACATGCCACTGCGCCAACGTGGTCCCACTGGCCCCACCCAACGAGATCATCACATCGCCACCAGCAGCCTTAAACGCCGCAATCGACGAATCAATGCTCTGCGCCTGCTCATCCGAGGAACCCGGCGTCAACGACGAATAACCACCCCACGCCGCCTGACCATCCGACGTCGACTGCAAAAACGCCAACGTCAACAACGACACCCCACGGTCACGGGCAATCTGAATCAAATCCGGCGGCGGCCACCCCGCCATATCCACATACGGCGCGAAATGCGCCTCACCCCACAACTCATCACCCGGATTACCCGAATTCACCCCACCAGGACCACCAGCA
>CAZCHU010000247.1:0-3393 GCA_964498215.1 uncultured Mycobacterium sp. | reverse complement strand
TGATTCACCCAGCAAGCCTGGAACCCCGCTGGTTCGCCTGGGTCGACAACATGCACGACTGGTGCATCTCGCGTCAGCTGTGGTGGGGACACCGCATCCCGATCTGGCACGGGCCCAACGGCGAAACCGTATGTGTTGGCCCCGACGAGACACCGCCGGAGGGCTGGCGGCAGGACGCCGACGTGCTCGACACGTGGTTCAGTTCAGCGCTATGGCCGTTCTCCACGATGGGTTGGCCCGATCACACGGCCGAATTGGCGAAGTTCTACCCGACCACGGTGTTGGTAACCGGCTACGACATCCTGTTTTTCTGGGTGGCGCGGATGATGATGTTCGGAACCTTCGTCTCCGACGACGCGGCCATCACCGCCGACGGTGCCCGCGATCCCCAGGTGCCTTTCGAGAATGTCTTTCTGCACGGTCTGATCCGAGACGAGTTCGGCCGCAAGATGAGCAAGTCCCGCGGCAACGGTATCGACCCGCTCGAATGGGTGCAGAAATTCGGTGCGGACGCGTTGCGATTCACCCTGGCCCGTGGTGCCAGCCCGGGCGGCGATCTATCCATCGGGGAGGACCATGCCCGAGCCGCACGCAACTTCGCTACCAAACTGTTCAACGCCACCCGTTTCGCGTTGCTCAACGGCGCAAGTTTGGCGCCGCTGCCGACAGCCGACGAACTCACCGATGCCGACCGCTGGATTCTTGGACGACTGGAAGTGGTTCGCGCCGAGGTCGATTCATCGTTCGACAGCTATGAGTTCAACAGGGCCTGTGAAGCGTTGTACCACTTCGCGTGGGACGAGTTCTGCGACTGGTATGTAGAGCTGGCGAAAGTGCAGTTGGGTTCCCAAGAGCAGCAGCGTGTCTCGTGCACTACCGCCGTGCTGGCCACCGTGCTGGACACCCTGCTCAAACTGCTGCATCCGGTGATGCCGTTCGTGACCGAAGTGCTGTGGAAGGCGCTGACCGGTGGCGAGTCGCTGGTCGTAGCCGACTGGCCTCACCCGTCAGGGTTTGCGATGGATCATGCTGCGGCACAACGCATCGCCGACCTGCAGAAGCTCATCACCGAGGTGCGCCGGTTCCGTAGTGACCAGGGTCTTGCCGACCGGCAGAAGGTACCGGCTCGGCTGTCTGGAACTGCTGCCGCGGGACTGGACACGCACGTTCCGGCAGTCACCGGCCTGGCTTGGATGACCCCGCCGGCCGGCGACTTCACTCCGTCGGCATCGCTTGAGGTGCGACTGTCGACAGCCACCGTGGTCGTCGAACTCGACACCTCGGGCACTGTCGACGTGGCGGCCGAACGACGGCGGTTGGAGAAAGATCTGGCCGCCGCGCAGAAAGAACTGGCCGGTACCACCGCCAAGCTCGGCAACTCCGGGTTCCTCGCCAAGGCACCCGCCGATGTCGTCGACAAGATCCGGGCCCGCCAGCTGGTCGCCGGTGAGGAAGTCGCGCGCATCACCGCGAGGCTCGAGTCGTTTCTCAAGCCATGAGCGCCGCACGCAACGAGCCGACCCCAGACGAGATCGCATCGTTGCTTCAGGTCGAACACCTACTCGACCAGCGTTGGCCAGAAACCAGGATCGAGCCGAGTACGGCCCGGATCTCGGCGCTCATGGAGATGCTCGGGTCACCGCAGCGCGGTTACCCGTCGATTCACATCGCGGGAACCAACGGCAAAACGTCGGTGGCCAGGATGGTTGACGCTCTGTTGACCGCGCTTGCCCGGCGCACAGGCCGTACCACCAGCCCGCACCTGCAATCGGCGGTCGAACGCATCTCCATCGACGGTTCGCCGGTCAGCCCTGCGGCATACGTGGACGCCTACCGCGAAATCGAGCCATTCGTCGAGCTCATCGACCAACAGTCGCAGGCGGGCGATGATGGTGGAGCAGGTCCGCGGCTGAGCAAGTTCGAGGTGGTCACCGCGATGGCGTTCGCCGCGTTCGCCGATGCCCCGATTGACGTCGCGGTTGTCGAGGTAGGCCTCGGCGGCCGGTGGGACGCCACCAACGTCGTCAACGCCCCGGTCGCGGTCATCACGCCCATCGGCATAGACCACGTCGACTATCTCGGTGACACCATCGCCGAGATAGCAGCGGAGAAAGCCGGAATCATCACCAAGCAACCCGAGGACGTCGTGCCGACCGGCACCGACGTCAGCACCGTTGCGGTGATCGCGCGTCAGCCTCAGGAGGCGATGGACGTGCTGCTGGCTCAGGCGGTGCGTGCCGACGCCGCGGTCGCACGCGAGGACTCGGAGTTCGCGGTGCTGGGAAGGCAAGTGGCCGTTGGAGGGCAACTCCTTCAGCTACAGGGACTCGGCGGGGTCTACTCCGATGTGTTCCTCCCGCTGCACGGCGAACACCAGGCGCACAACGCCGCTATCGCGCTGGCGGCTGTCGAGGCGTTCTTCGGGGCCGGGGCGCATCGCCAACTCGACGTCGACGCCGTGCGGGCCGGCTTCGCGGCGGTGACCGCGCCCGGAAGATTGGAGAGAATGCGCAGTGCTCCAACGGTTTTCATCGATGCGGCGCACAATCCGTCCGGGGCTGCCGCACTAGCTCAGACGTTGGCCGACGAGTTCGACTTCCGCTACGTCGTCGGCGTCGTCTCCGTCATGGCCGACAAGGACGTCGACGGAATCCTGGTTGCGTTGGAGCCGGTACTGGACCAGATCGTCGTCACGCACAACGGGTCGCCCAGGGCGCTCGACGTGGACGCACTGACGATCAGGGCCGAGGAGCGTTTCGGACCGGAGCGCGTCATTGGCGCGGATACGCTGCCGGACGCCATCGAGACTGCCACGGCATTGGTGGAGGAGGCCGGCAACGAGGCCGACGGTGGTGGCATGGGTGGGGTGGGTGTTGTGATCACCGGATCGGTGGTTACCGCCGGTGCAGCCCGGACCCTGTTCGGAAAGGAGCCAGCGTGAGCGACCGGCAACCTCCGGACCCGTGGAAGAGCTTTCGCGGCGTCATGGCTGGCACGTTGATCCTGGAAGCCATAGTTGTGTTGCTCGCCCTACCCGTCGTGAGTGCCGTGGGGGGAGGACTGTCGGCGGGTTCGACGGCCTACCTCATCGGAGTAGCGGTACTGCTGGTGCTGATGGCCGGCGTCCAAGGGCGGCCATGGGCTATCTGGGCGAACCTCAGCGTGCAGTTGCTGCTGATCGTCGGGTGGGCGCTCTATCCGGGCGTCGGCTTCATCGGGTTGCTGTTCACCGTCGTCTGGCTGCTCATCGCCTACCTGAGGGCTGAAGTACTCCGTCGGCAGAAGCGTGGCCTTCTTCCCGGGCAGCGGCCGCCGGACTGAATGGGGTGGCCGGCTCGATTTTGATGGCCGGACTCCTCAACGCGGACTCGTTCCTCGCCGCTTGATCGTCGT
>CAZCHU010000246.1:2142-3417 GCA_964498215.1 uncultured Mycobacterium sp. | reverse complement strand
AGAACTCAGAGATCTGGGCGCACCAGGAATTCGACGTCATCCGCAATCTGATGGCCCGGCTAGGCGACCGGCCCGGCGCCGGCCTCGAGGTCGGACCGCACTCCACACTGGGCCGGGCCGGCGTCATCGGGTTCTTGATCCTGGCCTGCCCCACGGTGCGCGAGGGGGTGGACGCGGCGCTGCCCTTCCTGGCGCTGTCACCGACCCATCTGCGCTTCTCGGTGCAGGCCGATGACGAGCACGGCTACTTGATCGCCGACGACAGCGAATTGCCGGCCGATGTGAGGGCCTTCATCGTCGAACGCGACCTCGCCGGACTCGTGGCCGCCATGCGCGCGGCACAGCTCGAGTTCGCGCCGCTCTGGCTCGAAACCACGCTCGATCCCGAACGCGCCGCCACCCTCGCACGGGTTTGGCAGCTCCCCGCCGACAGCGTGCATCCCGGTCGGCGCGGAAACCGGGTAGCCGTGGCGCGCAAGTTTCTGGATCAGCCGTCGCCGCTGGCGGATGCGAACACCGCACGGATGCTCAGCCGCCAATGCCAGGAATTGCTTGACCGCAGATTGTCGCGGGTCGGTACCGCCGGCCAGGTCCGCAGCCGGCTACGACACCAGCCCGGGGAGCTGCCGTCGATGCAGGCGGTCGCCGACGAGTTGCATGTGGATACCCGGACCCTGCGCCGGCGGCTGAACAGCGAGGGGACGGCATTTCGGGCGCTGCTCGAAGAATTCCGGCGCCGGGCCGCCATCGAGCTGCTGGAGCAGGACATGGCGGTGGAGCAGATCGCTAAGCGCTTGGGATATGCGGAGACCGCGAACTTCACACACGCCTTCACCCGGTGGGAGGGAATGGCGCCGAGCAGTTTCCGGCGGACCCGCTGAAACCGCGAAATGTCGGCCGGTAGTCGGTGCCCGGTACCGTTTCGCGCCGCCGGCGAGGTTCTCAGGAGACACACAGGTTCTCCTGCTGGTATTGCAAGGCGTGACCGGTAGTCCTGGACCTACCCGATCGATACTCCACCCCTCCGGGAAGGTGCGCCATGAACGATCCAGACCGTTGCCGTCTGTGCCGCCGGCATGCGCGCCTCGCCGACTCGGTCCTGTGCGCGAATTGCGGAGACGTGACCTTCGAAGCGTCGTTGGCGAACCGGCCCCGGCACGCTGGCTCCGGTCAGCTGCCCGTCGTGAGTGTGGGCCGCCATTCTCGGGCGGCGGGCTACTGACGGTCAACGACACCCACCAGCAGAAGAATCGACAATCCCCGCAAGCTCTGTGC
>CAZCHU010000246.1:0-2042 GCA_964498215.1 uncultured Mycobacterium sp. | reverse complement strand
GCCAGACCTGGCGAAGAGTGATGATGACTTTCTCCACGGTGTGAACCTATCCCGGGACAGAATGGAGGGGTGCTCAAAGGCTTGAAGCTGCCGGTAGTGCCGGACCTCGCTGCGATCGCGCGCAGCCTGCTCGGCGTCGTTGCGGTCGCGGTGGTCGCGCTGAACTGGGGGCCGCCGGGGTCGGCCAGCGCCGTCACAGCCGCAGCGGCTATCGCGGGTGCCACAGCGCTGCAGGACAGTCCGCGGGGGCGCATACCTCTGGTCGTGGTGGTCTCGCTGCTGATGGGCTTTGCAGCATTGCTGGGCGCGCTGACGTCCGCGAATTCGGTGGCCTTCGTCGCGACGGTCGCCCTCTGGAGCTTTGGTGCGGCGATGACTTGGGCGCTGGGGGCCCAGGCCGGATTGATCGCAGCGGGATCGGCCGCGCTGATGGTCATCGCTGCCCCTGCCCCGCCGACAGTGTCGTCGACGTTGGGTACTTCAGCGCTCGTTGTCGCAGGCGGCCTGGTTCAGGCAGGCCTGATCGCAATCTGGCCGCGACACCGCTGGCGGGTGCAGCGGGATGCGCTCGCCACGGTCTATCGTTCGCTGGCTGCCGACGCATCCAGGCTTGCTGAAGAATCCGGCGGCGGAGCGTCGACGATCGACACGGAACCGTTGATCGCTCTGCGGGCCGCCTTCACCTTGGTCGACGGCCAGACCGGGCGGCGTCCCGCCGAGTATCGCGACTGGTACAGGCTTCCCGAACGGATTGCGACGACGTTGAGTGCATTGGCCGGCCGGTCAACTCCGGCCAGCGTGTTGACGACGGCGGCCGACACGCTGGCGGCAGTGGCCGAGACCGGGCGGTCGGCCCGCAACGACGCTGACGCCGCCCTCCGGCGCCTGGATAGCGTGGCCGCCGAAGTGTCCGGACCGGACTCGGGATTGGTCCATCGGCTCTCGATGCAGTTACACGAAGCGGTGGCGATCCGGTTGGGAGATTTCGTGCCGTCCTCACCTGATGCGCTCCGCGTCCGTCGGCCGGAGCTGCAAACCTCGCTGCGGTCGGCGCTGGACCTCACTCGCAGCCATCTCGGTTGGCATTCGCCGGTGTCCCGGCATGCCCTTCGTCTCAGCGTCGCGATGGTTGCGGGTACTGCTATCGAGCGCTATACCGGTGTTGCACAGGGATATTGGATCCCCCTTACGGTGTTGCTGGTGCTTCGGCCGGAGACCGCGCACACCTATACGCGGTGCGCGGGACGGGTGGCCGCCGGTGCCGTGGGAATCGTTGTGGCATCCGCTGTGCTATTCGTGCTGCAGCCAGGGCCCGTGCCATCGGCGGTGCTGGCCATCCTGTTGCTCGGGGTCTGCTACTCCGTGGCAGGGTACGGATACCTGGCAGTGGCGGCCGCGCTCACGGCGGCGGTCGTGTTCATGATCAACATCGACCGGTCCGCCAACACGGCGACCACCGGTGGGCTGTTGTTCGCGGTGCTCGGCGGCGGCGTACTCGCGGTGCTGGTTCACGTTCTGCTGCCTGACGACCCTCTTACCCGACTGGTGCAGCGGGCGGGTGAGCTGTTGCGGACAGAGATCGACTACGCCGCAACGGTGATCAAGGGTTACGTGCACGAACTTGATAACCCTGCCGACGCCGCATCTGCAGCGTGGCAGCCCGCATTCCGGGCCCGCGCCGCATTCGAGGCCGCCGCCGGCGCCACCCGCATGGACTCGCGTGAGCTACGCCATTGGCTCAGTTCTTATCGCACAGCCCTGAATGCGGTGACGGCTGCGTGCACGACGCTGGAAGACAACGTCCCCGGCGAACTCTCTACTGCGTTGAGCCCGGAGTTCGTGCTGGCCGTCGATGAGTATGTGGAGTCGCTATGCGGGGACCCGCCGACACCGGCATCACCGTGGACCGTGGACACCGCCGAGTTGACCGACGCGAACGAGCGACTGCGCGACGCAGTATCCGAACATGGGCCGGAGATCGGTGCGGCACGTGTGCTGGTCGCTGAGATTGGCACTATCACCCACCACCTTTCCATGGTGGC
>CAZCHU010000245.1:0-3472 GCA_964498215.1 uncultured Mycobacterium sp. | reverse complement strand
CGGTCGCCGAGCCAGATGATGTCGCCCATCCCGATCTCGTCGCCGTAGTACAGCACCGGCGATCCGGGCAGCGACAGCAGCAGCGCGGTGAACAACTCCATCTGGTTGCGGTCGTTCTCCAGCAGCGGGGCCAGTCGCCGGCGGATGCCGACGTTGGCCTTCATCCGCGGGTCCTTCGCGTATTCGGAATACATGTAGTCGCGCTCGTCGTCGGTGACCATCTCCAACGTGAGCTCGTCGTGGTTGCGCAGAAAAATCCCCCACTGCGCCATATCGGGAATGGGCGGGGTGTTGGCCAGGATCTCCGAGATGGGGAAACGCGACTCGCGGCGCACCGCCATGAAGATGCGCGGCATCAGCGGAAAGTGAAATGCCATGTGACACTCATCGCCGCCGGTGGCCGGGTCGCCGAAGTATTCGACGACGTCAGCGGGCCACTGGTTGGCTTCGGCCAACAGCACTCGGCCGGGAAACTCGTCGTCGACCACTGCACGGCAATGCTTGAGGAAAGCGTGGGTCTCGGGCAGGTTCTCGCAGTTGGTGCCATCCCGCTCGAACAGATACGGCACCGCGTCGAGGCGGAAACCGTCGATACCGAGGTCCAGCCAGAACCTCAGCACATCGATCATCGCCTCCTGTACCGCCGGGTTGTCGTAGTTCAGGTCGGGCTGATGCGAGAAGAACCGGTGCCAATAGAACTGCCGGCGCACCGGGTCGAAGGTCCAGTTGGACTCCTCGGTGTCGACGAAGATGATCCGGGCGTCGGGGTACCTGTCGCTGGTGTCGCTCCACACGTAGTAGTCGCCGTAGGGTCCGTCGGGGTCGCGCCGGGATTCCTGGAACCAGACGTGCGATTCGGATGTGTGGTTCATGACCAGGTCGGTGATCACCCGAATGCCACGCCGATGCGCCGCGTCGAGCAACTCGACGAAGTCTTCGACGGTGCCGAACTCAGGCAGTACCCGGTAGAAGTCGCGAATGTCATAGCCGCCGTCACGCAACGGCGAATCGTAGAACGGTGGGAGCCAAAGGCAATCGACTCCAAGCCATTTCAGATAGTCGAGGCGTTCGGTCAGCCCACGCAGATCGCCCGCGCCGTCAGAGTTCGAATCATAGAACGCGCGGACCAGCACCTCGTAGAAGACCGCGCGCTTGAACCAGGTGCGATCCTCGGGCAGTGCGCGGGCGTGAGTGAAGTCGTCGGCGTTCGGATGCTCTACCGAGCGACCCTCGGGGCCTATCTCGACGTGGGTACCCTCCGCGGGGCCTGTTGGGGGGGTGCGAGTGCAGTCATCCATACCGTCTTCAAACCTACGGCACATTCGCGCTATCGTTCCGACGTGACGTCCGGCGGCCAGACACGTGATCATGGCGACCCGGGAGATGCGCCGACCGTGCCTCCCCCGCTGACCGATCCGGTCAACGCGGCCCGCCCGTCGGCGGCCGAGGAGGCGCGCACCATTGCGGCGTCCACGAACACCGGCACGCTGGCGACGCTTACCGCCGAAGGTGACCCGTGGGCGTCATTCGTCACCTATGGCCTGCTCGACGGCGCGCCGGTGCTGTGCGTGTCCGACCTTGCCGAGCACGGCCGCAACCTCGCGGGCGACCACCGGGCCAGTATCGCGATCGTCGCGCCGGCTACCCAGACCGATCCACTGGCCAACGCACGGATCACGTTGGCCGGTCACGTCGAGAAGCCGGAGGGCGATGAACGCATGGCCGCCCGCGACGCGCACATGTCGGCCGTGGCGGCGGCGAAGTACTACATCGACTACAGCGATTTCTCGCTGTGGGTGTTGCGGGTGACGCGGGTGCGTTGGGTCGGCGGCTACGGGCGAATGGACTCGACGAGCGGCCGGGCCTATGCCGAAGCGCAGCCCGACCCGGTCACGCCGTGGTCGGCGGATGCAGTCGCACACTTGAACAACGACCACGCCGAGGCTCTGGCAGCGATGGCAAGAACGCTCGGCGGGTATCCCGACACCACCGCGGCCGCGTGCACCGGGGCCGACCGCTACGGCCTGGATCTACGGCTGACCACGGACCGGGGAATGGCCTACACGCGGGTGGGCTACACCAGACCGATCAATTCGGTCGATGAATTGCGTTCAGCAGCAATTGATTTGACACGACGTTCCGGCCGCGGCTGACCTCGCCCCTCCGGTTGGACACCGCGGTGCAATACGATCGCCGTATGACAGCTGCGACCCCATCATCTGGATCATCCGGCCTGTCCGGGCGCTCGGAAACCTGGCAGACGGCATTCGACTTGATCCGCACCCGGGGCTACGAGCGTCGCGAGGAGCCGTTTCGTCTGGCCAGCGGCCAGCTCAGCCACGACTACATCGACGGAAAGTACGCGGTCGACACCGGGGAGCGGCTGGCGATCGTCAGCCGTGCGGTCGCGGATTTGGCTGCGGCCAACGGTATCGAGTTCGACGCGGTCGGCGGTCTGACGATGGGCGCCGATCCGCTGGCCCACGGGGTGGCCATTGTTACCGGCAAAGCGTGGTTCTCGGTTCGCAAGGAGCAGAAGCAGCGCGGCCGCGAACAGTGGATCGAAGGCACCCGACTGCAGCCGGGCACCAGGGTGCTACTGGTCGACGACGTCATCAGCACTGGTGGATCGACCGAGATCGCCCTCGAGCGGGTCAGAGCGGTCGGCGCGGTGGCGACCGGGGTCATCCCGATGGTCGACCGCGGCGATATCGCAACCAGACGGTTCGCCGCACACGGTGTCCCGTTCTATGCGTTGGTCAGCTACCGCGATCTGGGCATCGACCCCGTCCAGGATGTGTGAACCCGGTCAACCTACTGCTGCCGCCCAGTTTTCCGCCAGATACTTCTGGGCTTCCTCGGTCTGTTGGGGCGTGGGAACGGTCACCGGTCCGTGAACGATCGGCATGGTGGCGGCGACCGCCCTATCGAGAGTTCCGTCGGCAATCATGTTGTCGGTCCGCACCGGCCGCACCCCGCCCCGGGCAAAGAGGTTCTGACCCTCATCGCTGAACAGGAACTCCTGCCAGAGTCGGGCCGCCGCGGGGTGCGGTGCCTCTTTGTTGATCGCCTGGTAGTAATAGCCGGCCACGGCATTCTCCAGCGGAACGACGACCCGCCAGGTGGGTAGCTTCCTGGTCTCGCTGGCATTGGTGTAGTTCCAGTCGATCACCACCGGCGTCTGCCCGGATTCGATGGTGGCCGGCGTCGGGTCGACCGGTAGGAAGTTGCCCGACTCCTTCAACTTTCGGAAGAACTCAACGCCGGGCGCGATATCGTCCGCCGAACCACCCTGTGAGAGGGCAACCATCAACACGCCGGAAAATGCCGCGCCGGACTGGGTCGGGTCGCCGTTGAGAGCCACCGCGCCCTGGTATTCGGGCTTGAGCAGATCGTTCACACCGGCGACCGGCGGCACCTTGGCCGAATCGAACCCGATGGAGACGTAACCGCCGTAGTCGTTGACCCAGGT
>CAZCHU010000244.1:0-3529 GCA_964498215.1 uncultured Mycobacterium sp. | reverse complement strand
CAGGAAGCCGAGCGCTGGCTCGCTCCCAATCTCGGCTACAACCCGGAGGACTGAGTCTCCCGCGTCTCCGGCGTATCCCGGGCGGCGGGTCGCTCAACACCGGTGCGGCTGGGCTCCGCCGATCAAGGCCTGGTCGAAGCGCTGGGCCACCGACTTGACCGACTCCATGAAGCCGTCGAGATCGACCCGGCGGCCCGCCAGCCAGGTGCCCAGTACCTGCATGCTGTCCTGCAGACGAGCTGGATCGACCGTGTAGGGGTCGTTGTTGAGCAGGACGAGGTCGGCCAGTTTGCCCACTTCCACCGAACCGATCTCGTGGTCGCGTTTCTGCTGCCAGGCTGCATTGGTGGTATGTGCCTCCAGGGCCTCGTGCAGAGACAGCGACTGCTCGGGTCCATGCACGGACCCCGAGGCGCTGCGCCTGGTGACCGCGTTCTGAATGTTCAACCACGGCAACGGCGGTGAGAGGTACCCGTCGTTGTGGAAAGTCGGCCGAACCCCGCCGTCGTAGGCATCCCGGTAGGGCTGCCAGCGGGCCCCATAGGACGGCTCGAAGATGACCCCGTCGTACAGGTCGCCCCAGTACAGCGCCTGGAAAGGCGACATCGAGGCGGTGATGCCCAGTTCTCCTGCCCGCACGCACTGCTGGCGGCTGGGTGTGGAGAAGTGTTCGAGCCGCCACCGGTGATCGGTTCCGGTGAGCCCATGGGTATCCAGCGCCTGTTGGTAGCCGTCGAGCACCACGTCGATGCCGGCGTCTCCGTTGATGTGGGTAGCGATCTGAAGGTCTCTATCGACGAACTGACCGACCAGCTCGAGGAATTCACCGGGGCTGTAGTTCAGTACCGATAACCCCGGAGTAGTCCCGACCGGAACATCGGCGATCCGGGCGCGTGCCGAGTCCAGATAGGGCACGCTGATCGCCGCCGTGCCGATCGACGGGCTGCCATCCATCCAGATCTTGTATCCGACCCGCCGGATCATGCCGGAGAGGTCACCGAAGTCCATATCCGAGTGCGCCGTGGGATCGTAGGTCGTCTGATAGAGCGAGTAGCGCACGGGGCAGTCGGGCAGCGCCGCCAGTTCCTCCATCGGGGCCCGCAATTTGCCGATGAATCCCAGGTCGCCGACGGCGGTGAAACCGTTGCGCGCCAACGTCGAATACCACGCCCCGAGGTTCACCAACGGCGACGGGACGACGCCGGGCAAGAACGCCGAAAGCGCCATCAGGGTTGCCTGCGTCTCGTAGCCGACGCCGCCGGCGCTCCCGTCCGGCCGGCGGCTCCACCGCGCATCCGGCGTATCCGGCGGCGGGGTCGCATCGGCCCAGCCGAACAGCTGTGTCGCGCGGGAATTGAAGTACAGGGCATGCCCGGTGATGTCGAAGATGAGCACGGGATGATCAGGGAAGTGCTTGTCCAGGCTGGCGCGGTCCGGCATCGGGATGGACAACAGCAGCCGGTCGAGACCGTTGAACAGCAGCGGCTGGCCGGCCGGTGTCTGTTTGCGGAGCCGGACGAAGAGCTCCTCAACATCGGCCCAGGTGGGGAAGCCGACAAACGGGGCGATCCACTGCGCCGGCTGCTCGCAGAGCACCGCCGCGGGCACCGGATGGTCGTGCGCCTGGATGAACCCCGGCATCAGCACGGCCGAGCCCAGGTCGGTGACCGGGGCGTCCGGTGCGGCGGCACGACACTGCGCTATCGAGCCGACGGCGGCGATGGTCCCAGAGTCGGTATCCACGGCCAACGCCTCGGCCCGCGGCTCGGCGGGGTTCATCGTGATGATCGAGGCAGCCTTGAGGATCGTCCGGGCACCCATTGCGGCTCCTTTCGCTGTCCACTCCGATCTTGCCCCGCCCGCGTGTCGACCGGGCACGAATGGGTGCAACGGTCGTGGACGGTCAACCTCACCCACAGCCACCGGATCACGGTTAGCATCACCTTCGATGGTGGAGCAACCGCATGTCACCGGCCGGGCGGCCACCATGACGATCGTTGCCATGGGCCTGGGCTACAGCATCACCGCCGCCGACCCCACCACCCTCTCGGCGAATCTCGCCGAAGTGCGTCGCGGCCTCGAATTCACGCCTGCCACAGCCAGTTTCCTGGCAACCCTGTGCACGCTGACCCTGGCCGCGGCGGTGCTCGCCGCGGGCGCGCTGGGCGACCTGCACGGGATGAAGCGGATGTTCGTGCTCGGCGTCTACGGGTCGATCGCGTTCGGTGTGCTCGGCGCGATCGCCCCGCACGTCGGTGTGCTCATCGTCGCCCGAGCCGGCCTGGGTGTGGCGTTCGCATTCCTGCTGGGACTGTCACTGGCGATCGTCAACGCGGTCTTTCCGCCCGGCCGCCGGGGCGCCGCGATCGCTGCCTACCTCGGGGCAGGCCATGCGCTGGCAGTGTTCCAGCCCGCGCTGGGCGGGTGGCTGACCAGCCACTTCGGTTGGCGGGCCTGCCTTCTGGTCACGCCGGCGTTGGCCGTTCTCGCCCTTGTCATCACCCTGCGGTACGTGCCCGAGACTGGCCGGGACCAGCGCAAGCTCGATGTGCCAGGCATTCTGCTGGTCGCCGCCGCCCTGGTCACCGTGATCTACGGGCTCACCGAACTGCAGGGTGGCTTCAATATCGGTGCGGTGGCGCTGATCATGCTCGGCTTGGCCCTCGGGGTGGCGTTCGTACGCTGGGAACTGCACACCGAGGCACCCGCGCTGGATATGCGGATCTTCCGCTCCGGGCGGTTTAACGCGGCCTTGACCGCCGGCGCCACCTTCAACTTCCTGGGGGGCGGCGGCACCATTTTGTTCGCCTACTATCTGGTGACCATTCGCGGGGAGTCGCCTGAGGTGCTCGGTTTGCTGCTCATCCCGGCGATGCTGATCGCATCGGCGGCCGCCGTCGCGGCCGGTCGGGCCGTCGCGCGGTTCAGTGAGCGTGCGGTGCTGGTGGCCGGGCTCGCGATCCTGCTCATCAGCATGCTGATTCTGGTGACGCTAGATGCGCAAACGCCGATCGCAGTGCTCGGCATCGCGGTGGCGCTCAATGCGATCGGGGGAGCGGTGGTGCAGACTCCGCAGTCGACGATCATGATGTCCAGCGCCCCGCCGGAACTGGGTGGCGTGGTGTCGGCCGTCAAGCCGGCCGTCGGACAGGCCGCGTATTCGCTGGGGCCAGCGCTGTTCGCGCTCGTCGGCACCACGTTGTTCCTGCGGGAGGGCCGTCGGAAACTCGAAGGTTCGGGCATCAGCGAGGACCAGGCGCGCGAGGCGCTGCGGGTGGCCCATGGCGGTGCGCCGAACCCCGCCGCCGGCGCCGAGGTGCTCGATCCCGAACAGGCCCGATGGGTGGTCTCGGAGGCCACCGACAGCTGGCTCAACGCCATTCATGGACTCAGTCTCATCATGGCGGTGGTTCCCGCGGTGGCTATCGTGGCAGCGATGGTGCTGTTGCGTCCGGGACGCAGCCCGAAGGCCACCGTGGCAGAATAGTCGGGTGCGGGCGGTGCTGTGGGACATGGACGGCACCCTCGT
>CAZCHU010000243.1:0-3556 GCA_964498215.1 uncultured Mycobacterium sp. | reverse complement strand
CAAGTTCCCCGGTGAGATCTCCGGCGGTATGAAGAAGCGTGCCGGCCTGGCCCGCGCGCTGGTGCTCGACCCGCAAATCATCCTCGTCGACGAGCCGGACTCCGGCTTGGACCCGGTGCGTACGGCCTACCTCAGCCAGCTGCTGATCGACATCAACGCAGTGATCGACGCAACCATCCTCATCGTGACGCACAACATCAACATCGTGCGTACCGTCCCGGACAACATCGGAATGCTCTACCGCAAGCATCTGGTCATGTTCGGTCCGCGCGAGGTGCTGCTCACGAGCGAGGAGCCGGCTGTCAAGCAGTTCCTCAACGGACGGCGCATCGGCCCGATCGGTATGTCCGAAGAGAAGGATGAAGCCACCGCGGCCGCCGAGGCGGCAGCGGCGGAAGCCGGCCACGCCGACGGCGGCCTGGAAGAAATCGAGGGTGTGCCGCCGCAGATCGTCGCTTCGCCGGGTATGCCTGAGCGCAAGGGCGTCGCACGTCGTCAGGCGCGCGTCCGCGAGATCTTGCACACCCTGCCGGCGAACGCGCAGGAGGTGATCCGCGCTGACCTCGAAGGGACCCACGCTTACCCCGTGCATGACTTCCCCAGCGAGCCCGCGGCCCACCGCGCCGATGACACTCCCACCGGGCGTATCCCGGTCGCCGGCGAGCAGTAGCCCTGGTCGAACGGTAGCTACCAGCCCGGGTATTTTTCGGGCCGGTGGCTTGGCCGTCAATGCCATCCATCGGACGGAGTCAAGATTCCGTGACTAGCGTTGGGGCCGGGTAACCGCTGACCGCCATACTGTTGGCTGGCGGATAGGGGTCAAACGATGTTGGACCGGATGTCGATGCTGTTGGGGGCCGGCGTGATCACGGCCGGCATGTCGGCCACGCTGTTCGCCGGAGCCGGTGTGGCGATGGCGGACACCGAACCGAGGGCCGGGGGCGACACCTCGACATCAGACGTCTCGGTGTCAGATGGCGCACCGCCAGAGCCCGACGACCCCGCCGCCGATGGCCAGGCTGTCGGCGATGCCCGGGACGAGAATCACGTCGCGACGTCTGAGGTTGAGGCGGATGCCGACACCGAGATCGACCCCGATGATGCGCAGGTCGAACTGGATGACCCCGAGGCCCCCGACGTCCCTGAGGTCCGTGAACACCCCGAGGTCGGCGAGATCCCCGGGGACCATGAGAACCCCGAGGTGCCTGGAGACTCCGGGGGCCTTGAGGGCTACGCCTACCGCCTGGACGCTGAGCCGGAACTAGAAGGCCCGGACACCGAGCGGGTCGGGCAGCCGGATCTGGCCGCGGGAGACGACGTCGCCCAGCAGGGCACGACGGCCCAGCGGCTCACCGAAGCCTTCGAGGCAGCCGAACATTCTGCAGAACCCGACGTTGCGGTCGAACAGGAGACCGAGACGGTTGCGGCGGCCGGCGGTTGGGCAGGCAAGATCGTGGCGCCGAAGCCGGCGCTCCCCGAGCCCACGGCGGTAGCCGAACCGACGTCGGCCGCCGAGCGGTTCTCGGTCGCCTCGGCGGCGGACGCGCCAGTGGCTGCGGCGACGGCACCCACGCAGTCCCTGCTCAGCATCCTCGGGGCAGTCGTCTTCAACCTGTACTCGGTCGCCATCAGGGTGGTCGGAGGCCCGCCGCTGCTGCCGCGGGGCAGCGCGGTCACGGTTCAGAGTTCGACGCTGGAGATCGATTGTGGTGATGGATATGAGGTGCCGGCTGACTGGTACGTCCCCACGGGACCGGCGCCGACGCAGCTGATCTACCTGCAGCACGGCTTCATGGCGGCGGGTCCGTTCTACAGCTACACCGCGGCCCGGCTGGCCGAGGCCACCAACAGCATCGTCCTCACGACGTCGCTGACGTCGAACTTCCTGGCCTGTGATGGGTGCTGGGTCGGGGGTTCGCCGATGCACAAGGCGGTGGCGGACCTGTTCGTCGACGGCGACACCGCCCTGGCAGACAGCGCCACTGCGGCGGGTTACGGCCCATCACTGGTCGACGGCCTGCACAGGGTCGTGCTTTCCGGACATTCCGCGGGCGGCGGATTGGCCGCCGGTGCTGCCGGATATATGGCGGGCAACGGCACGATCGATCGACTGGCCGGAGTGGTGATGCTGGACGGGGTCGGCTTCGGCTCTGTGATGCCGGATGCGCTGGCCAAGCTGCCTGACGAGTTGCCGGTCTACAACCTCGCCGGCAAGGCCTACTTCTGGAACATGAATGGGAGCACTGCCGCCGCGCTCGAGGAGGAATGGCCGGGCAAGTTCAGCGGCGTGCGACTCATCGGTGGATTGCACTCCGACACAATGCTGGGTGGCAATCCGTTGATCCAGGCTGGTCTCAACCTGGTCACCGGATGGTCGAAGATCGAGAATGTCAAAGCTGCTGAGATTCTTAGCGCCGCCTGGATCAACGACATGTTCGCCGGGGCCTCGACGTCGCCCTACTACGGTGCGGCCGGAACGATGCTCGAGATCGAGACATCGCGGGGTACCGCCGAGGCCTACGTGATGCCGGGTCCAACCGAGCACATCAGCGTGGTCGACGCGGCGTTCAAATATGTCGCCGACATCGTTTTCAGCCTCGACTTCGCCACCTGTGCGGTGCAGGCGGGGCCGCCGACGAACCGCCAGACGAACAACGTGATCGAATTGCCCACACCAAACACCGCGTTATCTCTTGACGGCGGGACGAAACCGGGCCAGTCTATTGGCCAGCAATGCATGCAGGGATGAGAGTGATCAGGGCCGCCAGCCAGCGCCCCAGCCGTTTCCGGCATGCGATGCGTTGCTGATTTGAGTAATGTACCGTCCTGCGGTACTGTCGGACGTTGCGCTGGCTGCATCCTGCCCACACGTCCTCTCCAAGCCGCACACCACACGTGGACTACGCCTGAGCCCTGATTCATGCTCAGCGATCTAGTCGCGTGGCGTGCGTCCGAGTCGCCGGGCCTGATCGGCCAGCCGAACCGACGCAGATATCGCGGCAAACGGCCTGGACGCCGACTTGGTCTCCGGGCACCTGAATGCCGCATTAGGTCCTGGAAGGATGCATCTTGGCAGGGTCCCGCCAGATCGAGGCAACAAATTCCGTAGCAGGTTCAACCACCAACTCCGTTCCTGGAGCACCCGATCGTATTTCGTTCGCCAAACTGCGTGAGCCCCTCGAGGTTCCCGGGCTGCTCGATGTGCAGACTGATTCGTTCGAGTGGCTGATCGGCTCTGAACGTTGGAAGGCCAGCGCTGCCGAGCGCAGCGGGGGCAATCCCGTTGGCGGGCTCGAAGAGGTGCTCACCGAACTGTCGCCGATCGAGGATTTCTCGGGCTCGATGTCGCTGTCGTTCTCCGACCCGCGCTTCGACGAGGTCAAGGCCCCGGTCGACGAATGCAAAGACAAGGACATGACGTACGCGGCTCCGCTGTTCGTCACGGCCGAGTTCATCAACAACAACACCGGCGAGATCAAGAGCCAGACGGTCTTCATGGGGGACTTCCCGATGATGACCGAAAAGGGCACCTTCATCATCAACGGCACCGAGCGCG
>CAZCHU010000242.1:0-3588 GCA_964498215.1 uncultured Mycobacterium sp. | reverse complement strand
GGTGTGTCCAGAACGCCGGCAACTACCGCGGGTCGATGAACGTCACCGATGCGCTCGCGACCTCGCCGAACACCGCGTTCGCGAAGTTGATCGCCCAGGTCGGGGTGCAACGCACCGTGGACATGGCGGTGAAGTTGGGGTTGAGGTCGTATGCGCTGCCCGGGACGGCGCGCGACTATGACCCGGAAAGCAACGAGAGCCTCGCTGACTTCGTCAAGCGGCAGAACCTGGGTTCGTTCACGCTGGGCCCGATCGAGGTGAATGCCCTCGAACTGTCCAACGTCGCGGCAACCCTGGCCTCCGGTGGTGTGTGGTGCCCGCCCAATCCCATCGAGAGTGTCCTCGACCGCCACGGCGAAGAGGTTTCGGTGACCACCGAGACCTGCGAGGAAGTAGTCCCGGCAGGTCTGGCCAACACCCTGGCCAACGCGATGAGCCGAGACGACACCGGTTCGGGCACCGCGGCAGGCGCTGCGGGCTCGGCTGGCTGGACCCTGCCGATGTCGGGCAAGACGGGCACCACCGAAGCCAACAGGTCGTCGGCGTTCCTCGGGTTCACCAATCAGCTCGCCGCAGCCAGCTACATCTACGACGATTCCACGAACCCCAGCGAGTTGTGCTCGTTTCCCCTGCGGCAGTGCGGCAGTGGAAACCTGTTCGGCGGAAATGAACCCGCAAGGACGTGGTTCACGGCGATGTTGCCGATCGCCACCAGTTTCGGCGACGTCAACCTGCCGCCGACCGATCCACGCTACGTCGATGGTGCGCCCGGTTCTCGGGTTCCCAGCGTCGCCGGGATGACCCAGAACGCCGCCCGGCAGCGGTTGCGTTCCGCCGGCTTCCAGGTCGCCGATCAGTCCACGCCGGTCAACAGCACTTCAAAGACCGGCACGGTCGTCGGGACGTCCCCGAGCGGCCAGACCGTGCCCGGATCTATCATCACGATCCTGACCTCCAACGGCATTCCGCCTGCACCGCCGCCACCACCGCCCGGCGCACCCCCTCCCCCGGGGGGCTTCCCGCCGCCGCCGGTGGGGCAGACGGTCATCCAGATACCGGGCTTGCCTCCGATTACCGTGCCGGTGCTGGGACCACCGCCGCCAGGGGCTCCCCCGCCTCCTCCGGCGCCCCCACCCCCGCCGGGTCTTCCGCCGCCGCCTCCGCCGCCGGGCTGATCGGTCTCGCGGCCGCGCGACACTCTGTGCCGTACGCGCCGCTGGCAGTAGGCTGGTGGACATGGCTGCAGCTTCGACCGGTGCGATCTTGAAGAAAACCGCTGCCGCATCGGTCGGCACGCTGGTGGCGGGCATCGGGTATGCCTCACTGATCGAACGCAATGCTTTCGTTGTCCGCGAGGCGACCATGCCGGTCCTTTCGCCGGGGTCGTCCCCGCTGAAAGTCCTACACATCAGCGATATCCACATGCGTCCCACTCAGCGGCGGAAGCAAGCGTGGCTTCGCGATCTGGCCGGCTGGTCCCCCGACTTCATTGTCAATACCGGCGACAATTTGTCTCACCCCAAGGCGGTGCCGGCGGTGGTGCAGGCCCTCGGAGATCTGCTGTCGGTGCCGGGGGTGTTCGTGTTCGGCAGCAACGACTACTTTGCGCCGAGGCCGAAGAACCCGGCCAACTACTTGATAAAACCCGCCCAGCGGCTGCACGGGGCGCCGCTGCCGTGGCAGGACCTGCGCGCAGCTTTCACCGAACGCGGCTGGCTGGACTTGACCCATACCCGGCGCGAGTTCGACGTGGCCGGCCTGCATATCGCCGCGGCGGGCGTCGATGATCCGCACCTGCGCCGCGACCGCTACGACACCATCGCCGGACCGGCGAATCCCGCCGCGAACCTCACACTGGGTTTGGCCCACTCTCCCGAGCCCCGAGTCTTGGACCGCTTCGCTGCGGACGGCTACCAGCTGGTGATGGCGGGCCACACCCACGGCGGACAGCTGTGCGTTCCGTTCTACGGCGCCATCGTCACCAACTGTGATCTTGACCGGTCGCGGGTCAAGGGCCCATCGAGGTGGGGTGCGCACACCCAGTTGCACGTGTCTGCCGGGATCGGCACTTCTCCATTTGCCCCGTTCCGGTTCTGCTGCCGCCCGGAGGCGACACTGCTGACGCTGGTAGCAGCACCCACCGGAGGTTCGGGTGCCAGGTCGGCGGCGGTTCAGTCGCATCCGACCGTAGCGGCGCAGTGAGCACGTGGTCCTCATCCGCCGCGCGCAGCCAGTCACGGTCCTGGGTGGACCGCGCGGTACGGCTGATCGAGGCCGACGCCAGACGCAGCGCTGACACCCATCTGCTGCGTTACCCCTTGCCGACCAGCTGGTCCAGGGATGTCGACGTTGCGCTCTATCTGAAGGACGAGTCCACCCACATCACCGGAAGCCTCAAGCACCGGCTGGCCCGCTCGCTGTTCCTTTATGCCCTGTGCAACGGCTGGATCGATGAGCACACCACCGTCATCGAAGCCTCGTCAGGTTCCACCGCCGTATCGGAGGCCTATTTCGCGGCGATGCTGGGGCTACCGTTCATCGCGGTGATGCCCAGATCGACGAGCGCAACCAAGATTGCGCTGATCGAATCGCAAGGCGGCCGTTGTCATTTCGTCGAAGAGTCAGCACAGGTCTGCGACGAGGCGGGACGGCTGGCGGTCGAAACCGGCGGGCACTATCTGGATCAGTTCACCCACGCTGAGCGGGCCACCGACTGGCGTGGAAACAACAACATCGCCGAGTCGATCTTCGACCAGATGGGCGCTGAGACACATCCGGTACCGGAGTGGATCGTTGTGGGCGCAGGCACCGGCGGCACCAGCGCCACTATCGGTCGCTATATCCGCTATCGGCGCCACCCCACCCGGTTATGCGTGGTGGATCCGGAGAACTCGGCGTTCTTCCCCTCCTATGCCCGTGGCGACGCCGCGGTCGTCACGGGCATGTCGTCGCGTATCGAGGGAATTGGACGGCCCAGCGTCGAACCGTCCTTCCTGCCCGATGTGGTGGACCGGATGATCGCGGTACCCGACTCTGCGTCCGTGGCGGCTGCCCATCACGTGAGTCGCGTGCTCGGCCGCCGCGTCGGCCCGTCGACTGGAACCAACATCTGGGGTTCGTTCGGCCTGTTGGCCGAGATGGCCGCCCAGGGCCGCAGCGGGTCAGTGGTTACGCTGCTCGCCGACAGTGGCGACCGCTACACCGACACCTACTACTGTGACGAATGGCTGACCAGACACGGGTTCGACCCTTCCGAACCGGCCGCGTTACTGGCCGAATTCGAGCGATCCGGCCGCTGGCGCTGACCGCCGCCCCCGCGGGTAAGTGGGCCGTCAGAGGTCAGATACAACCACAGTGCCGCGAGCGTGAAGAAGCCCAGGTAGATCGATGCGCCCAGCCCGGTCATATCGCGCCTCATTTCGGTTCAGGAACTATCCGTCGTCGGTTACTACTCTGCACAACGCCACCGACAACCCCGATCCATCCCGCGGCGTGTCGCGAACGCCATGCACGTTTGGCTTGGACGGCAGGCGGTGCGATACGCTGTCGTGGCTTCACGCGGGGTGTGGCGCAGCTTGGTAGCGTGCT
>CAZCHU010000241.1:0-3592 GCA_964498215.1 uncultured Mycobacterium sp. | reverse complement strand
CCCAGTCGCGACAGCGAAGGCGCTTCCCCGCCGACATAGCGGGACAGTTGGTCCAGCGAGTCCATCGGCACGTACAGCTTGTCCGTCCCGCCGCCCCGCTTCGAAGATGCGTACTCGAGCACCAGATATTCGCGGCGGGCGCCGCCGACGACCCGTTCCGTCATCTCGATGAACCGGCCGATGCCATGCTGATCGTGAACGACCAGATCACCAGCCATCAGTGCCAGCGGGTCCACGACGTTTCGACGCTTGGCCGCCAACCTCTTGCCTTCGGTTGCCGCGGCGCGGTTGCCGGTCAGGTCGGCCTCGGTGATCACTACCAGGTTGGCGCCGGGTATCACCACGCCGTCGTGGAGGGGTCCTTTGATTACGCCCACCACACCGTCGCGGGGCACGGCACCGGGCTCCAGCATCGTTGCGGGAGTGTCCACATCACCGAGCTGCTCGACGACGCGCAGGGCGGTGCCGGTGCCCGGTGTGACGACAACGCCGTAACCTCCGGTGGCGACATGAGCGCGCAGCATCGCGAAGATCTCTTCGGTGACAGTTGGCCCGCCGTGTGCCTTCCGCGCCGACGGAGCCGGCCGGATGCCCGTCGCCACTGAAGATCCGTCGTCGAGCTGACTCAACGTCCACCACGGATGCCCGGCGTCGCGCGCGGCGTCGCGTGCGGCGTCGAAGCCGACGAATCCGGACCTACCCATCGCCTCGATGTCGATCGGCACTCCCCCACCGATCGCCGCGGTAGACCATGACGCCTCGAGAAATTCGCGCCCGGTCTTGATCAGGTCGTCGGCCCTGGTACGCACCTTCTCCGGATCACAGATCAACAACGGGGTGCCGTCCGGCAGGTGTTGCGGCAGTGTCGCCAAGGCGGTCGGGTTCAGCAGTGGCAGCAGCGCCTCCATCCCATCGACCGGGATGCCTTCGGCCAGCTTGGCCAGCATCTCGGGCACGCTCCCCGGCACGCTGTTCTCGGTGACGGGGTGATCTTCGGATAGCGCCGCAGCTCGAACCCGCACATCGGCGGTGAGCAGCAACTCGCGGCACGGCAGCGCGATCACGCTGTCGATGTCGATCTCCGGAATGGACCGCTGGTCGGCGACGGAGAACATCCGCATTTCGGACACCTCGTCACCCCAGAACTCGATCCGCACGGGGTGCTCGAAAGTTGGCGGGAAGATGTCGAGGATGCCGCCGCGCACCGCGAACTCACCGCGCTTGCCGACCATGTCGACCCGCGTGTAGGCGAGGTCGACGAGCCGCTCGATGACGCCTTCGAATGTCGCCGCCGGGGCGGCTGCGCCTTCGAGCTGGATGCCGGCGCCCACAGTCAGCGTGACCGGCTCAAATTCCTCGCATCCATCCCCTCGCCGCTGGGCCATCGGCTGCAGCAGCGACCGCGCGGCGGTCACCACAACGCGCAGGGGCGGGCCCAGCCGCTCGTCGTCGGGGTGGGATAGACGACGCAGGAGCATGAGCCGCGCGCCGACCGTGTCCACACCAGGTGAGAGTCGCTCGTGCGGCAGAGTTTCCCAGGATGGGAACATCGCAACCGCGTCGCCCAGCACTCCACGCAGCTCGGCGGTCAGATCGTCGGCTTCCCGCCCCGTCGCAGTAACGACCAGCAGCGGGCCCGACTGCGCGAGCGCCATAGCCACGTAGACCCGGGCGCAGGCCGGGCCGACGAGAGTGAGATCGGCGGGCCGGTCGGCGGCGCGACGAGCCACCTCCTGCAGGGAGGGGTCACGCAAAGCCAGGTCGACGAGACCCGCGATCGGCGTATGGACCTCGGTGGTCCCCGATGCGGTCATGATGGGCTCCATCGTAGGCAACCGCGTAGGCAACCGCCGAAGTGGTTGTGCCGGTGGCACTCAAGGCTTCCTGGTGCGGGGCCGGCACGAGAGTGCTACTCCTGATGCAGTACCGGGTCGGGTTCCAGATGGGTGAGCCCGTTCCAGCACAGATTGACCAGGTGGGCCGCGACCACTTCCTTCTTGGGCTCGCGAACGTCGAGCCACCATTGCGCGGCCATCGATACCGAGCCCACGAGCGCCTGCGCGTACAGCGGCGCCAGGTCGGGGTCCAGCCCGCGCCGGGAAAAGTCCCCCGCCAGGATCGACGCCACCTGGCTTACGGCGTCGTTGAGCAGCGTTGAGTAAGTACCTGAGGTGATGCTCGCCGGGGAATCGCGTATCAGGATGCGGAAGCCGTCGGTGCGCTCCTCGACGTAGGTCAGCAGCGCCAGCGCGACCCGCTCGATCCGCACCCGGGAGCGGTTTCTGGTCAACGAGGCGGTGATGCCGTCCAGCAAGGCGGACATCTCGCGGTCCACCACGACGGCGTACAACCCCTCTTTACCGCCGAAATGCTCGTAGACCACGGGCTTGGACACGTTGGCACGCAGCGCGATCTCCTCGATCGATGTGCCGTCGAAGCCACGCTCGGCGAACAGCGACTTGGCGACTTCGACCAGCTGCTGGCGCCGTTCACTACCGGTCATCCTGGCGCGCGGTGCACGCAGTTCCTTGTCGGACACAGCCACGGCTCTGACCCTAGTTGCTTCGACTAGAGTCTCGGGGTGATCAGTCCGTCGTGGTGTAATCGGCAGCACCTCTGATTTTGGTTCAGATAGTTCAGGTTCGAGTCCTGGCGACGGAGCGGGCGGGGGAAGGACACCTATGCGTGAGGCCGCGGTCATCATTCTGGCGGCGGGCGCCGGAACCCGAATGAAGTCCGACACCCCCAAGGTCTTGCATACTCTCGCTGGTCGCAGCATGCTGTCGCACTCGATGCATGCGGTGGCGGGTGTGGCACCGCGGCACCACGTCGTGGTGGTTGGTCGAGACCGCGAGCGGGTGGGCCCGGCGGCTCTGGCGATCGCCGACGAACTGGGCCAGCGGGTCGAGATCGCGGTGCAGGAGCAACAGCAGGGCACCGGGCACGCCGCGGAGTGCGGGCTGTCGGCACTACCTGAAGACTTCACCGGCGTGGTTGTGGTGACTTCCGGCGACGTTCCACTGCTGGATGCCGACACGCTGACCGACCTGATCGCCACGCACGTCGCCGAGTCGGCGGTCGCTACCGTGCTGACCACCACGCTGGCGGATCCGACCGGGTACGGACGAGTGTTGCGCGCATCCTCGGACGGGGACCTCCTTGGAATCGTCGAGCAAGTCGACGCCAGCCCGGAACAGCGGGCGATCACCGAGGTCAACGCCGGTGTGTACGCCTTCGACGTGGAGGCGCTGCGCTCGGCGCTGAGCAGGCTGCGCTCCGACAACGCCCAGCACGAGCTCTACCTGACCGACGTCATGTCGATCGTGCGCTCCGACGGGGGCATCGTACGGGGGAAACACGTTGACGACACCGCACTGGTCGCTGGCGTCAACGACCGCGTTCAACTGGCCGAGCTGGGCGCGGAGCTGAACCGCCGCATCGTCACCAGACATCAACGCGCCGGCGTAACGGTCGTCGACCCCACCTCCACCTGGATCGATATCGGAGTATCCATTGGCCGCGACACCGTCGTGCGCCCCGGAACTCAGCTTCGGGGTGCGACGAACATCGGCACCCATTGCGAGATCGGACC
>CAZCHU010000240.1:0-3620 GCA_964498215.1 uncultured Mycobacterium sp. | reverse complement strand
CGGCCGCATCAGCGGCGGCCGGGATTGCGGTCCGGTTGCCCCGCGTCGCCGAGACGTTGTCCGCAGGCGTCTGGGGGGCCGGTGTCACTAACTCAACTGCGGCCGTTGAGGCATCCGATTCATCGGAGCTGGCGACGACCGCTGGCGGCCCGACATCGGCCGTTTCGCCGACCGTACTATCTGCCGCCATGGTCGACGATGCCGAGGAGACAGCCACCCCGTCCGCCGGAACGGCCTCGGATTCCGTCGGCTCAACGGTATCGGCATCTTCATCGAGGACGGTCGACTCGCCGCCGGTGACGCGCTCCAACAGGGCTTCATCATCTACTGCGGCATCGCCGTCTTCGGCGTCCTGGCCGTACACGGTTATCACCCTGTTGGCGGTGGCGCGCGAGTTCGGAGAACCTGAGGCGTCAACATCCAACGGTTCTGCGGCTGAACCGTCGCTCAATGACGACGGATCACCCGGATCTGTCGTGGTGTCGACTCCCCGGGCATCACTGCCGCGCGGCGCCTGCGAATCGCCAGCGGACTGGGACGAATCGCTTCGCCCCGACGCAGTGGTCGACGTGCTCGAGCCGCCATCGGAAGGGTCCGTGTCGGCGGCAGCGACGCCCGCTCCGGTGAGCACCGCGGCGCCGAGGCCGACGAATACCACGCCCGCTCCCCACCACAAGCCGCATTCCGCCATCGGCGACAGCTTCCTCTCAGGAGACTTCACCAAACACTAGCCGAACACCGGCGAGATCAACCAACCCAGCGTTCATGGCCCGACTGCAGACCGGCGCTGCCGCACAACGACGATCTCGACAGCCACGAAGACCAGCAGCGACGCTGCGACAGCCGTGATGACGACGGGGTATTGCCCGTCGAGGCCGTCGGCGGATACCTGCCGGATCAGGATGCCGGTGAAGGCCCAGATGAGCACCAACCCGTACGCAAGGTCTCGGTTGCGCAGCGCGGTAGCCGCCCCGATCACCATCGCAACTACGACGATGACCGTGGCCCACGTCGCGTCGGCCAGCCCGAAGCCGTCCCAGTTCAGGTAGACCAACAGCACGGTGATGTTGGCGATGGTCGCCACCGTCGTCCATCCGAAGTACACGCTGAACGGAACACCGACGAACCACCGCTCGCGCCCAGAGAGGTTCGCGGCCCGCACGCTGTTGGCGATCAGGATCAGGCATACCAGGATCACCACGATGAGCACTGCCGAGAGCGGGATCAACCCGTAATGCCAGGTGAACACCCAAGCGGTATTGGCCACCGAGGACATCGAGAACAGCAGCCCGATCCGGTTCAGCAGCGCGGTGCGCTCCCCCTCGGGCTGCGCGCCGCGAAACAGGCCCAACTGGTAGAGGACGTGCAGGCCCAGCAGCAGATAGATCACGCTCCAGATCGAGAACGTCAACCCGGTGGGGGTGAAAAGGTTCTGATAGGCCTCCGACACTTCGCCGGTGCGTCTTCCGTTCAGCGGCAAGGCATTGGCTAGGACGTTCGTCGTGATCATCACCAGATAGGTCACGGCCACCAGGATTTTGATCGGTCCTCGCCTGTCGAGTGTGTTCATCTGCATCTCCTGGTGGCGTTGTCTCGATAGTTCATCATCTACCGGTCCCGTCCGTCTTGCCGATGCGGCCACAACCGGCACCCGTCAGCAACTGCTCGTGAGCCGGCAACCGACACACTGCATAAAGGGTTCGGGCCGGTCCGGCTCTCGGCTACATTTTCCGGGTGATCAATACCGGCACACTCGTTGGATACGCACGATGCTCGGTGGACCCGCAGGACCTTGCCGCCCAGCGGCAACGACTTCGCGAACTCGGCGTCGCCGAGGACCACATCTACCTCGACCAGGGAATGACCGGCACGGAGACAGAACGACCGGCTTTGATGCAGGCGCTCGCCGCAGTGCACAAAGGTGACACGCTGGTGGCGCCGAAGCTGGAACGCCTCGCCCGATCGGTACCCGATGCCTGCGCCATTGGTGACGATCTCGCAACACGTGGCATCACGCTGTTGGTGGGCGAACAGTTGTACGACCCGGCCCAGCCGATGGGCAAGATGTTCTTCGACGTGCTCGCCACCATCGCCGAATTCGAGGTCGACCTGCTGCGAATACGCTCGCGCGAAGGTCTCACCGGGTTGTCAACTCTTGCCGAGACGCTCGAGCGGCTCGAGTTCGCCCTCAACAGCCCCCGCGTCCACGGACCCCACCTCGGCGTCTTGCTCTGCGATATCGACGATTTCGGCACAATCACCGAAAACTGGGGAGATCCCTTCGGCGACGTTGTACTCGCCACACTGGCCGTGCGCACCCGGCAAGCCGTACGCCAGGGCGACACCGTTGGACGATTCGGCTGGGACGAGGCACTGGTGCTTCTTCCGGGCGTCCACAGCCTCGACAATGTCGCCCAGGTCGCGGAGAAAATTCGCTGCCGCGCCGAAGAACCGATCCACCACTCGGGGGTGACGATCCACACCACGCTGAGCATCGGCGGCACCTTGGCCGTACCCGGTGAATCGATCGAGGCATTGAAGGCCCGGCTGAAGTCAGCGGTGGACGCAGCCAAACAGGCTGGCAGAAACTCGGTCAGCTGCATCTGAAGGCTCGATAGGGTCTGACCCCATGAACGGTGGCGGGCTGACAGCCGCGGAACCGTACGAGTCTCCCCATGCCTGACGACCAACGCGGGGACCTGGCCGAGGTGCTCGCGCGTTCGCGCTCTGGGCCACGTTGTCCCGGGTGGGTGGTGCCGCGCATCGCGGTGGTCACGGGTCGGTGTTTCGCCGGAAACGCCGTCATCGCAGGCACTTCCGATCTCATCGTCGCGCTCTCCATTAGGCGGAGAGACTGACCCGGCCCTGAAGGACCGGGTTTGCGCGCTACGCAACCAGATCAAGTGATTTGCGGCGTAGCACATGTGCTATCCTGCGGGGATGGGGACTGTGGGACTGCGTGAACTGCGCCAGAACGCTTCCGACCTCGTCCGCCGCGTGGAGGAGGGCGAGGAAATTACGATCACCGTGTCCGGCCGCCCAGGTGCCAGGCTGGTGCCCGCAACACCGCGAGCGTGGCGGCAGTGGACCGATGTTGCCGAGCTGTTCGCCGGCTCTGCCGACCCGGCCTGGGACGCAGACCGTGCCGAGGTCTCCCAGGATGTCCGCGACCCGTGGGCCGCCCCGTGAGAGCCCTCCTCGACACCAGCGTGGTGATCGCGACGGATGTAGCGCCTCTCGACGGTGATCTCGCGATCAGCGCTGTGACGTTGGCGGAGTTGCATTTCGGAGTCCTTGTCGCTAAGCAACGCTCCGTGCGTGCTGAACGGCTACGACGACTTCTTGTGCTTCAACGCAAATTCGACGCGTTGCCACTCGATGAGCCTGTAGCCGAGAGTTACGGCCTGGTGGCTGCCGCAGTCGTCGATGCCGGCCGTCAGCCACGAGCACGATCGATGGATTTGCTCATCGCTGCGACGGCTCACGCGCACTCGGCGAGGCTGTACACGCGCAATCAGGGCGACTTCGACGGACTTCATGACCTGATTGACGTCGTAGCTGCCTAACGATACCGACCCGCAAACCGGCCCAAGGATCAAGCGATCACGAATGATCGCTAC
>CAZCHU010000239.1:1843-3651 GCA_964498215.1 uncultured Mycobacterium sp. | reverse complement strand
CGCTGGCGCCGGTTCTTTTCATGATCCAGCTCGACGTCGAACAAGTAGATGGTGCGGTCGAATCGTTCCAGGCGGGCCAACTTGTCGGCGACATAGGTACGGAAATGGTCGGGAACCTCGACGTTGCGCCCCTTGACCACCACCTCGGCGTTGGGACCAGCGTCAGAGGACTCCGCCGTGGTGCTGTCATCGACGACCATGGTGCCGTCTGGGTCCGCGGAATTTATTGACATACGTGGTAACTCGATTCTGTTCACGTTCGCACGCATACGCGTGCCTGGGCCATCCAATTGATCGCGCCGGCGCGGCATAGCTGCTAGCGCCACTCGCCGGCGCAAGGTGTCGACTAATCACCTCCTACCGCTGGACGCGATATCCGGCGTCTCATGTTCTGAGCGCCGCCGTGAGATGTTCACGGTCGGTTGGTGCCGACGGTAGTCCGTATTCACCGTGTCGTGCCACCAAATCCGTAGACTGTTTTCAACTCTTCACGCGGGATTGATGCCGACCCCACCGGCTGGCTCACGCATGCGCGAGCACCAGTACGGCGACGACGTCGGCACCAGAATTTCGCAGTACCGCGACCGATTCGGCGGCAGTGGCCCCTGTCGTGACGACGTCATCGACCACGACGACGCGGCTGCCCACCGGCTTCGTGAGCCGGATACGGCCGGTGACGTTGCGCTGCCGGTCGGCGCTGGAGAGTCCGACCGAGTCGCGGGTGAATGCTTTGAGGCGCAGCGCAGCGTCGACGGTCAACCCGGGGTGTCCCGCAGTGGCAGCCTGGACGATGCGGGTGACCGGGTCACCGCCCCGGCGCCGGGCCGCCGACCAGCGGGTGGGAGCCGGTACGACAGAAAGCGGGGTTTCGAGGATTCCCCAGGTGAGTAGGTTCTCGATGCCCCGGCTCACGGCTCTGGCCAGCTGCGGTATCAGGTCGGTGCGGCCGCGTTCCTTGACGGCGACGATGGCTTTGCGGCGAGCGCCCGCGTAGCGGCCGAGAGACAGCACCGGCACACCGGGGTCCAGCCGCGGCGTCACCAGATACGGCTGGTCGGGTTTGACGGTCATCTCCTTATCGCACGCCTCGCACCAGCGGATGCCGGGGCTCGCGCAGCCACCGCACTGCATTGGCAAAACCAGATCGAGCATTGTTCAGCCGGCTTGTTGCTCTGGCGTTCGTTCCCGACACATGACGCAAGTGTGCCGACACACTCTGACACCTCGTTGAGCGCACTTGCGGCGGAAAGTTCATGTCGTTGGGGCACAGCACGTCCGGTAGCCTCGCGTTCAGGACTGGCGCGTCCTCGACTGGGCTGCGGAACATTTGGTCTGAGAACACGGGGCAGGTTGGAGGGGCTTGTGGGCAATCCCCCTCCGTTGCGTGTGGATACCCCCGCACTGACCTGGGACCCGGCGGTGGTGACGGTGCCGCCCGTACCGACAATTCCAGCTGGCAGCGACCCGATGAGCCTGTTGATCTCTGCCGTCATGCCTGAACTCGCTGCGCCTCTGACCGCTGATGTGGCAGCCACACATGCCAGGGAAGAGCAGTTCGCAGCGAACCTCGCTGAGGCTCGAAGCGCCTATCAATCGACAGACCAAGCCGGCGAGCAAGAGATCAGGACCGCGGCCGACGCCCGTGTGGCTCCCCTGAATGCTCCGGCTCCCAAATCAGCGGGCGGCCAGTCCGGTCAGTTCCTGACTACTTCGATGCAGACGGCCACGACGGCCGCGCAAGCCCCCGCGCAGTTGATGGGCATTGCGGCCGCCGCCCCGCAGGGCCTCATGCAGGGCGTTCAGCATGC
>CAZCHU010000239.1:0-1743 GCA_964498215.1 uncultured Mycobacterium sp. | reverse complement strand
CACCTGGCCCTCGTCGCCAGCGGGATCAAGCTGGCGGCGTCGAGCTATAGAGGCATAGTCGGCGTCACCGGAAGTTAGGCGAACCGCCAGCGAGGATGGCGGACAAGTTTCGCCAGCCCGGATCGAGTGGCGCCGCCCCCGACGAGCCGAGATTGTTTATGGTGCTGTTGTGGAAAATATCGATCGTCGTCGCGCAATGTTGATGCTGGGGTTCGGGGCGGCGGCTGCCGCGCTTCCTCTTCCCGGTGCCCAGGCTCAACCGATCGTCGGCGATGTTCCACCGCCGCCAGCGCCCGGTAGCCCCGGCGGGCCGGCACCCGAGGCTGCCGATCCAGGTTCGGTCATGTTGTTCCAGGATGAATTCAACGGCCCGGCAGGCACACCACCCGACCCGGCGTGGTGGTTCATCGTCCCCGAACGGGAGACGATCAGGAACCCGCACGAATGGGACAAACCCTTCAACATGGGCCGCTACGTCACCGATCAGGAACACGTGTTCCAGGACGGCAACGGCCATCTCGTCATCCGCGCCACCCGAGGCCCCGGCGACAACATCCAGCAGAAGTACGCCAGCGGCAAGGTTGTCGGCCTATGGCGTGGCGCCATGGGAACCACGTGGGAAGCCCGCATCAAGCTCAACTGCCTGACCGACGGCGCCTGGCCCGCGTTCTGGCTGTTGAACGACAACCCCGTCAACGGCGGTGAAATCGACCTGGTCGAGTGGTACGGCAACCGCGACTGGCCGTCGGGAACCACGGTGCACGCCAGGCTGGACGGCACCTCGTTTGCCACCCATCCGCATCCGATCGACAACGCATGGCACACCTGGCGGATGACGTGGCTGCCGAGTGGAATGTACTTCTGGAAGGACTACCAGCCGGGCATGCAGCCCTACTTCGAGGTTCCGGCGAACTCCATCCCCGATTGGCCGTTCAACCTCCCCGGATACACGTTGGCGCCCGTGTTCAATATCGCGGTCGGCGGATCGGGCGGCCGCGAACCCGCTGGCGGTACCTACCCCGCGGAAATGCTCATCGACTGGATCCGAGTCTTCTAAAGCGTGTCGAGCGCATCGGTGAGAATGCTGTGCTGCTGTTGCCAGTACAACCAGTCGGCAATGGCGGCACGTTGCGCCTCAAACGCGGGTTCGGTCTGAGCTCGACCGAGTGCCGATTCCATGGCGTGGACTGCGTAGACGGACATCGCCTCAAGGTGAGCCCTGCCCCTGCTGGTGGACCTGCTCATGAGTGGCTTGGATACCTCGAACCAGGACATCGCCAAGTCGTCCCTGGGCAGTTTGGGCTCGGCGTGAGCGGGTGGCAGTAGGTCCGTGAGGCCGTCATCACGCGTCGCAGCAAGCTTCGCAGCAGCGCCCGGGGCGAGTACCTGCAATCTGGTTCGGCCCCGCATCGCGCCGTCGTCAGGTATGTCGTCGGGTTGCAGGATGATCGTCGGGACGCCCGGATCGAACCCCTGGAACTGATCCTCGGTCGCGATGACGAGCCGCAATCGCTCGTCATGATGCCGCGCCCAGCCCTGCAGTGCCAGAATTGGGTAGGTAGCCCACCGCGCGCGCTCCGCGACCGGAATGGATTCGTCGGCCGTGGCCATCAGAATCTGTTCCGGCAGAAGCACATTCGCCGGGATATACCCGATCCCATAGCTGTTAGCGACGACAATTCTGCCTTCATTCGTGATAGCCGTTACCCAATAGAATCCGAAGTCGACTATTCCGACATTGAG
>CAZCHU010000238.1:0-3676 GCA_964498215.1 uncultured Mycobacterium sp. | reverse complement strand
CTCAGTCCTCCGGGTTGTAGCCGAGATTGGGAGCGAGCCAGCGCTCGGCTTCCTGCAGGGTCCAGCCCTTGCGCTTCGCGTAGTCGGCGACCTGATCCTGGGCCAGCCGGCCGACCACGAAATACTGCGACTGTGGATGAGAGAAGTACCAGCCGCTGACGGCGGCGCCGGGCCACATCGCCATCGAGTCGGTCAACTCGATACCGGTGCGCTTCTGGACATCCATCAACTTCCAGAGCGTCGCCTTCTCGGTGTGCTCCGGACACGCCGGATAACCCGGGGCCGGGCGGATACCAACGTACTTCTCCCCGATCAGTGCCTCGTTGTCGAGCTGTTCGTCGGGCTGGTATCCCCAGAACTCCGTGCGGACCCGTTGGTGCATCCGTTCGGCGAATGCTTCTGCCAACCGGTCGGCGATCGACTCCAGCAGGATCGCACTGTAGTCGTCGAGGGCTTCCTTGAACTCCATGATCTTTTCCTGGCTGCCCAGCCCCGCGGTGACGGCGAAGGCGCCGATGTGGTCCGCCAGACCCGTTTCCTTGGGGGCGATGTAGTCGCCCAGCGACCGGTTCGGGATGCCCTCGCGGTGCTGCCCTTGCTGGCGCAGGTTGTGCAGGGTGCTCAACACCTGGGTGCGGGTCTCGTCGGTGTAGACCTCGACGTCGTCGGCGACTGCGTTCGCCGGGAAGAACCCGATCACCCCGTTCGCCGTCAACCACTTCTCTTTGATCACGGTGTCGAGCATTTTCTGGGCATCGTCATACAGTTTGCGGGCGGTCTCGCCTGTGGCCGGGTTGTTGAGAATGTCGGGGAAGCGGCCTTTCATCTCCCAGGCGTTGAAAAACGGCTGCCAGTCGATGCACTCGCGTAGTTCGGCGAGGTCGTAGTCGAGGAACTCCCGCACCCCGAGCCCCTGGGCGGGCACCGGTGGCGCGTAACCGTCCCACTGGATCGGCGTCCGGTTCGCACGGGCCTTCTCCAGGGTCAGCATCGGCCGCTCGTTTTTCTTGGCGTGCCGATCACGCAGTGCTGCGTAGTCCTTCTCGGTGGCCTCCAGCAGGGCCGGGCGCTGGTTGTCGTCGAGCAGCGCGGCAGCCACCGGTACCGAACGGGAAGCGTCCTTGACCCACACCACCGGGCCGCTGCGCCGCGGCGAAATCTTCACGGCCGTGTGGGCCCGCGAGGTGGTGGCGCCACCGATCAGCAACGGGATCTCCAGCCCCTCGCGTTCCATCTCGACCGCGAAGTTGGACATCTCGTCCAGCGACGGGGTGATCAGACCGGACAGCCCGATGATGTCGGCATCGTGTTCCCTGGCAGCGGCCAGGATCTTCTGCGCAGGCACCATCACGCCGAGGTCGATCACCTCGAAGTTGTTGCACTGCAGGACGACTCCGACGATGTTCTTGCCGATGTCGTGAACATCGCCTTTCACCGTCGCCATCACGATCGTGCCATTGGTGTCTTTGCCGGTGACCCCGGTCTCTTCCTTCTCCGCCTCGATGAACGGCAGCAGGTACGCCACCGCCTTCTTCATCACCCGGGCCGACTTCACCACCTGGGGCAAAAACATCTTGCCCGAGCCGAACAGATCCCCGACGACGTTCATCCCGTCCATCAGCGGTCCCTCGATCACCTCGATCGGGCGACCGCCCGCCCCGGCGATCTCGGCGCGTAGTTCCTCGGTGTCCGACTCGGCGTAGGCGTCTATGCCCTTGACCAACGCGTGCGTGATCCGCTCGCGCACGGGTAGGTTTCGCCACTCGGCCGCGGTCGCCTCGTCGGCCTTCTCCGAACTGTTGTACCGCTCCGCGATCTCCAGGAGCCTTTCGGCCGCGTCCTCGCGACGGTTCAGGACGACGTCCTCGATCCGGTCCCTCAGCTCTGCGTCGATCGAGTCGTAGGGCACCAGGGCACCCGCGTTGACGATGCCCATGTCCAGGCCGGCTTTGATGGCGTGGAACAGGAACACTGCGTGAATCGCCTCGCGCACAGGGTTGTTGCCCCGGAACGAGAACGACACGTTTGAGATACCGCCGGAGATGTGCACCCCGGGCAGGTTCTCCTTGATCCAGGCGCAGGCCTCGATGAAGTCGATCCCGTACGTCGCGTGCTCTTCGATGCCGGTGGCCAGCGCAAAGCAGTTCGGGTCGAAGATGATGTCCTCCGGCGGGAACTCGACCTCTTCGGTCAAGATCCGGTAGGCGCGCCCGCAGATCTCCTTGCGGCGTTCCAGGTTGTCAGCCTGCCCCTGCTCGTCGAAGGCCATCACCACGACGGCGGCACCGTACTTGCGGCACAGCCGTGCTTCGCGGATGAACTTCTCCTCGCCCTCCTTCATCGAGATCGAGTTGACGATCGGCTTGCCCTGCACGTTCTTCAGGCCGGCCTCGATGACCTCCCACTTGGAGGAGTCGATCATCACCGGGACGCGACTGATGTCCGGCTCGGCCGCGATCAGCTTGGTGAACCGGTCCATCGCGGCGACGCCGTCGATCATGCCCTCGTCCATGTTGACGTCGATGACCTGCGCACCGACCTCGACCTGCTGCAGAGCGACCGACAACGCGGTGTCGTAGTCCTCGGCCTTGATCAGGTTTCGGAACCGGGCGGAGCCGGTGATGTTGGTGCGTTCGCCGATGTTCACAAACAACGAGTCGTCGGTGATGTTGAGCGGCTCCAAGCCCGAGAGCCGGGTCGCCACCGCAATCTCCGGCACGCTGCGCGGCGGCCTCCCCTCAACGACCTTGGCGATTTCGGCGATGTGCGGCGGCCCCGTACCGCAGCAACCACCGACCAGGTTGACCAGGCCGGCTTCGGCGAACTCAGCGATGTAGCCGGCTTGCTCTTCCGGTGACTCGTCGTACTCACCGAAGGCGTTGGGCAGGCCGGCGTTCGGGTAGCAGGAGACGAAGGTGTCCGCGATCCGCGACATCTCGGCGATGTAGGGCCTCATCTCCGGCGCACCCAGCGCACAGTTGAGGCCGACCGCCAGGGGCCTCACGTGCCTGATGGCGTTCCAGAATGCCTCGGTGACCTGCCCGGACAACGTCCGTCCGGAAGCATCGGTGATGGTTCCCGAGATGATGACCGGCCAGCGGCGTCCGCGGTCCTCGAACAACGTCTCGATGGCGAACACCGCCGCCTTGGCGTTCAGCGAATCGAAGATCGTCTCGACCAGGATGATGTCGGCACCGCCGTCGACCAGGCCGTTGGCAGCTTCGAGATAAGCGGCAACCAACTGGTCGTAGGAGACGTTTCGGGCGCCGGGATCATTGACGTCCGGCGAGATCGACGCGGTCCGCGTCGTCGGCCCGAGGGTGCCGGCGACGTAGCGGGGCTTCTCCGCAGTGCTGAACTCGTCGCACGCCGCCCGCGCCAGGGCAGCACCGACATAGTTCAGCTCGTAGCTCAATTCCTCCATGTCGTAGTCCGACATTGACACCGCGTTCGCATTGAACGTGTTGGTCTCCAGGATGTCGGCGCCCGCCTCGAGATACTCGCGGTGGATCCCCTCGATGATCTGCGGCTGCGTCAGGTTGAGCAGGTCGTTGTTGCCCTGGAGGTCGCTCGGCCAGTCCTTGAACCGCTCGCCGCGGTAGCCGGCCTCGTCCGGGCGGTCCCGCTGGATCGCCGTGCCCATCGCGCCGTCGATCACCATGATCCGCTGGCGCAG
>CAZCHU010000237.1:0-3712 GCA_964498215.1 uncultured Mycobacterium sp. | reverse complement strand
CGTTCCTGCCAGTTGTGGGCTAGCCACATTTCGATGAGTTCGGCAGGCATCTGGGTGTTGAGAGCCCAGTCATGGAGTAGTTGGTTGTAGCGCAGGTAGCGGGTGCGGGTGAAGGTGGTGATCGAGGGGAGTTCCAGCCACCCGAGGTGGCATAGGGTGGCCAGGCTGTGCTGGTCGAGCAGTTGCGGACGCTCAAGGGTGTGTGGGCGTACAGCCCAGCAGTACAGCGATAACACCGCCGGCCCGATCCCGGGGGTACGAGGCCACCCCGACCAGCTGCGGTAAGGGCCGGGGTCGATGGTGGCGGGATGTTGGCGGCAGGTTTGCAACGCGGTAGTGATCTCGGTGAAATCGCCTGTGCGGCTGCGTGTTCGCACATCAGGGAAGCGGCGGGTCTGGGAGCGGCGCGGATGTCCTGTGAGCCATACCGCGGCACGGTAGAGCACACACAGATCCGGTGGCCCCTGTTCGGGCAGTGATCCGTTGATGTCGCTGCGGCGCACAAACCCCGCACCTCGGTCGGTGGGGGCGCCGTCGAGGGTGCAGCCCCACAGCCGCACCGGGATCCGATAACTTTCCAGGTGGCTGTTCCACCAGTCCAAATCGACTTCGGCCAGATCATCGTCAACGCTGATCCGATAATCATGGGCCTGACACCACTGCACGCACTCATCCGGGGGTTTGTCGGGCAGTCCTCCGGTCATAGGCCCAGGCCGTAGTCGTCGTCGCGGCTGCGGTCTTGGCTGCGGTCCTGGCTGCGATCTCGGTGGCGTCCCAGGTATCCGTACCGTTGTTGGCTGGTGTTGATCAGTTCGGTTGCCCGGTCAAGTATTTCGGCGATGCACGGGTCAGTACCGCGCCTTGTGCTGTCGTGTTGGGCGCGCCCGATCGCGGTGTCCGGTTCTTCGATGTTCGTCCCGCGGTGATGGGCCCAGGGCAGGAATACCGCAGCAACATCAGTCAAATGTCTGGATGGCCCTGGTCGGGGCGGGTGGGTGTCGGTGGTGACCAACACCAGCTTGCTGCCCCGGGTGCGGGCGTGACCGGCCAGGCGTATCAGCTGATCGGGTTGTAGGTGATCAGCGTCATCGACAATGACGAACGCACCACAGAATCGGCTTCTGCTCTTAACGGTGTCGGGTTCTAGGGTGTCGAACTCGGCCAGGAGCGTGTCCGCGCTGTGCACGACAGCACCACCGGCGTAACCGAGGGCGTCATGGGAGGCTTGTTCAGTTGCCGGGAGCAGGACCGTCGCTACGCCCTCGGTGCGGGTGCAGGCAGTGACCGCGGCCAGCAGCGCGGGCTTCTCGGCGGCCGTTTGGGTGTCGAAGTGCAGGGATTGCACGGTGTCGATGGTGCCCACGATGCCCGCGGCCACACTGCACTGATCCTGGTCGAGCGCTTCCTCGTCGAGGAGGCGCTTCAGGGTGGCGGTGCCGGTTTTGTAGCAGGTAGCACGCGCGCTGATCCCACCGATCTGGGCCAGCCAGTCGACTTCGGCACCCAGCTCGTGGACGGTGCGGACCTTCTCCAGGGCGTGGGCGCGGGAGTCGAGTAGGCCGGCGACTGGTTCGGGGAGCTGCTCGCGATCTGTGGCCGTGGCGGTGGCTGCGACAGTGTGCGCTGTGTCGTCACGCCCCAACAGTTCGGTCAAGGCTCCGGCGGCGTCCTGGTCGTCGCCACGGCGTGCTTGGTGCACGCCGGGTTGCGGTTGCGGGCTGTGTTCGTGGTCGCCTTCCCCGGCGACCCGGTCGTAGAGGTAGACGGTGTTGGATTCCCGCCCCCGGGTCATCGCCACATACGCTGCCCGGCGCCGGCCCGCCGTCGACAGCACGGCGTGACAGCGGGCCGCGGTGGCGCCCTGGGCGGCGTGCACGGTGACCGCATACCCGTGATGCACATGGGTGTGCAGATACTCACCGTCAAACACCGCCCGCGCGTTGTCGCCGATCCGGCGGGCCGCGATCCGATCCCCCTCGGCGTCAACGGCGATGACGTTCCAGCGTTGCCCATTGCGCACCGGAGCATCAGTAACCGCGACCAGTTCCCCGCGCTTACTGCCCCGGCGCGACACCTCGATGGTGGGGTCATTGCGGCGGCTGATCACCACATCCCCGGCCCCGATCCGGTGACGCCGCGCACCAGTCACAGTTTCAGCATCGTCAGCGACAAGGTGGCGGTGGATGCGTTCGTTGAGCGCATCAGCGATCTCCCACCGATCCGCGATCAACAGGCTGTCCCCACCACCATCGCGGTTGTGGTCGCTCATCCAGGCGTCAAACGCATCCTGGGCCATCGCGACCGGATCCCCGAGACGTAGCCGGTCGTGATCGCGATACCACCCCACCGCATCATCGAGCACACCACTGTCCCCGTCGCGTATCACCAGCGAGGCGGCCCGCTCCCCGGCGTCGTGCATCCGCCACACCTCCGACAGGTGCTGCGCCCAGGGCAGATCGGCACACAGTTGGGTGAACATCCCCCCACGCGCCTTCACCGGCGATAGTTGTCGTCCGTCCCCGACGAGCACCGTTTTGGTTCCCGCGCTGCTGGCCGCGGCGAGCAGTTCCCGCAGGGCTGCGGTGCCCGCCATGCCGGCTTCGTCGATCACCAGCAGCGTCTCTGGATCAAGCTGCAGCCGCTGCTCCCGCAGCGCTTTGAGTGCGCCCGCGATCGTGCCGCCGCCATCGGCAGCGCCTTCGGCTAGGGCGACATCGGCGGCTTTCCCGGTCGGAGCCGCCACCAACACCCGGGCTTTTCCGCCCCGGTGCGCGGCTTCCCGCAACGCCCTCAACGAGGTGGTCTTGCCCGCCCCGGCCGGCGCAGACAACGCCTGGATCAGCCACGGTGAGGTGGCGATCGCGCCGATCGCAGCCCCTTGATCAGCCGACAAACCCGCGGCCTCAACAACCGTCTCGACAGTCTCGGCCGGTAGTGCCGCGCGTTGATCCCGGCCACCGATCAGTTCGTAGAGTGCGTGTTCTTCGGCGATGATCGGTGTCGCGGTGAACCGGTCATGGCCTTCGCGCTCATGCGGGGCGCGCTCAGCAGTGATCCGCATTCCGACCGCATCAGCCAACGTTTCGGCGACCCAGCGCGGCCCGTGCGGTGTGTCGGTGATGGTGACCGGCATCGCCGCGCCCAACGCCTCGATCAGATCGGCGCGGGTGAACGCCGCCTTGTCGATTCCGGCCACCGCCGCGTTCACCCACTCCATCACCGCGCCCTCCGCCGCGGCCAACCGCTGTTCGCGCGCCTGCTGTTGGGCGGTCTCATCGATCACCAGTTCCCCGCCGAACCGGCCCGCCCATTCGGCCTTCAACTCGGCCCACGGGCGATGCTCAGGCTTACGTGGGCGGGTCGCTTTCTGCGCGCGCGCCAACTGCGCCGCACTCACCCCCGCACCATCAACGACCAAGTTTTTCGCCGCCCACTCCGAGAGCTGTGTGGACCGCTGCGACGCCGCCGTGAGCACCGCTCGGTCGACTCCGGCGATTTCGGCCATCCCCGAATGCGGATCCACCCGATCCCATTCCACCCCCAACAGGGTGTTCAATTCCCGCCGCAACGTGGCCTGATAAATGATCCCCGCGGCCTTGGCCTCATGCCACAACGCATCACTATCGATAGCGACCAACACCCCATCGGCGCGAGCCTGCTTATTAGGCACCAACACATGGGTGTGCAGATGCGGATCCCCCGCCCGCGACGT
>CAZCHU010000236.1:0-3731 GCA_964498215.1 uncultured Mycobacterium sp. | reverse complement strand
AGTGGCCAACAGCCTCGGGGAAATGTATGTCATGCAACGCTACCTGCGCCCCGACCTACTGGCCGACGCAGGCGTCGAGCACCTCAACGACTGGGGATCAACCTTCACCGCCACCGTCAACACCGTGGAACTGAACTCCACTGGCACCCAACTCAAGCCAGTGACCCGGGTCGGGAAGTTCTGTAACCTCCAAGAGCTACTGGGGCTGTCCTCAGTGTTCACCGACGTGGTCACCCGCGACCAAGTTCCCATGCGGCTACCCGAACTAACCAACGGCAAACGCACCGTCATCACCATCCCCGCCGATCAGGAACTCAAAGACTTCATCACCGACCTCGGCTACCGCGCCGCAGCCATCGACCCTCAGAACCTGTCACGCGACAACATTCTCAAGGTCAGCAACGACGGCCGCGAGGCCAGCCTGGACCCACGAATGGTCCACCTGCCCGCACCGGCGCACTCACGCACCGCAGCAGTCGCCGACCAAATCATGGCCGTGCACAACAAGACCGCAGATCGGTTCTACAAAGACTCCCAACACGGCCACCAGATGCCGCAGCCCGGCGCGCTTCAGCTCGTGTTCTGCGATCGGGGCACGCCGACAAAGAAAGCCGGGAAAGACAAGGGCAGCTTCACCATGTACAGCGCGATCCGCGATGACCTGGTCGAGCGCGGAATGCCAGCCGAGAAAATACGATTCATCCACGACGCGGAGAAACCAGAGGACAAGCTGCGCCTGTTCGATGAATGCAATCGGGGCCTGGTATCAGTGCTGATCGGTTCCACCGAGAAGATGGGCACCGGCACCAACGTCCAAACCCGACTGGCCGCGCTGCACCACGTCGATGTGCCGTGGCGGCCAGCTGACCTGGAGCAGCGCGAAGGGCGAATCCTTCGCCAGGGCAACCAAAACGAGTACGTCGACATCTTCAACTACGTTGTCGAGGGCTCCTACGACACCGTGATGTGGCAGAAGATCGAAGCCAAGTCACTGTTCATCGAGCAGGTCAAACGTGCTGACATCGGCGTCGATGAGGTCGAAGACATTGGCGGTGCGGAGATGACGGTGGCCGCCGCAGAAACCAAGGCCCTGGCCACCGGAGACCCGCGTTACGTCCGCCAAGTCCAACTCCAAGACGAGATCGAGCACCTGGCCGCCCTGGAACGCTCCTACCTGGAAACAGCCGCCGCCCGAGACCGAGAGATCACCCAACAGCGCCGCAGACTCGACATCATCGACAAGGATCGCCATACCCTCCAACCAGTGGCCGAAGCAATCGCCGAGCGCAACGAGAGCGCGCCGCTGACGATCCTGGTCGACGGCCGCCAGCACCCAGAGCGCACGGATGCCGCCGAAGGATTCGCCGCACAATGCCGCGCCGCATTCGCCGGGTTAAAGAACGCGCCCAGCTGGGAAACCCGCACCCTGAACACCACGATCAACGGTGTGGCGCTACGCGCGCGCCGGGACAACATCAACAACAAACTGTGGGTGGATTGCGAAGCGCCCTCGGCTGAGGCCGGGATTTCACTCGAAGAGTTGTCGGCCACCAACCCGATCCGCGATCCCGCTGCAGCGGCTCCCAAAGCGCGCGGTCTGCTCACCCGCGCAGAAAACCTCTACAAAGACCTGCCCAACCACTACCGCCGCCTAGAAGAACACCGCCACGCCCTGGCCGCCAGCATCGAGGATCTGAGCACCACCGCAGTAGAAGAGTTCGACCAACGCGAGGAACTCGCCGCCAAACGCGAAGAACACTCCACACTGACCGCCATCCTTCGCATGGAAGCCCAATCCGAAGCAGCCCAAGCCAAAGCAGCCGAAGCCCAACAACGACTGCTGGCCGCCGGCCGCGAACCCGGGTGGTCGCTACACCTCAACCCGACCCCATTCCTCATCGAGGAATCCGGGCTACAAACCGCCGACCAATACCGCTTTGCTCAACAAATCGCGCAGCGGGCCCGCGCAGCGGAATACCGCGATCAACAGCGCGACCGAGGCGCGGGGGAGGACCGAAGCCTGTGAGCCACTACAACGACCCGTGGTGGGACTACGCACGCGGCTGCGCCAAAGCCCTCACCGACGGCCGCACGCCTCCCACCCTCCCTATTCACGGCCCACTGCTAGAACCCAACGAATCCGTGCGGCTCAGCAGCCCTGCGGCCTACAGCCGGCTGCTGGGCGGCGATGGCTCCTATGACCGCGCTCACGCTCCGTTCTTCGTCAACCCCGCCCTGATGGCCGCGGCAATGGCTACCCAGTCGGCGATCAACCGCGGCCGGCGCCGTGAGGCCGACCGCGACGCACAACCGAGCTGGCGCAACCACCGCGAGACATCGGTGCTCACCACCAACATGCGCCTCATGTGCAGCCGCCCGCAAGGCGGCTGGCTGTCGTTCTGGTACCAAGACCTCGCCGAGTACCACCCGGACCTCACAACCCGGACCCTCACGATGTCGTTTCACGACGACCACACCCCACCGCTGCAACTGGCCGGTCCGGCAGCCCCGGCAATCTCGCTGTGGACCGGATACGCCCTACACGCAGACAACTGGGCCTCCGACCCGCGTCTCGCTGCCCTCATACCAACCACCCGCAGCGCCAGCACCGAACAAACCACCACCCTCGCCACCCCCGACGGGCTTACCCCACAGCAGGGCGCCGCCTGGTACGCAGAACAACAACGACCAAGCCGGGCCACACGGCCCACCACGGACTACGGACTGAGCCTGTAATGCCCCCAACCATCAATCACTGCCGCATCTTTCGGGGACACCACCGCATACCTCAAGAGACCCACGTAGCGGTTCCCAAAACCCCCGGAACAGGGGAGTGGGCCTCGTGAACGCCGCCGAGCACTGGGCAGCATGGCTAGATCGGTACGGCGACGACTACGCCACCGACGACGATCGCCGCGCCGCCTACCGAGACTTCAAAGCCAACCTGGCCCGACTCGCCGAAGCCGCAGACGCTCTCCGTGAGCCCGACACCGGCGGCGAGCCATGACGTGCGGCACTGCCGAGAATCAGCGCCAAGACCCAGTGATCCTCAGGCTGCCGTGTGGTCGGTGTGGTCGAGCTTTTCGGCGATCCAGACCTTGATCAGTGATTGTCGGGTAACGCCGAGCCGGGTGGCTTCGCGGTCAAGTTCTGCGACCATCCATGCTGGAAAGTCGACGTTTACCCGCCGATGCTCCTCGCCGGGGCGCCGCGCCCGTGTCGTATCCAGCGCGGCGCTCATGTCTTCGCCTTCATCGAAGCGCTTGTCAAACTCGTTAGCCTTCATAAATCGCCGCCTCCCTCTCGCGTGAACGCCGAACCGAGATGATCCGCACGTGTTCGTCGCGATATGTCACTACTGCTGACCAGCATTGCCCGTCAATCCGGCCGATCACCATCCACCTCGGTTCATCTGTCGTACGTGCCGGCACCTCAATACGATGCGGATCTCGCCAAATCGCCTGCGCCGCAGTGAAGTCGATACCGTGCTTAGCAAGGTTCGTCCCGCTTTTCACGGGATCGAACTCAAACTCAGGCATGTATAAAAACTATACCATAATGACTCACTGAAGGTATTGCTGCGAAGCGGGGCGCCCTTTGAGGGTTGTCAACCGTTTGACGCGGGCGCGATCCAGGTTGCGACCTACCGAGGCCGGGACCGCCGGGCCGTCCTCGGTCAGTGGTGACGGAGGCGACAGGCTGCGGCCGGATCAACACTCCGCAATCCGCCA